>JANPGB010000214.1:0-23652 GCA_031423695.1 Verrucomicrobiota bacterium
TCGCGCCCGCCGTGCAACTCGGCCTCACCGCCACGCCCAAGCGCAAAGACAACGTGGACACCTACGCTTACTTCGGCGAGCCGGTCTATATCTACTCGCTCAAGGAAGGCATCAACGACGGCTTCCTTACGCCGTTCAAGGTGAAGCAGATTCAGACGACGATTGATTACTACGTTTACACCTCCGACGACGCCGTGGTGGAGGGCGAGATTGAGGCGGGAAAACTTTACGAGGAAGCGGACTTCAACCGCAGCATCGAGATCCGCGAACGCGAAAAGAAGCGCGTGGAAATCTTCCTGTCGCAGATCAACCAGAACGAAAAGACGCTCGTCTTCTGCGCGAACCAGGCCCACGCGCTGCTCCTGCGCGACCTCATCAACCAGCTCAAAACGAGCAAAGACCCGAACTACTGCCAGCGCGTCACCGCGGACGACGGCGTGCTCGGCGAGCAGCACTTGCGAGACTTTCAGGACAACGAGAAGACGATCCCGACCATCCTCACCACGTCACAAAAGCTCTCGACAGGCGTGGATGCGCGGAACATCCGCAACATCGTCCTGATGCGCCCGATAAATTCGATGATCGAGTTCAAGCAGATCATCGGACGCGGCACGCGACTCTACGACGGCAAGGACTACTTCACGATCTACGACTTCGTGAAGGCACACCTGCATTTCAGCGATCCCGAATGGGACGGTGATCCGCTCGAAGAAGAGCCTTGCCCCAAATGCGGCCAGCGGCCCTGCGCTTGCGAAGTGACGCCGCCCAAGCCCTGCGCCAAGTGCGGCAAGTCACCGTGCGAATGTCCGAAAGAGCCGTGCCCGGTCTGCGGTCAGATCAATTGCGTCTGCCAGAAAAAGAAAAAGGTGAAAGTGAAACTCGCCGACGGCAAGGAGCGCACCATCCAGCACATGATGATGACGACGTTCTGGCATCCCGACGGCACGCCGATGTCCGCGCAGCAATTCATGGAACTGCTCTTCGGCAAGCTCCCCGATTTCTTCCAAAGCGAAGCCGAACTTCGCGCCCTCTGGAGCGCGCCCGACACACGAGCCAAACTCCTGCAAGGGCTGGCCGACAAAGATTTCGGCCACGACAAACTGGTGGCCATGCAGCAACTCATCGACGCCGAGAACAGCGACCTCTTCGACGTGCTCGCCTACGTGGCCTACGCGCTCCCGCCAGTCACGCGGATGGTGCGGGCCGACCACGCCCGGGTGCATATCAATTCTCAATTCAACGCCAAGCAGCAGGCGTTTCTGGACTTCGTGCTGTCACACTACGTCACCGAAGGAGTGGAAGAACTGGAGCAGAGCAAACTGAACCCCTTGCTGCGTTTGAAATATCACGATTCGATCACCGACGCCGTAGCTGACCTCGGCGGCAAGCCGGACGAGATCAAAACGGTTTTCGCCGGGTTTCAGAAGTATTTATACGCCCGTGTGGTTTGAGCAAATCACCATGAGAGCAGGAAAAACCCAGAAGAGAATATCTATCGCGACCTGAACCATGCCGATCCGCCCAGACGCGCCCTTAACCGCCAAGATCGTCGAGTGGCATGACGAGAAGGGCTACGGCTTTCTTCAAGTTGGCAAGAGCCGGCTGTTTCTGCATCGCCGTGACTTCGTCGAGCGTCACAAGCGGCCCGCCGTGGGCGATGTCATCCGCTTCATCGGCGGCATCGATGCGAGGGGCCGGACCTGCGCCAAGAATGCCGTGCATGTGAATGACGGCGGACGGATCACCGTGTTCGCGGTCTTGCTGCTGGCCTGCCTGCTGGTGCTGCCCGGCCTCGCACTGCACCGGCGCGGGCTGGATTTCCGCTGGGTCGGCGCGTACGTCCTGCTGATCGGCGGGGTCAGTTACGGCAGCTATGCGCTGGACAAGCGGCGGGCACGGGCAAAGGCGTGGCGGATCTCGGAAGCAGGGCTGCATGTGACCGAACTGCTGGGCGGCTGGCCGGGCGCATTTCTGGCGCAGCGCCGGCTGCGGCACAAAGTTTCCAAACCCGGCTATCAGTTCGTGTTCTGGCTGATCGTGCTGGCCTGGCAGTTCGCGGCCTTCGATTCATTTCAAAACTGGCGCTACGCCCACGCCGCCCTCGACTATGTCCAACGCATTTCGGACCATCGACGATGAAGGCATTGATGCAACAGATGTTAATCACGAGCAAAATCGGGGCGTGGTTTGAGGAATGGCTCCGGTGGCGCGACATGCTGGACGCGCAGTGGCATCAAACCCGCACCCTCGACGCGCAGCTCCCCGACGTTGACTAAATTTATGCCCTCAGACAACCCAGACGTGCCGCCGCTGCCATCTTCGGAACCGTCCCAAGTGAGCGTGCCGCCACCCATCCTGCCGACGTCGGACCCGTTGCGTAATGGAGTCGCCATCGTGTTGAGCCTGGGCCTCGGCATATTTCTCGCCGACGCGGTCGTGTCGCTCGCGGATGACTCGTTTATTCTACTTTTTGGCCTGCATGTCCTGACGCTGCTCCGCGAGATTACGTGCTCTTTGGCCCTAGCCGTGACGATCGTGATCTACCTCCTGATGGGGTTGACGCCCCTGATTCCCAAACGCGTGTTCCTCCCGCTCTCTTTGTTCGCACTGGTGGGGCTTCTGGCCACGGTTCCGGCTGCGATTTATTGCTATGATCGGATGCAACAGATTTCGTGGGTTATCTCGCTCAGTCAGGTCCTCCTGGGTTTATTCATTCTGCACCGGATGCAAGGCGGTTTTAGGCTCCGCTGGCCGCTGGTGGCGGCACACCGGCTTGCAGGTCGCGGTTTCAGCTGGCGCAACCTGTCCGGTTTCCTGCTGGCCAACATTTTCGGGTTGCTGCCCGCGATCCTGATTTATTTCGTCTTGGGCGCGGTGCTGGCCTTGGATCATTTCAGCGATGGCTTCGTGGCCCTGCGCCCGGCTGGGCTGACGGTGCAGGTGCGCAAATACATTCGCCCTGACGGCAAGACCATCCAGTTGGTGCCGATGTCGCATGTCGGCGAAACCCCCTTCTACCAGAGCCTCGCGCGTTCCTTTCCCACCAACGCGCTCGTGCTGATGGAGGGCGTGACCGACGAGCAGAATCTGATTACGAACCAGGTTGCTTACGAACGCATGGCCGCCGCGCTCGGGGTCGCCGAGCAACAGGAAGCGTTTGAACCCCGCGGCGAACTGGTGCTGGCGGATGTGGATGTCTCTGATTTCACCCCGGGCACGATTGCCGGGCTCAACCTGATCATGCTCGTGCACGCCCAGGGCTTGAATGCCGGGACGTTGATGAAGCTGCTCCAATTCTCACAACCACACCTGGAGGAACAATTCTTTGAGGATCTCCTGCGCAAACGGAATCGCCATCTCCTGAATGAAATTGAGGCTCGGCTGCCGGCAGCAGAACACCTCATCGTGCCGTGGGGCGCGGCGCACATGCCGGAGCTGGCCCGGGAAATACAAAAAGCCGGCTTTCAGGTGGTCGAAACCCGGGACTACGTCGCGATTGAGTTCCGTTCCAAGGCCAGGAAAAATAAGCCGGCCGCAAACACGAACCCATGAAAACAGCCTCACGCACGCCCGGCATCTGTCGGATTGATCAGCCGGCGAAACATAATCACGGATTCTTCGTGCGGCTGGCGCGGCGCGGCAGGATTCATTCTGCGTTCTTCGCGGACAAAAAGCACGGCGGACGGGAATTGGCGTTCGCAGCGGCGCAAAAGCATTACCAAGCATTGCGGGTCAAACACGGCGCATCAAAAACTCCTTCCCGTCGGTTTTGGGCGGAGTTGCTACGACGCAAAGGCCGCTCCGGGATCATCGGCGTGCAGAAGCTCGTGGACCGGCGCGGTCGCAAGCCCGTGACCGTCTGGAAGGCGACATGGAGTCCAGAACCGTATGTGGTCCGGCGGAAACAATTTTCCGTGCGGAGGCATGGAGCGAAACAGGCCAAGGTTCTGGCCATCCGTGCCCGGCGCGCCGGCTTGCGGCGCATGAAATAAAACCGGGCAACAACAACTGTTTCCTGACGCCCTTCCGCGTGAAGCAGATTCAATCGGCGAATGTGGTCTATCCGCTGCCGCCCATCACGCGAGCTGTGCGGGCGGATCAAGCGCGGGTGTATATCAATTCCCATTTTAATGACAAGCGGCAGGCGTTCCTGAATTTCGTGCTGTCCCAATACGTCACCGTGGGCGTGGAGGAACTGGAGCAAACCAAACTGCCGCCGTTGCTCCGTTTGAAATACCACGACTCCATCACCGACGCCGTCGCCGACCTAAGCGGTAAGCCGGAGGAAATCACCAAAGTCTTCGCCGGGTTCCAGAAGTATCTGTGTGCGCAGACAGACTAAGCCGCGCGCTTCCGGTGTGGTCCGGCTCTACATTCCGGCGACGGCGGCGCGCTTTGGCTTCGGGCGCTTTGTGTCAGAACAGTTTTGTGAGTCGCGAGTTATTCCTTCAAATCCATAACGCCAGCGCCCTGCATCGGCGCGGTTTGTTTCGCCCAAGCTGAGCAAATTGAGCCCACCGTCGGGAGGTTGCGGCGCGGGCGCGCGGTGGGAACAGGTCGATTAATGCCGCAAAAACGCCACATTCCCAAGGCTCGCTGATCCATCTCGAGTGCCGCGAAAGAGTGGCACGACCATTGCGAACCTTTTTAAAAACAAAAACGTCACGTGTCTGAAATGTTTTGGCGGCCAAGTCACTGAACCTCGGCCACGCAGGACACCGGCGATCCGAGCCAGCATCACCGCCACCGCATTGTGCCATGAACGCAGAACTAAAATCGCCCTGCTCCTCTCCCGTGCTGGATTACCTGGAGCAGCTCCACCGCGAATTTGCCGGCGTGACCGAAGGCCACGTAGCCACTTACATTCCCGAACTGGCCAAGGCCGATCCCAATTGGTTCGGGATTTGCCTGGTGACGGCCACCGGCCATGTTTACGAGGTCGGCGATTCCCGACAGCCCTTCACCATCCAGTCCATTTCCAAACCGTTCGTCTATGGTCTCGCGCTTGAAGACAACGGCCGCCGCACCGTGCTCGGCAAAGTCGGCATGGAGCCGACCGGCGACGCCTTCAACTCCATCAGCCTTGAACCCGGCACGGGCCGCCCGCGCAATCCCATGATCAACGCCGGAGCCATCGCCACGACTTCGCTGATCGGCGGAAAATCGCCGCACAACCGGTTGACGCGGCTGCTGGAAATGTTCGCGCTGTACGCGGGCCGAGAACTGGGCCTGGACAATGCGGTTTACCAATCTGAAAACGAAACCGGCCATCGCAACCGTGCCATCGGCCACATGTTGCGCAACTTTGATATTCTTGCCGGCGACCCGATTCCCGACGTGGAGTTGTATTTCAAACAATGCTCCGTCTCCGTGACCGCGCGCGACCTCGGCATCATGGCCGCCACGCTCGCCAATCTCGGTGTCAATCCCGTGACCGGCAAGCAGGCCATCCGCGGCGAATATGTCGAGAGCATCCTGAGCGTCATGGGTTCCTGCGGCATGTATGACTACGCGGGCGAATGGATTTACAACGTCGGCATGCCCGCCAAGAGCGGCGTGGCCGGCGGCGTCATCGCGGTGCTGCCGGGACAGCTGGGGATCGGGGTATTCTCGCCGCTGCTGGATGCGCGGGGCAACAGCGTGCGGAGCATCCGCGTGTGCGACGCCATCTCGCGGCATTGCAACCTGCATCTGTTCAACCGGCCCAGCGTGGGCAAATCCACCCTGCGGCTCAAGTTCACTGGCGCGGAGCTCTTTTCCAATCGCGTGCGCACGCCCGAGGAAAGCCGCGTCCTGCATGAGCTGGGGCACGGCATCAAGGGCTATCAGCTCCAAGGCAACCTGACCTTCAGCATCACCGAACCGCTGGTTCATGACGTGATTGAAAACGCGGCCTCGGTGGAATTCCTCATCCTCGATTTAAAGCGCGTCCTCACGCTGAATGAGAGCGCCTGCCGGCTGCTTTACGAGGTGTTGATCAAGCTTTCCGGCCTGGGCAAGTTTGTGCTGTTCACGCACGCGGAGCATCTGCCGCTCTTGCGCCGTTACCTGAAGGTGAAGCTGGGCGGCCGCTACGAGGAACTGTTCCGCGCCATCGAGGACAATGATCTGGCGCTGGAATGGTGCGAGAACCGCCTCATCGAAGCGGCGCTCCCCGACCGCGCGGCGGATCGTCTGGCGAAACTCGAACGCTACGAACTCTTCGCGAACTTCACCCCGGACGAACTCGCCGTCATCGCCTCCCTCCTCAAGCGCCGGGTCTATCAGCAAAGCGAGGCCATCATCAACGCCGGCGATGAAGCCCGCGAATTGTTTTTCCTCGCGCGCGGCGGCGTCAGCGTCCTGATCCCGACGGAGTCGGGCGCACCCCGGCGGCTGGCCACGTTTTCCACCGGCATGGTCTTCGGCGAGATGGCCGTCATCGACCGCGCCCCGCGGTCGGCAAAGATTGTCGCGGACACCGAGGTGGTCTGCGACGTGTTGGGACTGGAGGATTTTGAAAACCTCAGCACCACGCAGCCCGGCGTCAAAATCAAGCTTCTGGAAAATCTTTCGCTCTGCCTCTGCCAGCGCCTGCGCAAAGCCAACCGCAAATTGAGCGTCTTTGATTAGCGCGCCCGGCTCCAACCACGAGGCGATTTCGCCGCGGCAAATCTTGCTTTTCCCGGCCAATCCTGCTTTCATGGCAGGCAGTTTGAAAATCACATTGTCACCGAGTCCCTTCAACCCGGTTGTGCCCAGGCGCGGCATGCAGGCGGTTATGTTGATGCGTTTCCAACACCAAAAATGATGCTGGTGTCCGGATCCATAAAATGAATTACGCCCTCCTAGCAGGATATGCCTTGACCGGCGTGGCGGTGACGTTGGCGGCCATTCCCCTGATTCTTCGAGTGTGTTCGCGCAGCCCGTTCCTGCAAAGGGCTGCCGATCTGCATCACGACACCAAGGCCCCCGTTGCTCGATTAGGCGGTTTGGCGTTGGTGGTCGCTTACGTGGTGCTGCTGCTGCTGCCCAACGGTGTCAGTCCCATCGAAATCCATGAACCCCGGCATAAACTGCTCATTTTACTGGCGCCCCTGGCCATGTTCGCGATTGGATTCTGGGACGACCTCAAACCGCTCGGGGCCCGCAAGAAACTGCTCCTCCAAATTCTCATCGCGGCGGCCACCTGTGGTTTGGGCATCGGCCTGGAGAATTTCAAAATCCCGTTTTCCGGAAGGATCATCCCGCTGCATGAATGGGGGTTCTTCCTGGCCGTGCTCTGGCTGCTTGCGACCACAAACTTGATCAACCTGGTGGATGGCGTGGACGGCCTGGCGGGCGGCATCTGCCTGATGTTGATGTCGCTGCTCGCGTATGAATGCACCTCCTCCCTGCAACTTCTGTCCGCGGGCATGGCGGGCGCCTGCCTGGGTTTCCTGCGCTACAACTTTCCGCCCGCCCGCATTTACATGGGCGATGGTGGCGCCTATTTTCTTGGTTTTCTGGTCGGCTTATTTTCCTTGCTCAGCTCCCAAAAGGGAAATGTGCTCGCGGCCCTCATGGCCCCGATGTTCGTCCTGGGATTGCCGATTGTGGATGTGACGCTGGCCATTCTGCGCCGGGGGCTGCGCGGGCTGCCGATTTTCCGTCCCGACCGCCGGCATCTGCATCATCATCTGCTCGAAATGGGATTTTCGCGCCGCAAGGCGGTGCTGGGCGCTTACGGGGTGACGCTGGTCTTCTTGCTGCTGGGTTTGCTGGCGTTTTGGTCCAAAAACCAATTGACCCCGATCATACTAGGAGTGTTCGCGTTGATTTTGATCCTGTGTGCCGGCGGGCTGCGTTTCAGCCGCGATTGGTTCGCGGTGGGCCGTGTCGTCGGCAACTCGCTCGCCATGCGGCAGGACGTCCAGGCCGCGCTTTGCCTGACACGGTGGCTGACCATGGAGGCGCGCCGGAAGGATTCCGCCGAGTCGCTTTGGCTGGATTTGGTTTTCGTGGCGGAACGGCTGGGGTTCACCTCGGTTAAACTTGCAACCGAAGGCAACGTCAAATCCTGGCGGCGCCCCCAGGCGGGCACGGCCCGAAGTCGATTCCGGCAGATAATCCTCGACGGGCGGGGGAGCCTGCTGGAATTGTGGACCGACCAGGAAACTTCGAATGACGCCAACCGTTCCGAAAAACCAGAACCGCAGGGTGCGGAAAAGCTGCGCGCCCGCTTCGCCGACCCCCGCGCCTTCAATATCATCGCTGATGTGCTGGCGGAAGGCTGGCTGGCCGCCGTCAAAAACTGGGAAAAACAAAATGGCACCCGACTCCGGTTTCCCTCGAGCTCGCTTGCCGCGGACGACACCCCCCACGATGAGAAACTCAAACCGCCGGCCCAACCCGCCGCCTGAATTGCCGCCGCTCCCCCAAATGCGTGAACCCCTGTCCGCTTTGCCACCGCCGCTGAAAGCCACCCCCGGCTGGAAAATCAATTCCCCACTGGGCCTGGAATTCGAAATCCCGTCTCCAGCCAAACTTTGAATCACGTGAAGAAACTTCTACTCGCAGCTCTCGTCGTCCTGGGAATTGGCCTCAGCCTCTGGCTGGCGCATCCCGCCTATCGTAGTTGGAAGCAAAAACGCTTCCTGACGCAAGCCCAGGCAGCGTTTCTCAAAAACGATTTCACCAACGCCGCCTTCAGCGCCCGCAAAACGCTGGACCTTAACGGAGGCAACGCAGATGCCTGCCGGCTCCTGGCGCAGATCGCTGAAAAAATGAAATCACCCCAGGCAATCGCCTGGCGCGCGCGCGTCGTGGAACTGGCGCCGAACCAGGCCACGAACCGTTTGGAGCTGGCGCGCACCGCGCTCAACTTCGGCCAAGGACAGCAGGCGGAACTCGCGCTGCAAGGCGTCAAGGACACCGCCCGGAACACCGTCGATTTCCATCTGCTCTCCGCCATGGTGGCCGTGGGGCGCAACAATCTTCAATCCGCCGAGGATCACTGCGCGGAAGCCGTCAGGCTGGATCCGAACAATCATTCCGCGCGCTTCAACCTCGCCGTGCTCCAGTTGCAATCCACCAACTCCCTGCTCCACCCCGCCGCCATCGAAACGCTGCGACAACTTTCCTCCGACCCGGCGCATCGACGTGATGCCCTGCGGAACCTCGCCGCCGCCGCCCGCAAAAAAAAGGATCCCGCCGGGGGGCTGAGTTACTCGCGTCAACTCCTGGCGGAATCCCCGGTTGCTTTCGCGGACCGCCTGCTGCACCTCCAGCTGCTGCAGGAGTCCCGCAGCCCGGAGATGTCCGATTACCTCGCCTCGCTCGAAACTCAGGCCGCCCAGGACATCAACGATCTGAGCAGCCTGGGCGCGTGGCTCCGCGGGCATCAACTCTCCGATGAGGCCCTGAAATGGCTGCTCAATCTGCCGCCCCAGACGCAGGCCGAACGGGCTGTCACGGAACTGCTGGCTGGATGCTACGCGGACCAAGGCGGCTGGACGAACGTCCAAAGCACGCTGGAGGGCGGAAACTGGGGCGACCAGGAATTCATCCGCCTGGCCTTGCTCACCCGCGCGCACCGGGAGCTGAATCAGAAGTTCGGCTCGCGTTCAGATTGGCAGGCCGCCCTCAACGCCGCCTCGGGCCGACTCAATGCGCTCTACGTCCTGCTGGACATGGCTCGTGCCTGGCGTTGGGCGGACGAGCGCGATGAGGTCGCCTGGCGGATCGTCCAGGAATTCCCCGCCGAACGGCAGATGCTCTCGCTCCTGGAAAAAACCTATGTCGCAACCGGCAACACAGCGGGTTTGCAGAAAGTTTATTCCGCGATGATGAAATACGACTCCCCGGATGCCGTCGCAAAAAACAACTTCGCCGCCATTTCGCTCCTGTTGAACCGCCGGGCGGACGAAGCTCGCGAGATCGCCCGCGAGAATTTTCAACTTCATCCCCAGGACAGCGTCATCGTTTCAACTTACGCGTTCTCCCTGCATCTTCAGGGGAAAACCGACGACGGCCTGAAACTCCTGGCGCAGCTCAAGAGCGATGAACTGCGCAAGCCCGGAGTGGCCACCTACTATGGACTGCTGCTGGCCGCCGCCGGCCAGACCAACCGGGCTCTCGAATACCTGGATCTCGCCGTGCAATCCACCCAGCTGCTGCCCGAGGAAAAGACCTTGATCGCCAATGCGCGCGCGCAGACTTCTGCAAAAAAATGATGCCGGCCGAAGAACTGCAAACGTTTGGCAGTAGACTCGGGTATTATCTGCCGGTGTTTTCGGCGATGGGACCAAGCAATCAGACTGCCGCCTCGTAACGCACCCGGCGCGGCATTGACTATTCGCTTGTTCCCAATCTGCTTGTCTGATAGAATTTCTTACCATGAACCATGGTGACCACCAGCGTCCCAGTGCTCGCCCGGGTGAGCCTGTTCCCAACCATTCCGCCTCCTGTAGTCGTTCATCATCCGGGCTGGTCCGGTTCGGTCTGTCGCTGCACCTGGCGCTTATTTGGTCCTGCCTGGCAACTCCAGCCCCGGCTCAAACTGGCGATTCATTTAATCCCGGCGCAAATGCCGCAGTCAACGTGATGGTCTTGCAGGCGGATGGAAAAATCGTCGTGGGTGGTGCCTTCACCGCGCTTGGGGGGCTGACTCACAACTACCTCGGTCGGCTGAATTCCGACGGCTCGCTTGACACCGGGTTCTCTCCCAGTGCCAACAACACGGTCAATTCTCTGGTGGTGCAGCCAGACGGAATGCTCCTGGTCGGCGGCGCGTTCACTTCGCCAGGCGGACTGAACCGGAACCGGATTGCCCGGCTTGCCGCCAATGGCATGGTGGAAACCAGCTTCAATCCAAACGCCAACGGAACGGTGAACTGTCTGGCGCTCCAGGCGAACGGGCAGATTCTGGCCGGCGGAGCCTTCACCACGCTCGGCGGGAGCAACCTTTCATACTTTGGCCGAATCAATACCGATGGAACAGTGGACACCAATTTCAATCCGCTCGTGGTCGGCAACGTGAATGCCGTGGCCGTGCAAACCAACGGCCAGATTCTGATTGGCGGGACATTTGTCGCGGTGGGCGGAAAAACCTGGCGACAACTTGCGCGGCTCAATCCGGACGGCTCCCTCGACACGAATTACGTTTCAGTCACTTCCGGCGTCTCGGTCAATGCTTTGGCGCTCCAGCCGAACGGGCAGTTGCTCGTCAGCGGAAATTTTGGCGCGCTCGGCAACCAGGCATGCAATAATCTCGGCCGGCTGAACGACGACGGCACGCTGGACATATCCTTTGCCGCTGGAGTTAACAACACGGCAAGCGCCTTGGCAATTCAGGCGGATGGCCGGATTCTTGTGGGCGGCAAATTCACCAATCTGGCCGGCCAGACCCGTAATTACATTGGACGACTCAATGCCGACGGCACGCTGGATGCCGCTTTTAATCCGGCAGCCAACAACTTTGTAAATGCTGTATTGCCGCAGGCCGATGGAAGAATGTTGGTTGGCGGCAGTTTCACCGGCATCGGCGGACAGGCACGTTACTACATCAGCCGGTTGGAAACGGACGGAACCTCCCCGTATTCTTTCAACCCCAATCCGAACGGCGTCGTTTACGCCATCGCGACCCAACCGGATGACAAGCTGCTTGTCGGCGGCCAGTTTTCCCTGCTGACAGGTCAAACGCGCAAAGCCCTCGGCCGCTTTAACCCGGACGGCACACTCGACCCTACCTTCACACCGGTGGTCAGCGGATCGTTTGGTTTGGGCAACGGCGGAAATCTGGTTTACTGCCTGGCCGTGCTGACCAACGGCCAGATTCTCGTCGGCGGCTGGTTCACCAACCTGGCGGGTGGTTTTCGTTACAGCCTAGGACGCATCAATGCAAACGGCTCGCTTGATCCGGGTCTTAACATCGCCCTCGGTGGTTACTATCCCTACGCCCGCTGCCTGCTGGTGCAAACTAACGGCCAGATTCTCGTGGGCGGAAGTTTCTCCTCCATCGGCGGGCAGGCCCGCACCGGCCTCGCCCGGTTGAACGCCAACGGCACCCTGGATACCAGCTTCAATCCCAACCTGGTGGATATTTACGGCGGCACCGGATATACCTTCTCGCTTGCCCTGCAACCCGACGGTAAAATTTTAGTGGGCGGCCAGTTCAACACCGTGAATGGCCAGACTCGCAACAACATCGTCCGGCTTAATGCCAACGGCACGCCGGACAACACCTTCAGCGAAACCAGCAATTCTGGCTATGGATATTCCGTTAATTGCCTGGTCCGGCAGCCCAACGGCCAGATTTTAGTGGGTGGAAACATCGGCGCGATCAACGGACGGGCCATCGGCCGGCTCAATGCCGACGGCACAGTGGACACCAATTTCACGGCGACAGCCGATGGGTTGGTAGCGGCCATGTCGTTGCAAACGGACGGCAAGATTATTGTCGGCGGCAACTTCGCCAAGCTGAACGGAGCGACCAACTATTGCCTTGGCCGACTCAACTCCGACGGGTCGCTCGACACCAACTTCAACGCCCGCATCCCGGCCCCTTCCAATCCCACTTACGCTTCCGTCTCGTCTCTTGCCCTGCAGTCAGATGGGGGGATGATCGTCGGCGGTTCCTTCTCTTCTCTGGGAGGACAATCCCACACCAACCTCGGACGGCTGATCAACACACCGCCAGCCACTCAAAGCCTTTCGTCCGACGGCACCACGGTTCTTTGGCTGCGCGGCGGCACCAGTCCCGAAGTCTGGCGCACCACGTTTGAAACCAGCACCGATGGGGTTAATTGGACGAGTCTCGGCGCGGGCACACGAACCAACGGTGGCTGGCAGCTGACGGGCCTATCCCTGTCCACCAACGACCTCTTACGAGCACAGGGCTTCGTGGGTGGCGGACAATACAACGGTTCCGGTTCCATTTTGGAAAGCCTGCTGGCCCCGCTGACGATTCTCGTGAACGATGGCAGCTTTGGTTTCAACGCCAACCGGTTTGGCTTCAACCTCCGCGGCACCACCGGCACGAGTTTCGTTTGGGAGGCCACCACCAACTTGGTGGACTGGACGGCATTGGGAACCAACCTGCTGGGTGCCAGCCCGGTCTATTTGAGCGACCCGGACACAACCAACTTCCCGCAGCGATACTACCGGCTCCGCCACCACTAACTCACACACGCGACCAAGGACGGCAGACAACCTTCGGGACACCGAAGCCGTTAACCAGAATTCAAAACACACTTCCAGCCCATGGGGGGATTGGGATTTGTGCCGCCCTCCTGGTGAGCGACACGACTGCTCAAACCGATTCCAACTCGGCGATCAGCTGCGGAAGAACAGCTGCCTTGGAAAAAGAAAAGTCCGTGCGACCAACTGCGGCCCGGGCGGAAGCGGAGCAAACCTCGCGCGCACGTTGAATCTCTTTCACGAGCCGATCCACCTCGCCATGGCGGGCCTGAAAAAATGGCGGGGCGCCGGGGGTGGTCTCGACAATCTCTGAAACGTGACTCGGCTGCGGCCCGAGGTACAGCGTCGGCGCGCCGATGCTCAGGATGTTGTAAATCTTGCAGGGATGCACCAACCCCACGAACGCATTGCCCATGACAACCACCTGCAAATCCGCCGCCGAAAGCGAACCGGCCAGCTGATCAAGCGGTTGATACGGCAGGCAGACCACGTTCACGCCGTTCCCCTGCCCCGCCCACGCTTTGACTTTTTTGAACTCGCTGCCGCCGCCGACAAAACAAAACACCACGGACTCGTCGCCCGCAAAATGCCCCGCCGCCTGCAACAACGTGTCGAGCGGATGACACGGACTGTGATTGCCGGAATACATCACCACGAATTTTCCGTCCAACCCGTGCGCCTGGCGAAAGCGTTTACGCCCGGCGTCATCGAAGCGGACCTCGTCATCGTGCGACCACGGCGGCAGCACCGAAATCTTTCCAGCCGGGATACCCTTCGCGACAATGCGATCCCGCATGAACCGATCCAACGCAATGATCTTCTGCGCCCGGCGCAGACTGAATCGCGACATCGCATCCAGCAGCCGCGCGGCCGGTGAACCGGCGCTGAGCCAGCCGGCCGCGATGGCTTCGTCCGGATTGAAATCCATCACCCAGTAGAAAAACCGGCTGCCGCGCAGCTTCGCCACCCACGCGCCCAGAAATGAAATCAACGGCGGCGACGTCAAGGCGAGCACCACGTCATGGCGCGGCAACGAAATAATCCGCAGCGAGCAGAGCAGCAGGAAGCTGGCGAAATCGGCGGCCCGCTTCCATTTCGCGCCCTTGCCAAAACCGGTCGAGCCGATGCGGATAATCCGGATGCCGCGCCAGGTTTCGTGCTTGGAAAAATATTTGTCCGGATTGTCGTAAGCCCGGCGGCTGGTGACGACCGTCACTTCGTGTCCGCGCCCCGTCAGACCAAGGGCCAGTTCAGCAAGGTGCTGCGCGGTCGAGGCGACATCGGGGTAGAACGTCTGGTTGAGCAGGAGAATTTTCACTTTAGTTTGAAAACTGCATTTCAAAAGGTAGGGCGCGTCACTCCGTTCCCGCCGCCGGCCGCAAACCTTTCTCCGGCGCGCACGGAGTGACGCGCCCTACCGAGCCAGAAGTATTTTATCAAGCTCACGTTGCAACGCTTCGCGGGCTTGGGCCGGATCGTCGATTCCCGAGACGGCCAGTTCCAGAAACCGCTGCCCGGAATTGCGGCTGCCGGAGAGCGCCGCGGCCACCCGGCTGGCGTTGCTCTGCCGGCGGTTGGCCAGGGTCAGACCGCCGGTCGAATCCTCGTAGATGCCGTAAAACACATGCAGCGGCCGATCCCCGGCGACAAACATGAACTGTTGTAGCGTTAGTTTGAAATCGCCGAGGTCGAATGTGACGGTGGCCAGATCCGACTTCAGGACCATGCCAATCGCCGGCAAACACATCTCCGGCCCGTGCGTCTTGGCCAGCTGAGTGGCGACCCGGCTCTTGAGCGTGTGCGCTGGCAGCCAGCGAAAATAATAAAGCTGCCAGGCATTTCCCGACTCATCCTGCCAGCGGGCATGCAGGCTTTCGTCGCTCCGGAACTGCCCCAAAATGTTTTCGGGAATCGCCGGCAGCTCCAAAGTCGGGTTCGACTTGCTTATGCGCACCGACCATTGGTTGCGGGATGCGGCGGAGTTTTCGTGCAGGCGATACCACAGTTCGGTGCCCGCCTCAACCAGCAGGAACCAGCCGAGCAACGCCAGCGCGAGCCACCGCAACTTCTTCGCGCCCGAAAAATCATCCCCGGTAGCAGCGGAATCTCTTTGCGGTTCACTTTTCCGTGTCGCCCCCGGGCCGGATTGCCCGTTGGATTTCAGCAGCACGGCGATCAGCCACAGCGAGAGAAAACAGCCGACCAGAATCGTGATGCTCGCGGGATCATGCCAGCCGGCAACGGCGGACGTTCCCTGCTTGGCCGCCACACAACTCAACAAAGTTGTCCGGCCAAGATTGAACATGAAGGCCAGCATGAAGCCGGCAATCACACAGCCCAGCCGCCGCCACGGACGCAGCCGGAAAAGGTCGCCAAAAAAAAGCGCGACCATCAGCGTCGCTTGAAACGAGCGGATGCCGCTGCAAGCCTCGTCCACCCCGACCGATCCGGAGCTGACTTCGATGACGTTGCCATGTTGCAGCGCGGGAATGCCGAGCCAGCCAAGCAGCTCAATTGTGGCGGAGACGTTCCAGCGCGTCAGAAACTGGACGAGAAAGGTTTCCACCCCCGACGGCCAGGGCACGGCCACCAGGAAAAAGCAGACGGGAAAGACCAAACTCGAAAAACGAAAGCTGAAAGCTGAAAACTGAAAGCGCGAAGTCCCCAGGGCAAAACGTGCGACGAGCAACGTCAGCGCCACCACTTCCAGCGCCAGCAGCAAACTGGTCAGCCGCCAGATGGGGTTGGCCTCGTGCAGCAGCCGGGTCGGCAGGTAGAGCGCACCCGTCAACCAAATCAAAAGCTGAAAGCTGAAAGCTGAAAGCTGAAATGGGGTTTTACCTTCGGCTCCTGAATTCCCGCCTCCGACTTCCGAGTGCTGAATCCTTTGCCAAAGCAGATAGAGGCACAGAAACGGCACCGCCCAGCCGTAGTTGTATTGCTCAAAGACCGACCACTGCGCGCCGAGCTGGTGGATCAAGGCGAGCCAATAGATTCCCAACGCCGCGAGCAACCACGCCACCCGGTTGCGTTGCTCAGCGATGGACGAGTCTCCGGCCTGCATCACAACGGCAATCCCTTCTGACGTCGCCGCATTTCCCGGATTTTAATGACGGTCATGGATTCGTACATGGCCAGCAGCCGACAGTAAGTAAAACCTGCCCGGCCATCCAGGAATCCCAGCCGGAGAAAATACATGTAAAAAAACCGCAAGGCCGGGCGGCACGGAAAAGCGCTGAACAAATCTTTCAGCGCGCGGCGGCGGCGGGTCGGGTTGGTGAACGCAAAAATGCCCGGCCAGTCTGAGGCACGATTCCCGGAGCATTCCAGAAAATGCGCGGCTTCGGCGGTTGAATAACGGTTGTGGCGTTCAATCCAGTCGGTCAGTCCTTTTGAAAATGAATAGTGCAGCAACGGCTCACGCAACGTCCCCACACTGCCGGCCGCCAGGCTCTCGCGCTGCCCATGGCCCACCTGCTGAAAATTCAATTTGTCACGCCGACCAAACCGGACTTGGTAGGACGGGTACATCCCGGAGTGTTTTAGCCACCGTCCCTGAAACATCATTTTGGAAGCGACGCGATACGCATCGTGTTCAGGTTTGCCCATCACGGCCAGCAACTCCCGCTGCAATTCCGGCGTCAGGACTTCATCCGCATCGAGATGCAACACCCATTCGTGCTTCAGCTTTCCTTCGCGCAAACCAAAGTTGCGCTGCCGCGCAAAATCCTCAAACCGGTTTTGCACGACGCGCGCCCCCTTGCTTCGCGCCACCTCCACCGTGCGATCCGTGCTGAAGGAATCCACGACCAGCACGTCGTCCGACCACGCCACTGAATCCAGGCAGCGCGAAAGGTTTTGCTCCTCGTTCAAAGTGAGGATGAGAATGGAAATCATAGGCGACGGCGGCCTGAGGTCAGCCGATACGGAACTGAGGACAGAAAACAGCAGTCCGAGGCCGGAGGTCGGAGGTCAGCGGCGACGGCGGAAAATCCGGGAGAAAAACCGGTCCAAAACCGGTCCGTTTTCCGGCATGAGGAGCGTGGATTGACATATAGGGAGAAGGCAGAAAGGCTACGATTGCGCTGCCAGACAATACGGGAGAAGAATGGGACGCGGTGGAACGCGTCCCTACCCCGTTCAGGGGCACAACTGGTGGGTCTTGGGGCCAGGAGCAATGGGGTGAAGTCAGGAGTCATATTTTTCACGGAACCATTTGCCGAAGCCTTTCCTTTCGGGATCGAGGACATAACGCCGGGTCCAGACGCCCGGCGCGCCGGGTGGATCGCCGGGCTGGGGCGGGCCATAGACTTTGCGGAGGGCGGCCTCGGCTTCCGCCTCCTGCCGCGCAGCTTGAACGGTGTCGAGGTAATAGCGCCGGGCGTGCGGGCCAAATCGATGCGGATCGGCCCTGGCCATCTTTTTGGTTTGCCGGAGATAAAGAGTGAGCGCATGGCAGGCTTCGGCAAGGTAGTCGGGGCGACGGAAAGGCCGGCCATCGGTGCGCGAGGTGACCAGGGCGCCGAGTTTGCGGCGCAGCGAGTGGTGACAGCGACGATTCAAATGCATGGCCGCAAGATCAGAAACTGAAATTGGGCAAGTGGAAAGCTGAAAGGCTGCAACTGCGCCTCCGCACCCCAGCCCCACCCAGGAACCGGTGTGCAAAACCCGCAAGGACACCGGCTGCGCCAGGGGACGGGCGCACTCCGACGGCGCACCCATAAACCTGGCTTCGAAATCGGCAGGGAACCGTCCCTACCAGATTCAGCAGGGAAGTTGAACCTGCCGGCAGGGGTTTGGCACGTGGCCGCCCGGAATGAGCGCCGGAAATAGCCATACGCGGGTTGCAGTTCGAACGCGTTTCCGCCGGACTGGAAGCAACGGCTCCACGGCAGGCAGGATGCCCGCCGCCACGATTCATGGCGAGCGACATCAGGGTTTCCATTGTTGAACCTCCTCCACGTACTCGTCATTTGGAATGTCTTTGACGGGCGATACGAAGCTGAGATCGCCGATGGCCGCTTCGATCTGGCGCTGAAGCGAGGCGGAAAGCGCATACAGCCCGTGCGTGGAGACGGAGGCGAGATCGCGCTTGCGCAGCTCGGCCTCGACGACAGCCAGTTTTTCAGCGAGGGACGTGGCCCGGTGTTGCCGATGGCCGAGCAGGCGAATTTTCAAGTCGTCCATTTCGATGGCGGACTGGTTTTGGATTTCAAAGCGGAGCTGACGGCTCCATTCGACCAGGGTGCTTTTGGCGACACCTAGCTCGGTGGCGAGACGGGCAAAGCTCCAACCCTGAGCGCGACGTTCGACAAATTTCTGACGGGTTTCCGGTGTGTGCATAATCAACAAATGAATTGGTTTTACGCCGGGCGCCGGTCACTGCGGACCGGAATTTCGCCGACAGCCGGAGGGTAGCACAGGTTTTGGGCGGGAAAGGAAGCGTCAGAAACCACCTCGTGCAAGTAAATGTCAGGAGATGTCACAAGCTGTCAGTAGATGTCGGCAGACGACAAAAATATTATGAAAATAAAATTGACGGATGTTCCGGAGGAAAAAGCATTCTGAAACGCTGAAACCTGAAACCTGAAATGAGAAGCGCGATTCACTTGGCGGCGGGCGATTTCAACTCGCGCGTCTTGATTGCCCGCGCCGGATTGCCGGCAACCACCGTC
This sequence comes from Verrucomicrobiota bacterium, assembly GCA_031423695.1. GTDB lineage: Bacteria > Verrucomicrobiota > Verrucomicrobiia > Limisphaerales > CAIQOK01 > CAIQOK01. The sequence continues at coordinate 18,834 of JANPGB010000214.1, forward strand.
CACGGTGCAACGTCCTTCATCACCACTGCCCGCGCGCCGACGACTGCGCCTTCACCCACCACGACGCCGGGGCCGACAAAGGCGTCGGCGCAGACCCAGGCTTGATCCTTAATGACGATTGGCGGCTTGAGCAGCAGCAGATCGGCGCGCGTGTAATCGTGCGTGCCCGCGCAGAGGTGCGCGCGATGCGAAATCGTGACCTTCGCGCCAATCGTTACCGGGCCGAGGTTGTAGATCAACGCGTCCTCGCCGATGGCGCTCCAGTTGCCGACCATCAGGTTCCAGGGAAAATATACCTTCGTCGAGGAGTAGGTGTTGACGTGTACGCCGATCTTCGCGCCGAAGCAACGCAGCACAAACCGCCGCCAGCCAAAGCACGGGCGAGGGCTGAGCCGGAAAAACCAGACGCCAACCGACCACAAGATTCGCCGGAGCATTTCCGGACGGGAATATTTTCCAGCGGCGCGATTGGATTGGATGTCGAGGGACATAAATTTAAAAAACTGAAAACTGAAATTTCGAAATCTCAAAAGGCTGCTGGTTTCAGCCTTTCATGGTTGTAACATCAGACAATCGAGTCCGGCCTGGAGCCTGATTCAAGCATCCACCGATAAACCGCCGACATTTTTTGGGCGGCGGCGGGCCAGGTGTATTTTTCCTCCACCAACCTTCGTCCACGCTGCCCCATCTCACGACGCTCCGCGTCGGACATTTGAACCGCCTGTTGCAAAGCGTCCGCCAGCGGCTCCGCGCCGATCTCCACCCACCAGCCACACCGTCGGGTTTCCAACTCCTCCCACGGCGTTCCCCACGTGGTGATGACCGGCAGCCCAGCCCCCAGTGCCTCGGCAATGGCGATGCCAAAGTTTTCCGTGTGGCTGGGCAGCAGAAACAAATCCGCACTTTGATAGAGTTTCGCTTTCGTTTCACCGTGCACTGGCCCGACGAATTCGAATTGACCGGTGAGTTGGCGCTGCCGGATGAGCAATTCCAATTCGGCGCGATGCCCGTCGGCATCATCGCCGGCCACGACCACGCGCCAGCCCTCGGGCTTCAACTTCGCCCAGGCCTCAATCAGATGGACGAGGCCTTTCACCGGATGAATACGGGAAAGAAAGAGGGCGGTGCGGACGGCGCGGGGAGGGCCAGGAAACGTTGAAACGCTGAAACGCTGAAACGCTGAAAGGGGCGGGAGTTCGACTCCGTTGGGCACCACGGCAATTGGCTGGCGAAAGCCTGAGCGGCGAAATCCTTCGGCTTCGGCTTGTGAAGTCGCGTGCAGCATGGACGCGCGCCGGAGATCGCGGCGCTGGTAGAGCCACCAGGCCATTTGCTTTTTTAATCCGCGATATTGCATCGCCCACGGAGTCAACATTCCTCGCGGACTAAGCAGGAGCGGCCGCATTAAAGCTTGGGCCGCCGCAACCACCGCATGATTGCTAGGCAACCAAAGGCCGTTGTCGTGAATGATCGTGTCCGCTTCCCCTGCGCGATCCTTCAGTGCGGAAAAAAATCCATTACTCCTCGCCGACCAGTGCGACGTGCGGTCCGTGAACGGCAAGAGGTGGGTTGAAACCAAACTCGCATCAGGCAGCCGTGGAGTTCCCTGGCCGGCCGCCGATTCGCAGGCGAACAGTTCAACGCCCACTCCAGCTCGCGCCAGCGCCTCCGCCAACGCCGGCACGCTGCGCGAAGGACCGCCGAACTCCGGGTCGAGACCCGCGATGGACATCAAGACTTTCATGGCGCGGCTGCTTGTGCCATTGGCCGACGCGGGCGACGCCGCTGCGGTGGTTCGTTGATGAGCCGTTGAAATTGCGGTGCCAGAAATTTGCAGAACAAGGCGAACACCAAAAAGCTCAGCATGTTTCCACCGAGGAGTTTGAGATTGGACGTTTCGATGGAGATTGCGCCGAAGACCAGGATAGCCACGGCGCACGCCATCCCAATGACGCGATGGCGATCTCGCGCAACAAAGTGCCGGTAGATCAATCCGTAGAAAACTCCGAGCAAGAAAATCGGCGCGAACATTCCGTACGGCCCGAAGTCCACGTAACTTTCCGCCATGTATCCGATGCCGATGGACGCGCCCTCCTCCTGACCCGCCACATCCACGCCGGCATAAATGCGCGCCCGCTGGGAATCATCTGTGACGGCCTTGCCCGGAAAAAGAAAGCGCGGCATCAAACTGTGCTGAATCGCGCCGAGCCAGAGCGCGCCCCTTTCGTAGGGAACATTATCCGGAACATTGTTGATGCAATGCGCGAAGAAGGTCACGTAGCTCAACCGCAGTACTGATTCCTCGAAGCCGGTGGTAAATTGCTCGCGATTCAAGTCCGACACCAGTTCGATCAGCTTGGAAACCCGCGCGCCCACCGAAACCGTCACCGCCTGCGAGCTTTCGCCCTGGCTCAAAAAAGTTCGGTACTCCGGTTTGATCGCCGTCCAGACGCAGGCAGTAGGAACCACCACCACCAGGATCGTCACGATAGCCCACCACTTGCGCGTCGGCAGCCGGCCCGGGGAAGTCAGCAGCAGCACGCCCAGCACGAAGAACACTTCCTTGAACCCGCCGAAGAACCCCATCAGCCCGTTGGCGAATTCAATCGCCACCACCGTGAACAGCAGGCCGTAATTTTTCTTTTGCCGCAAGACCGCCTCGACGAGCAGAACGACCACCACCCATTCAATTTCCGCCGCCGCAAACAGCGGTTGCGCCAGTCCGCCGAACAAAAACGCCGCGCCTTTGACCACCAGACAAACGGGAAACACCACGAGAAACACCCGGAACAACGCGGCGGCCGAGAGCGCCGCAGCTTCATCGTACAGCGCTGACCGACTTCCTTTGTGGAGGCGGAGCAGCGCGAGCTTCATGCCCAGCGCCAGCACCAACACTCCCAACAGGCTCAACCACGTTGCGTGCGAAAGTTTGGCGATGCCCGCCACGTCATCCAACGTCCGGCCCTGCGAGTTCTCGTAAAAAATTCCCACCGCCGCCTGCAGCCACTGCATGAAACAGGCAAAGAGCAAAACCGGTGGTTCGTCACGACGCCAGAGCAACCACGCCAGCACCGGCAAGAGGCAAAGCGCACTGACGCTGATCAGCGGATTCGCCGTGAGTCCGCCCCAGAAAATGAGGAGCGCAAAACCGAGCCAGACGCCGGGCGGCAACTGGATCCGCCGGGGTTCACGTGCCGAATATCCACGCGCCCGGCTGCGCCGAACCTCTTGCCGCACTGCGGCAACGGGCGTATTCGAGCTGACATCTTTGATGGCTGACATGGGCTTCGACGAAGTAAATCGCCAGGATTTTTTGCCTTGGTTACCGATCGGGTGCTGCAAATTCGGCAAACAGCGATTCAAATCCGGCCACCATCTTTTCGACGGTGAATTCCTGGAAGATGTGTTCGTGCCCGGCCCGCCCCATCGCCCGCGCCGACTCCGGGTGCTGAACCAGCCATTGGAGTTTCTCCGCCAGTGATTGCGGCGAATCCGGCTCAATCAAAAAACCGGTCACGCCGTCAACAATGATTTCAGGCAGGCCACCAATCCGGCTGGCGACGACCGGCAAACCGTGTGCATTCGCCTCGGCGGCGACCATGCCGAAGGACTCGCTCTCGCAGCTCGGCATCACACAGATGTCCATGCCGCGATAAATTTTTGATCGGTCGGATTCATAGCCCATCCATTTCCAATTGCGAGAAAGTCCGGCAGCGGCGATCTGCTGCTGCAACTGGCTTTGATATTCTGGCGGGCCGCTGCCAAAGGCGATTACTTCGACCTTGCTGCCGTTGAGATGCAGCCGACGCACGGCTTCAATCAGGCACTCGTATCCCTTGCTACGAGCGATGCGTCCCACGATGCCGATCCTTAACATGGGGGTTGCTTCATTCCCACTGCTCACTGGTCGGAGGGCGGCTCGTTCGCGCTCAAAAAAAACGCCGTTCTTAATCACGCGGATTTTGTGTTCGGAAACTCCGACCGAGCCGTAAAAGCCACGCATGAAATCCGAAACCGCCACGAAGCCCTTCAACTTGTGATCCAACTTGCGATAGAGCCAGCGAACCGGGCTGGTGGGCAAAACTTCCGCGTGCTCGATCAAAATGGATGGCGGTTGATTCAAAAACGGTAGCAGAAACAACGGTTGCTTGCCGCCGGTCCACAGGATGACATCCGGTTTGAAAGTGCGCATCGCTCGATGCCACCGCCACCACAGCAGCGGCAGTCGCACCAGCAGATCGGCGCTCGATTTCAGATGACGGGGGGAAAGACTGGCAACCACGGAACCCACCGGCAGGACGAGCTCTCGAATTCCAAGTTGTTGCAGGCGGCGGCCAAAATCTCCATCCGTCCAGATTGAAGTGACCGCCATTTGTTCATGTCCCCGGCTCTGAAAACCTGCCAGCATCTTCAACGTAATGGTCTCCGCGCCGAACACGCGCCACGCACTGCATACCGTGAGAATTCTCATTTGCGGGACAACACTTTCGCTGCTCGCAGGGTTCCCTGAACCGCCGCCTCGACCGAATAGCCCGCCAACTGGCGAGCCGCTGCGGTCCGAAAATCAAAACCCTCCCGACGCCGCCCCACCAATCGCTCCAGCCGGTCGGCCAGCCCGGCGACGTGGCGCACTGGAAATGTGAAACCCGTCCCACCTTCGTCAATCAAGTCGGGCGCGCAACCGACGGCTTCTGAAACAATCGCCGGAATTCCGCAAGCCATCGCTTCGTTAACCACCAACCCCCAGGTTTCGCCGCCATCCGATGGCAACACGAGCACGTCCGCGCAAGCATAGCACGCCGGCAACTCGCTCTGGTTC
>JANPGB010000215.1:0-14992 GCA_031423695.1 Verrucomicrobiota bacterium
TCACCGATGAACCATTCCAAGATGTAACCTGAGCGCCGAATTTTTCCCATAAGCTCTTTCACCCATAAATCGGCCCAAAGTTCGCGCACGCGCGGTAGTCGGCGGATTGCGGTTCCAGCGCGCCGAACAGATTCCACGAACTCGGACGGAAGATTTTTTCCTCGGCCACGTTGTGCATTGCCACGGGAATCCGCAGCATCGCCGCCAGCGAAATCAAATCCGCGCCCACATGCCCGTAGCTGATCGAACCGTGGTTCGCGCTCCAGTTGTTCATCACGGTATAGACATCGCGGAACGCGCCCTGCCCCGTCACGGTCGGCGCAAACCACGTCGTCGGCCAGCTCGGGTTCGTCCGCTCGTCGAGCGCCTTGTGAACCTTCGCCGGCAAATCCACCGACCAGCCTTCGGCGATTTGCAGCGCCGGGCCGAGGCCTTTCACGAGGCTGATGCGCGACATCGTCATCGGCATCCCGCCCTTCGACAGGTAGCACGAGGAGAAACCGCCGCCGCGGAAGTATTCGTAAATCGCCGGCGGCCAGGACGTCGCCTTGAGACATTTCGCGGCTTCGGCTTCGCTGATTTCCCAGAAGGGTTTCATCGCGGGCTTGCCGTTGCGCGATTGCTGGCCGGAGCCGTCGAGCGTGGCCGCGCCGGAATTGATCAGGTGCAGCAGGCCGCCCGCGGCTTTGCCGGTGAGCTTCACGCCCGTCGCGCGCTTCACGGATTCGGGACTCCAATACGTCCGCACGTCGGCGAAAATCTGCGCGGTGTTCGTGAGCAGATAGCTGAACAACATGCACGCGCCGTTGAGACAGTCGTTCTCGGTCGCAAACATCATCGGCGGCCGAATGCCGTTCCAGTCGAACGACGACGTGAGCATCGCCTCCATGAAATCGCCGTTGGGCAAATGATCCGTCCAATGGCGTTGGCCCTGGAAACCGCCCGCGATGGCGTTGTGGCCAAGCGCTTCCTCGCCGAAGCCGAGTTGCGCGAGGCGCGGATTGCCGACCATCAAGTCGCGCGCGATCATCGTCATCTTCACGACCATTTCCCATTCCTTGTCCTTCAGCTTCGCGTCGCGACGCAGCTTGGGCGGATTCCAGTCCTTGCCTTCGATGCAGTTCTTCCGCGTCCAGGCATAGGCGCGGGTGAATTCCTGTTCGTCGTAAATCTTTTCCTCCACGCGGCGGAGGATCTCGGTCATGTCCACGCACTCGACGCGCATCCCGAGGAAGCTTTCAAAGAAGGATTGCTCGACGATGGAACCTGCAATGCCCATGGAAACGCCGCCAATGGACAAATAACTTTTGCCGCGCATGATCGCCACCGCCAGACCGGCGCGGGCGAAGCGCAGCAGCTTCTCCTGCACGTCGGCGGGGATGGTCATGTCGCCGGCGTTCTGGACGTCGCGGCCGTAAATGCCGAATGCAGGCAGGCCTTTCATGTTGTGACCGGCGAGCACGGCGGCGAGATAAACCGCGCCGGGCCGTTCGGTGCCGTTGAAACCCCAGACGGCCTTGGGCATCAGCGGGTCCATGTCCATCGTCTCGCTGCCGTAGCACCAGCACGGCGTGACGGTGAGGGAGACGCCCACGCCGTGGCGCGCAAACTTCTCCGCGCATGCAGCCGACTCCGCCACGCCGCCAATGCACGAGTCGGCGATGACGCATTGCACGGGCTGACCGTTCGGATAGCGCAGATTGGCCGCGAGAAATTTCGCGGCGTTCTCGGCCATGTCCATGACCTGGTCTTCGAGCGATTCGCGAACGCCTTTGCGCCGGCCGTCGATCGTGGGACGGATGCCGATCTTGGGAAGCGAGCCGATGAGGGGAAACACGTTTTTGTTGGTCATAAAAGTATTGCGTTTTGCGCCGTCAAATTAGGCAAGCCGCTTTTGAATTCAACCAAAATCAGGAAGTCGGACGGGACAAGCGGGCAAGAACCCCGGCAATAAATGTCCGCAATTTGGCAAAGAGTGTGAAGCCGGCATTTTCCGACGGGCTTAGTCTAATTCCAACATTGTGGAACCGTCACCTCATCTAGTCGCGGCCCTCGCACCGCCGGAAAAACTGAAACGCGCGCCGGCACGGCAGTCGGCGTTCAGCCATCCGCGCGATTTTCACGACCAGCGTTTTGTCTACACGGTGGTGTCGGCCCGCGCGCACGGCTTGTCCGTGGGCGTCAACCTGAACCCGGACAAGTTCTGCAATTTCGACTGCCAGTATTGCGAAGTGGACCGTTCCCCGCCCGCCGTCAAAACCAAACTGGACGTGCGGGTGCTGACCGCTGAATTGCAGGCCACCCTCACCCGCGTCCTGCAAGGCCGGCTGCGCGAACGGCCCGCGTATCAAACCGTCCCCGCCGAACTGCTCCAACTGCAGCATGTGGCCCTGAGCGGCGACGGCGAACCGACACTCGCGCCCGAGTTTGCCGAGGTCGTGCAGGCCGTGGTCCACGTCCGCGCGGTGGGGGAATTCCCCTTCTTCAAAATGGTGCTGCTCACCAACACCGCCGGCCTGGATCTGGCGCCGGTGCAGCGCGGCCTCGCGCACTTCACCAAATCCGACGAGATCTGGGTGAAGCTCGACGCCGGCACGCCGGCCTATTTCAACAAGCTGGCGCGGCCCAAGGGCACCACCTTTGAGAAGGTTCTCGCGAACCTGCTGCTCGTGGCGCGCCAGCGGCCGGTGATCGTTCAAAGCCTGTTCCCGCTCATCAACAACGAACCGCCCGCCGACGAGGAAATCGAGGAATACGCCCGGCGGCTCAAAGAACTTAAAACCGACGGCGCGCAGATTTCGCTCGTGCAGATTTATTCCGCCACGCGCCCGACCTGGCAGCGGCAATGCGGCCATCTGCCGCTGAAAACACTCTCGCTGATCGCGCAGACGGTGCGACAGGTCGCGGGATTGAAGGCGGAAATATTTTAGTAACACCCCTCGCCGGCCGGCGGATTCCAAGCAAGCCGTCGGCCGGATTCCTCTTCAAAATCACCCAACCAACTCGAACCGCAAGGCTGGTGGCGGTGGTCGCGCTGCGATAACCGCACCGAGGCAGCTCAGGTAAAACGGACACCTGGTCGCACATCTCCCCCACAACCCCGCACCGCGCAACACGGCGCTGACTCCTCGCGGCGCGAGGAGTTCCACCCGATCTGATCTGGCCCTGCCTCGAGGTCCAGAACGGCGAGCGGGCGGGGTCCCGATAAAACCCACCCCGTCCGCTCGGCATGGGTCACAAGATTAATTCGGCCACAAAATCGGGGTCGCCCGCCACGTGCTTGATTTTGAAACCCGCCTGCCGGCTGACGTGCTGCATGGCGTGGTTGTCGGCCAGGATGATGGCCGTGAGCCGTTTGAGTTTTTCAGCGCGCCCGATCTGCACCAGCCGTTTGAGCAACTCCGTGCCCAGGCCCTGCTTCTGCCAGTGATCGCTCACGAGCAGCGCAAACTCGGCCTCGTTCCGGCCGCGGGCCTTGCTTAGCCGGCCGACGCCGAGAATTTCGCCCGCGCCCGACGGCGCGTCCGGGCGTTCCACCACCAGCGCGATCTCGCGGTCGTAGTCATTGAAACAAATCCGCATCAGCCGCTCATGCGCAATGCGTTGATCCAGTTTCAACTGGCTGAAGTATCGGTGATACACAGTCTCCTCGGACAGCGTCTCGTGAAACTTCACCAGCAATGGCTCGTCCTCCGGCCGAATCGGACGAAAGGTGAGCGGCTGGCCCGATTTTGATTTGCCGGTCGAGACATACTGCGTCGGATACGGCCGGATGGCGGTTTGGGGCAACTGGGCCTGAGTCACGCCGGCCGGATGCAACACGACGCGCGCATCGAGCGCCAGCAGCCGCTCCGGGGAGACGAGCAATGGATTGATGTCCACTTCGGAGATCCATTTTTGCTCCACAACGAGCTGGCTGAAGCGCACGAGCAATTCTTCCAGCGCCAGCAGATTCACCGGCGGCCGACCCCGGACACCTTTCAAGGCTTCATAAATTTTCGTCTGCTCGATCATCCGGCGCGCGAGCGTGGCGTTCAGCGGCGGCAACGCCAGCGCGCGGTCTTTGAACACCTCCACGAGCTGACCGCCGGTGCCGAACAACAGCACCGGGCCGAACTGCGGGTCGAGGCTGCTGCCAATGATGAGTTCGTAACCCTCGAGCGAAATCATCGGCTGCACCGTCACCCCCAGAAAATGCTCCGCACCCGCGGCGCGCTTCACGCCGTCGGCGATGGTCTTCCAGGCTTTCTTGACGGCGGCGGCGTTCCGGAGATTCAACTGCACGCCACCCACGTCGGTTTTGTGCGTGATGGTTTCGGAAAAAAGTTTCAGCACCACCGGATAGCCCAATTGTTCCGCCAGCTTCACCGCCGCCTCCTCCGTACGGGCGATGTGCGTTTCAACCGTGGGAATCCCGTACGCGCTGAGCAGTTGCTTGGACTCGAATTCCGTCAGAATGGTGCGGCCCGCCTTGCGGGCATGCTGGACGATGGCGTCAGCCTCGGCGCGCGCCGTCCCCGCGCCGGCACCCCGTCCCACCAGCACGGGCGTTTCGTAGAGCTCTTTGAGATTCTGACTGTACCGCCACATGTACTGAAATGCCCGGGCGGCGCGGTCGGGATATTTAAAGGTGGGAATGCGCGCGGCATTAAGGATCTCCTCGCCCTTTTCCACTTCCCCAGCCCCCATCCAGCTGGCGATGACCGGTTTTCCATCGATGTGCGCAAACGCCCTCAGCTCCTCGGCCGTGGCGGTCGGATCCGTCATCGCTTGCGGGGTGAGAATGACCAGCAGGCCGTCGGTGTTGGCGTCCTTGGCCGTGATGTCCACCGCCTTTGCATACAGCTCTGCGCCGGCGTCACCGATGATGTCCACGGGATTGTTGTGACTCCAGGTGGGGGGCAGGATTTGGTTGAGCGCGGCCATCGTCTCCGGGGTCAGGTCGGCGAGCTGTGCGCCGCTCATGATGAGGGCGTCCGTGGCCAGCACCGCCGGCCCGCCCGCGTTCGTCACGATCGCCAGACGCGGTCCCCGCGGCCGCGGCTGTTTGCCGAGCACCTCCGCCATGTCGAACAACTCCGAAATGCTGTCCACGCGCAAAACCCCCGCGCGCTGGAATGCTGCCTGCAGCACTTCATCGCTGCCGGTCAACGAACCGGTGTGCGATGCCGCCGCCTTGGCCGCGGCCGCCGATCGCCCGGGTTTGATGACGATGATCGGTTTGGTTAGCGCCACCTCGCGGGCGGCGGAGAGGAAGGCCCGGGCGTCGCCGATGGTCTCCATGTAAATGACAATGCTCTTGGTGTTTGGATCATCCCCGAGATGATAAATCAAATCGCCCCAGCCCACGTCGAGCATCGAGCCGAGCGAGGCAAAGGCGCTGAAGCCGACGTTCTCCTTGAGGCTCCAGTCGAGGATGGCGGTGCACAGCGCGCCGCTCTGGCTGATGAACCCCACGTTGCCCGGACGCGCCATGGCGGCGGCGAAGGTGGCGTTGAATTGGGCGCGCGGCGACATCACACCCAGACAGTTCGGTCCCACGATGCGCAGGGAACCGCGCCGGGCCTCGGCCAGAATCTGCTGCTCCAGAGCTGCGCCCGCGGCGCCCGTCTCCTTGAAGCCGGCGGAGATGATGATCGCCCCGCGCACGCCGATCTCCACGCACTCCTTGACAATCCCGGGAACGGTTTGGGGCGGGGTGATGATGACCGCCAGATCCGGGATCTGGGGCAGGTCGGAAATCTTGGGATACGCCTTCAACCCCAGCACCGCGTCTTGAATCGGATTGACCGGATAGATTTCACCCGGGAAACCGCCGTGAATAAGATTGGCCATCACGGTGCGGCCCACGCTGCGCTTGCGTTCGGTCGCGCCGATGACGGCGACGACCCGGGGGGAGAAAATGGCGTCCAACGGATTCTGCTGCGCAGTGCGCAGAATGTCGTGGGCGGATTCAACTTTAGGGGCCTGTGTTTTGGTCTGCATCATGTTTTTGGCGGACGATAACCGGCGCGGGTCTTCCAAACCGTCACGTCGCGGCCATACTCTGACGGGGCCGGGGGCGGCACTCTTCCCCGCCATTGCCCAAGACCCACCTTTTCTTGCAATCGCCAGCCACAAAAAGGCTGGCGGCGCTTCAACCGCGGCTTTCCGCCTCCGCCCAGCGCACCGCAAAGCGCACCAGTTCGACGGCCGACCGGAGCTGGAGCTTGGTCTTGATGTTCGCGCGGTGGACCTCCACGGTCTTGACGCTCAGATGCAGATGCGCGGCGATCTCCCGCGTGCCCCGGCCCTGCCCCACGAGTTGGAACACCTCGAACTCGCGGTCAGACAGGCGTTCCACGGGGGAGGCCGACCCCGTCCGGCGGCCGGAAAATATTTCAAGGATCTGCGCCGACATTTTTTCACTCACCGAAATCTGCCCGGCCAGCACCTGCCGGATCGCTGCGAGAATTTTTTTGCCGCCCTCCTGTTTCATCAGGTAGCCGCGCGCACCCGCCCGCAGCACCCGCTCGGCGTAGAGCGCCTCGTCGTGCATCGAGACGACGAGGACGGCCAGGTCCGGTTTTTGCGCGCGGAGGTCCTTGATCACCTCGAGGCCGTTCTTGTCCGGCAAGGAAACATCCAGCACCACCAGATCAAACTTCTGGCGGATCACCAGCTCGAGCGCCGCGGCGGCCGAGTCCGCCTCGGCACCCACCCGCAGGTCGGGCTCGTTGTCGATCAACTGCGTCAGCCCCTGACGCATCATCGGATGGTCGTCCACGATTAGCAGGCGTTTGGTGGAATTCTTCATCGGAAGGGGCATTGGGCTGGGCGCGGTGTTTTTTCGGGCGGATGCCACGGGGCCGAGCAGGTCACTCGCACACCGCCACTCGCGCTGCGCTCGATGACCAGCGTGCCGCCGATCATCCCGGCGCGCGACTGCATGATGCGCAGGCCCATGCCCGGCGGCTTCGAAGTTTTCGCCGGAAAACCCGTGCCGTTGTCGGTCACGCGCAAGACCACTCGCCCGCGCTCGGTCGCCAGGCTGATGACAATATTTTTGGCCCGCCCATGTTTGATGGCGTTGGACACCGCCTCCTGCGCAATCCGATAGAGATTCGACGCCGCCGCGAGATCGGGCAGCAACACCGGCGGGTCGCACGCAAACTGGCAGGCCACCGGGAAGAGTTTTTGCGTGTTTACCGCCAGCTCCGCCAACGCGGACATCAAGCCTTCGGATTCCAGCGTCACTGGCGAAAGCCCGCGCGCCAGCGAACGCGTCTGGGCGATGGCAGCGCGCACGTTCTGGCCGATGGCCCCCACCTGGGCGGCGGCGGTTTTGGAACGCCGGCCCAACCGCTGCTCCAGCACCTGGCTCATCAGTTCGATCCCGGCGAGCTGCTGGCAGAGGCCGTCGTGCAGGTCATAGCCGATGCGGCGCTGTTCGCGGTCGCTGATTTCGAGAATTTCCTTTTCGAGCTGCTTGCGCTCGGTGATGTCGCGGACAAAACCGGTGAACAGCCGCCGGTCAGCCAGCCTGACCTCGCTCACGGAGAGATCCATCGGAAAAACCCGGCCATCCTTGCGACGGCCGGAAACTTCGCGGCCAATGCCGATGATCCGGGCCTGGCCGGTGTCGCGGTAATGCTCGAGGTAGCCGTCGTGCTGCGTGCGGTACGGCGCGGGCATGAGGACGCTGACGTTTTTGCCAATCAACTCGGCGGCAGGGTAGCCGAAGATACGCTCGGCCGCGGGGTTGACGGTTTCGATGAGGCCGCGCTCGTCAATCGTGATGATGCCTTCGACGGCGGTTTCCAGAATCGCACGCAGCCGCTCCTCACGGTCGCGCAACGCGGTGGCGGCCTGCTTTTTCTGCGCCTTGTGCCGGCTGACATGCCGTGCCTTGAGCTGCTCAATGCACCGAAGCAGCTGCGCCTTCGTCATTTTCCGATACTCTTTCATCCTGCGGATGAGCAGACTATCTGGAAATTCCATGCGACTGCCAATCTCAATTACGCCCGCCGCCACGCCCCCGGTCAGCACGCGTGCAACTGCTCCCGGTAGTCGGTGGGCGACTGGCCGAGGATTCTTTTGAACACGCGGTTGAAATGCGTCAGGGATTGGAAGCCGACTTCAAACGCGATTTCGCTGACGCGCAGATTGGGATTGAGCAGCAGGTTTTTGGCCTTCTCGATCCGCACGCGTGAAAGATAATCGGTGAAGTTGATCCCGGTGAATTTCTTGAAGATCTTGCAAAAATAAAAGGTGCTCGTGTTGACGGCCCGGGCCACCTGCCCCAGCGAAAGATCCTCCGTCTGATGCTCGATGATATATTCCTTGGCGCGCTTGATGACCGGCGGCTCGGCATTTTCCTGCTGGAAAAAAACCTGGTTGCCCAACATGGACAGGTGTTGCGCGAAGATTTCAAGCAACTTGACCACCGACTCGTGCTGCCGGGCCGGAACAACCCTGCCGGCAAAATAAGCGCGCTGCAACGTTGCCCGGTCTGTCTCCACGCCCCACGCGCTGGTCAGCTTGAACGCACGGTCGAACTGGGCCGGGCTGGGCGTTTTGCGGAAGACCTGGCCCGTGTGCAGATACCCGATCAACCGCTCGCCCAACCGCACCGGCACGGCCGTGTCGCAAAGCCCGGCCGGGCACTGCACCGTCTGCGCCGACCGCGCGGCGGACTGGCAAAGCCGCTCCTGCACCTGTAAACAGGCGCTGCAAGACCGGCTCTTTTGGGCGAGCAGCGCGCAGAAGGGGTTTTCCTTCCGGCTGCCGTGATGGGGCAACTGCCAGTTCTCCACCGGCTTCAACGACACCGGCAGTCCGGTCGCCTCCGTGAAGGCGCGTTCGTAATCCTGATACACCCGGGAGTTCACCAGGGCGTCGATCAAGGGACGGCTGGCGCCACCGCGGCTGAGGGCAGGTTGAGGTTGAGTTTCTTTTTTCGGCGCAACATTTGTTGTTTGCATGGAGACAATTTAGACACAGCAAAAAACAGCCGCCATTGGGGTCAGCCCCGATTGTGAACGGCGCAAAAAATTAGCCCGCCTCAGGGAAACCCCTACCGGGGGCAGGCTGCAAACTGGGTGGGGCCGACCGGCCAAATTTGGTTGTATCAAAAGCAATCCAGGTTTAGCCCGGCCGCCGCCGGGCCCCGATGATGAACACGTTCTCAGGTTGAGAGCCGAATGACAGACGCGCCCATTGCCCTTGAAGTCCCCGCACCCGCCCACGCGCGCGCGGGCGGGCCGCTGCCGTCCCCGTCGCCAGCGTGCTTCCACTGCGGCACGCGCTGTCGCGGCTCAACGTTCACCTGCGCGGACAAGGCTTTCTGCTGCCACGGCTGCCTCACGGTCTTTGAGATTCTCTCGGCCAACGGTCTGACGGACTTTTACAAGCTCAGCGAGACCGCCGGAGTGCGGCTTGCGGCGACAGCAAAAAAAGAGCAGTTCAAATTTCTTGATGCACCGGCGGTGCGCGAGCGGCTGGTGGATTTCTCCGACGCCCGGCTGACCCGGGTCACGTTTCATATTCCCTCCATTCATTGCATCGCCTGTGTCTGGCTGCTGGAAAATTTATTCCGCCTCAAGCCGGGGCTCGGGCAGACCCAGGTCAACTTTCCACGCAAAGAAGTCGGCCTCGCCTTTGATCCGGCGCAAGTCAAACTCAGCGAGGCCGTCGCGCTGCTGGCTTCGCTGGGATACGAGCCGGAGCTGAAGCTTTCCGCGCTGGATGCGAAGCCGCGCGGGCGCGGCGCGCGGCGGCTGTGGATTCAACTGGGCCTCGCCGGGTTCGCGTTCGGCAACATCATGCTCTTCAGCATCTCCGCGTATCTCGGACTGGATGCGTACGCCGGGCCGACCTTCCGCCGTCTGGTCGGGGCGATCAGCTTTGCGCTCGCCCTGCCGGTGGTGATCTACAGCGCGCTGGACTACTGGCGGGCGGCGTGGACCAGTTTGCGGCAACGACTGCTGAACATTGACGTGCCGATCGCGGTGGGCATCGCGGCGATTTTTGCGCAGAGCAGCCGCGAGGTTTTTACCGGACGCGGCGACGGGTATTTCGATTCGCTGTGCGGACTGATTTTCTTCCTGCTCTGCGGGCGGTTGTTCCAGCAGAAGACGTACGACCGGCTGGCGTTTGACCGCGATTACAAGTCGTTCTTCCCGCTGTCGGTCACGCGGAAGCGCGGACGCGCCGAAGCGCCGGTCTCCCTCTCGCAACTCGCCGCCGGCGACCGGCTCATCCTCCGCAATGGCGAACTCATCCCGGCGGATTCAAAACTCGTCAGCGGCCCGGCGTTGATCAATTACAGCTTCGTCACCGGCGAGTCCGAACCGGTGGAGAAGCAGCCGGACGATTACCTCTATGCCGGCGGACGACAGATGGGCGGCGCCATTGAAGTCGAGATGGTCAAGGGCGTGTCGCAGAGCTATCTCACTTCACTGTGGAATCAGGATGCCTTCCGCAAAGAGAAACGCGCGCTGATCAACCAGATCACCAACACCTACAGCCAGCGCTTCACCAAGCTCGTGATTGTCGTCGCCATCGGGGCGGCGGTGTTTTGGGGCTTCGTGAACCCGGCGGTGTCATTGAAAGCCTTCACGTCGGTGTTGATCGTAGCCTGTCCCTGCGCGCTGGCGCTGGCCGCCCCGTTTGCGCTGGGAACGGCGCAACGGGTGCTCGGGCGGCGAAAGGTGTTTCTGAAAAATCCCTATGTGCTGGAAACCCTGGCCCAGGTGGACAGCGTGGTGTTTGACAAAACCGGAACGCTCACGGCGGCGGGTGCCGGAGCCGTCCACTGGCAGGGCTTGCCCTTGAGCGCGACGGAAGCGCGCTGGCTGTTTTCCATGACTCGGCACTCGACACATCCGCTGCCGGTGCGGATTGGCGAGACCCTCAAGCAGGATTATTTTCCAGAACCAGTCGGTTCATTTCTGGAGACCCCCGGTTGCGGCATGGAAGGGCGCGTGGACGGACATGAAATCTGGATGGGCTCGGCGGCCTGGCTGGCGACGCGCGGGGTGACGACACCGAAATTCAGCGGCAGCGGCGTGCTCGTGGTGATTGATGGGAAGTATCGCGGTGGTTTCCTTTTGACGGGCGCTCTCCGGCCGGAGCTGGCACGCCTGCTGTCCGGGCTGCCGCGCGATTGCGAGACTGCCCTGCTCAGCGGCGACAATGAAAAGGAACGCGATCGTTTTGCGGCGATCTTCGGGCCAGACGCGTTGTTGAACTTCAACCAAAGCCCGCTCGACAAACTTGAATTTATCAAGCGTCGGCAGGTCGCCGGAAAAATTGTGATGATGGTCGGCGACGGTCTGAATGACGCGGGCGCGTTGCGCCAGGCGGACGTGGGCGTGGCGGTGGTGGAAAACGTGAGCTCATTTTCGCCCGCGAGCGACGTGATTCTGGCGGCGGGCATGGTGACGCAGGCGGCGGAGGTGCTGTGTTACGCGAAGCAATCCTTGCGCGTGGTGCGGGCGGCGTTCTGGATTTCGGCGGCCTACAACCTGGTGGGCGTGGCGATCGCCGCGAGCGGAAGACTTTCGCCGGTGGTGTGCGCGATTCTGATGCCCGTGAGTTCGGTGACCATAGTGGCATTTGCCTGCGGCGCCGCGACGTGGCTTGGGCGCGAACTGGGTGGAGCGCCGGCCTCCGCCCCGGCTCCAATGAATCCAGGACATCAACACGCCGGGTCGGAGACCGGCGCTCCAATCATCGCGGAGGCGCGGCCATGATCGTCATCTTTCTTCTCATCCCCTTGAGCATCGTCATCGCGGTCGGTTTTCTGATCGCTTTCATCTGGGCCGTGCAGTCGGGACAGTACGAGGACACCTGCACCCCTTCCATGCGGCTGTTGCTGGAAGAAACGACAACCGATGCAACCAAAGGCTCTCCGATCGCTCCGATCCAATCTAAACTCAAATGAACTCCAACATCGAAACCTTCAAATACGACAACCGCATCGTCCGCGCCTTCGCCATCGCCACCATCATCTGGGGCCTCGTCGGCTTCAGCGCGGGGCTGCTGATCGCCTGCCAGTTGTTCTGGCCCGACCTGAATCTGAACCTGCAGTTCACCACGTTCGGGCGGCTGCGGCCGCTGCACACCAACGCCGTCATCTTTGCGTTTGTCGGCAATGGCATGTTCATGGGCATCTACTACTCGCTGCAACGGCTGTGCAAGGCCCGCATGTTCAGCGATTTTTTGAGCTGGGTTAATTTCTGGGGCTGGCAGGCCATCATCGTCGGCGCGGCCATCACGCTGCCGCTCGGTCTCACGACGAGCAAAGAATACGCTGAACTCGAATGGCCGATTGATATCGCGATCGCGCTGGTCTGGGTGGTGTTCACGGTCAATCTGATGGGCACGATCCTCAAACGCCGCGAGAAACATCTCTACGTCGCCATCTGGTTTTACATCGCCACGGCCATCACCGTTGCGCTGCTGCACATCGTCAATTCGCTGGAGGTGCCGGCCAGCCTGTTCAAGAGCTACTCGATTTACGCCGGCGTGCAAGACGCGCTGGTGCAATGGTGGTACGGGCACAACGCCGTCGCGTTTTTCCTCACCACGCCGTACCTCGGCCTGATGTATTACTTCCTGCCCAAGGCGGCGGAGCGTCCCGTGTTCAGCTACCGGCTATCCATCATCCATTTCTGGGCGCTCATTTTTATCTACATCTGGGCCGGGCCGCATCATCTGCTTTACACCGCGCTGCCGGACTGGGCGCAGTCGCTCGGCATGGTGCTGTCCCTGATGCTCATCGCGCCGTCGTGGGGCGGCATGCTGAACGGGCTGCTCACCCTGCGCGGCGCGTGGGACAAGGTGCGCGAACAACCGATGCTGAAATTCATGGTCGTGGCGCTGACCGCTTACGGGATGGCGACGCTGGAAGGCCCGATGCTCGCGATCAAGAGCGTCAACTCCCTGTCACATTACACGGACTGGACCATCGCCCACGTGCACACCGGCGCGCTCGGCTGGAATGGTTTCCTCACCTTCTCGATGCTCTACTGGTTGTTCCCGCGTCTGTGGCGGACGGAATTGTATTCCATCAAACTTGCCAACTGGCATTTCTGGATCGCGCTGCTGGGCATGATGTTTTACGTCGTGCCGATGTATGCCAGCGGCATCACCCAGGGTCTGATGTGGAAGCAGTTCACCAAGGAAGGCTTCCTGCAATATCCGAACTTCCTGGAAACGGTGCTGCAAATCGTCCCGCTGTATCGCCTGCGCGCCATCGGTGGCTCGCTCTACCTCATCGGCGCGTTCATCATGGCCTATAATCTCTGGCGCACGGCCAAGGCCGGCCGGTTCGAGCCCGACACCGAGGCGCAGGCCGCGCCGCTCTCGAAAGAAACGCACGCCGAGGAGACGCATCCTTACAAGCATCGCTGGCTCGAGGCAAAACCCATCACCCTGACCGTGCTCGCCTTCGTGGCGGTGCTCATCGGCGGATTGGTGGAGATCGTTCCGATGTTTCTCATCAAGGAAAACGTGCCGACCATCACGAGCGTCAAACCGTACACGCCGCTGGAAATGATGGGCCGGGACATCTACATCCGCGAAGGCTGCGTGGGCTGCCACTCGCAGATGATCCGGCCCTTCCGCAGCGAAACCGAGCGCTACGGCGAATATTCCAAGGCCGGTGAATTCGTCTATGACCATCCGTTCCTCTGGGGCTCGAAACGCACCGGGCCCGATTTGCACCGCACCGGCGGCAAGTATCCCGACGCCTGGCATTACAATCACCTGGACGACCCGCGCTCCACCTCGCCCGGCTCGATCATGCCGCGTTACTCCTGGCTGTTAACGCAGAAGATTGAAACCAACGCCGTCGCGCCGCGCATCGCCGCGCTGCGCAAAGTTGGCGTCCCGTATCCCGCCGGCTATGAAAATGGCCCGGCGCAATTTGATTTGCAGACGCAGGCCGGGAAAGTCGTGGCCAACCTGAAGGCCGGCTCGGTGACCACGGACCCAGACCGCGAGATCATCGCCATGATCGCCTATCTGCAGCGCCTCGGCACCGACATCAAAGCGCAGGCCGCCGCGCCGGTCGCCGCTGCCGTCGTTCCCACCACCACCACCAAATAACCCACGCATATGATCAAAAATGTTTTAATTGATATCAATGGTGTCGAAGTTTACGGCGTCATTTCCATCTGCCTGTTTTTCACGGTCTTCACCACCGCGATGATCTGGGCGGCGTTCCAAAAAAAATCGTTGATGAACCGCATGAGCGTGCTGCCCCTGAACGACGGCGAGACGGCGAAGAAAGGAACCTCCCATGAATAACCCTTCCGACGAACCCAACCTGCTCGACCACGAAATTGACGGCATCCGCGAACTGGACAACCTCCTGCCCCGCTGGTGGGTCTGGCTGTTCAACCTCACCATCCTCTTCGGCGGGATCTACATGCTCTACTATCACGTGTTCCGAGCCGGCGACCTGCAGGCGGCGGAGTACGCCAAGGAAGCCAAGGCTGGCGAGGAGCTCAAATCCGCGGCCATCGCGAAGTTCGAGTCGTCCATCGCCACGCTGGAACCGTCCAAGGACAAGGCGGTGCTCGGCGAAGGCCAGCGCATCTTTCTCACCTACTGCGCGCCGTGTCACCGGCCGGATGCCGGCGGCCTGGTCGGTCCGAATCTGTGCGACGACTATTGGATTCACGGCTCAAACTACGTGGACAGCGTCAAGACCATCATCAACGGCGTGCCGGCCAAAGGCATGATCACCTGGCGCGGCATGTTGAAGCCCGGCCAGATCCAGGCCGTGGCCAGTTACCTGCATACTTTGCGCGGATCAAACCCCAAGAATCCCAAGCCACCGGAAAATACCGTGCAAGCCCCGACCGGGCCGAGCGCGTACGAATAATGAAACCTCCAAATTCCAAGTTCCAAGTTCCAAAAAATTTCCCAGTGCCAACAACCAATCTGGTAGGGCGCGTCACTCCGTGCGCGCCGTTCTCCATCAGACCGGGACGGCGCGCAC
>JANPGB010000216.1:0-4677 GCA_031423695.1 Verrucomicrobiota bacterium
TGAAGAAGACAATCGCCAAGAGCGTTATGGGCTTCTGCGTTGTCCGGTTGGATTTCCAAAGCTCTTTGAAAATGAGTCATCGGCTCGTTCACCAGCCCTTTCTGGAGAAGAGCATAACCCAGATTGTAATGGGCCGCTGCGTAGCGTGGTCTGATTTCCAAAGCTTTTTGGAAATGGGTAATCGCCTCGTTTGCCCGCCCTTTCTGGAAAAGCACACAACCCAGATTATAGTGGGTGTCTGCAGAGTCGGGTTTGATTTCCAAAACTTTTTGATATTGAATAATCGCATCATCCTCCAGGCCTTTCTGGAAAAGAGCGGTACCAAGATTGTTATGGACTTCTGCAGAGTCCGGTTCGATTTTCAAAGCTTCTTGATATTGAATAATCGCTTCATCCCCCAGTCCTTTTTGGCTGAGAGCATTGCCAAGACGGCAGCGAGAAGTCGCGAATTCAGGCCAAAGTGCCAGCGCCCTGTGATAATGTTCAATCGCCGCGTCCACCCGTCCTTGAGCAAGAAGCGTATCGCCGGCAAAGCAGTTGGCCAATGCATGGGCTTCAACACTTGCCAACAGGTTGAATGCAACCGAATAGGCCAGCAGCAGGCTCCAACCCCAGCGGGCGATGCGCCGCCAAACCCGCGCACCCGCCAGGGCACGCTCCAGACCAAGAACACCGATGACAGCCAGCAGCATCAGCGCCGGCAGAAAATCCAAAACATAGCGGCTGGCGGCTGCAAAAAAGAGGCAAAGGGGCGCCGCACAAGTCACAAAAATTAAAAAAACCGCCGCGATAAACCCGCGTAAACTGGAAGCCACCTTCACTGACCTGCCTCTCCATGCCAACGGCGCGGCCAGGGCCAGCCACACCAGCGGATAGTTGCTCAGCATCCCACCGTAAGGGTCCGTGACCTCGCAGTAACCCGGTGGCAAAGGCGACAGCGGGACAGGGCGCAAAAAGGGGAAATGAGCGTTCCATCCCATCGGTTTCAAAAAATAGAAACGAAAGTTGAACCAGACGTAATCCAGACTGAATAGCCGGGCGGTGGTCGGATGATACTTTCCATTCAACTGATAGTGAGTGCCAAATTCGAATGGGCTGTGGAAGCGCAGGAAGTTGTAAAGCATCAACGCCAATCCGATCAGCATCACCGGACCAACCGTCGCCGCCAACAACAACCCAACCCGCCGGCGTGAACCTGGTTCATTCGCCGCCCGCCAGGCCTGAGCCACCGGCAGCAATAGGATGATTCCCCCGAACAACAACGGGGGTCGCGCCCCAATCGCCAATCCATAAGCCAGACTTGCCAACAGCAGCCACATCACCTGCCGTTTCGGCTCATGCAAGGCACACCAGATCGCCGCCAACGCCAGCATGGTGAACGCAAACCCACAGCTGTATGCAACGGAATAAACATCACAGCGTGACAAATCTTGGAGTATGCCAGTGGCCAAACCCATTGCGAGTAGGCTGACCCCAGCCACCCAAATACTTGCTTCTGGAAAATAACGACGCCAGAGCGCACGCAATAGACCCGCGGCAACCAGGTAGCCCAGCGTAAAGAAGATGACGACCGCAGCCTTGTCCGGGAGATAGTGGCCGGTCAGGGTCGCATACGGCCAGAAAAGTGCCATGGCGGGCGTAACGCCAAAATACAGGTATAACTTACCCCGGTAATAACTCATGTCGCCCACATCCCTTATGCATGCTGCATTGAGAGCGGGGTCGTAGGGATCGGCGAGTTGGGCAAGTCCGGGTGGCGCTTCCAGCTTCAGGTGGAGTTGCCCGGCGCGAAATCCCTGCACCAGCAGATTGTAATACGAATCTTCCGCACGCAGGTTTGCCGATTTCAGGAATCCCGATTGTGCGCTCCAGCCGAACAATACAATGACTAGGCCGCAAACCAGGCCGAAGATGGCGAGGCTTATCCATGGAATATCGTCTCTAAGGGCGCCCGCCTTGCCGGAATCTGATTTTCTGCTAATCATCCAGGTAAAAAATGAAATACCCGCGACTCGTGTAGCGGTAAAGCACAAACGGCAATTCCCATAAAGAGTAAAGGGCCATTCGGGCGTGACCCGGGTAATTTTGAATACTGCAACAACTTATCTCAAACGACTTTACTCGCAGCCGGTTCTTCCGAACAATTGCCGGATGCTAAAACAACGCTGGCCTGGGGCGGTCGCAGCGCTCGTGCTTTGCGGGATTTTTTCCAGCCCGGCGGAAAACTCCGGCGCGACGGTTTCAGCGGAGTCGCCGTTCATCGTGGATTTTTGGGAATCCGGCCCGGGCAATCAAAAGCTGCCGGAAAGCGCGGTCATCGCGCTGACCCAGACGCAGGACGGTTATCTGTGGCTGGGAACGCTGGGTGGCCTGGTCCGCTTTGACGGCACGCGCTTCACGGTTTTCAACAAGGCCAACACGCCCGGACTCGACAGCAACCGGATCGTGCATCTCTTCGAGGACAGCGTGGGCAATCTTTGGGTCGGGACGGAAACTGCCGCCACAGTGTTGATCAAACGCGACGGCCAGGTGATCAATCTGGAAATCGGGCGGGAAGGTCGCGGACAACGCTTGCGGTTTGCGTGCGAGGATTCCACCGGCGCGGTCTGGCTGAATCTCGCGGACGGCGGAGTGGTGCGGTGTCGCGGAACCAACGTCGCGGCGTTGAACGCGAGCGCCAGTTCGATCATTGCCGAAAAATCCGGCCCGGTCTGGGTGGCAACGCAATTGGCGGATCGAAACGGCCAGTTGCTGGGCCAGGCGTTGATTGGCCTGGCGGTGGTTTCAAATTCCTCGGCGTTCATCGCTCAGGAGGAGCTGCCGGTCGGCAAACTGGATTTTCTTCTGGCCAGCAAGAGCGGTGGTTACTGGCGGCTGGCCGATGGCCGGATCCAAAAATGGCGCGGGGCAAAAATGGAACGCGACCTGGCCGCGTATCCCTGGGATGCCACCAATACCACGGTCACATGTGCGGCCGAGGATGCGGCGGGGAATTTGATTGTCGGCACGCATGGTGCCGGCATTTTCTGGTTTGATGCGGAAGGTAGGGCCGCGCAGGTGTCCACTGCCGAAGGGCTTTCTCAAAACGCGCGGGGCATCGTACTGTCCCTCTGCCTGGATCGCGAAGGCAACCTGTGGGTCGGCACCGACGGCGGCGGATTGAACCGGGTGAAACGCCGGGTGTTTGAGGTGCTCGGCGAGTCCAAAGACTGGACCGTTCAGACGGTGTGCGAGGACGGGCAGGGCGGGTTGTGGTTCGGCACCTTCGGCCACGGCTTGAAGCATTTGCTGGACGGGGTGGTGCATTCCGTGGGCGCGCAGCAGGGGCTGACGAATTTATATGTGCGGAGCGTCTTCGCTGACCAATCGAAACGCGTCTGGTCGGGAGCGGTGGGTTTCGGCTTGTTCGAATACGTCAACGGCCTGTTCCGGCAGTTCACCAACGCGGAAAATGCGAACCTTTTCATCTCCGCGATTCACGAAGACCGCCTCGGCCGGCTGTGGCTCGGCAGCCAAGGCGGCTTGGCTTGCAAGGACAAGACGGGCTGGAAAAAGTTCACGATGCGCGACGGCTTGTCCGCCGATTCCGTGCGCGCGCTGGTCGATGACGCCGAGGGCAACCTCTGGATCGGCACTGACGGGGGCGGGTTGAATCGCCTGAGCCACGGCCAGTTCACCGCCTTTCATAAAGCTGATGGTCTGCCCGGCGAGAGGATCACCGCCTTCTGGCTCGACCGTGACGGCGTCCTGTGGATCGGGACCGACGGCGCCGGGTTGGGACGTTTCGAGCACGGCAAGTTCGTCACTTACACCACCAGCGACAGACTGCTCAGCGACAGCATCGGCTACCTGATCGAGGACACCCGGAGCAATTTGTGGATGGGCTCCTATGTCGGCCTGATGCGGGTGTCCAAAAAATCCCTGAACGATTTCGCCTCGAAAAAGATCAACTTTATCGCCTGTCGCGCGTTCGGCAAAAGCGACGGCCTGCCCACCAGCGAATGCACGCAGGGCTCGCAGCCGGCCGCCACGCGCGCGCGCGACGGCCGGCTCTGGTTCCCCACCACGAAAGGTCTGGTGTCCGTGAACCCACTCGACCTGACGCCTAACACGAACCGGCCGCCGGTCATCATCGAATCCGTGCTGGTGGAATCGCGGGAGCAGGTCACCAATGCGTTTGGCGCACGCCTGCCTGGCATCACCATCCCCCCGGGTCAGGAGCGGCTGGAAATTCATTACACCAGCCTGAATTTTACCGCGCCCGAAAATGTGCGGTTCAAATACATTTTGGAACCGCACGAATCGCGGTGGTTTGAAGCCGGCAACAATCGCGTGGCCAGCTACAGCCAGTTGCCGCCGGGCGATTACCGTTTCCGCGTGATCGCGTTCAATGAGGACGGCGTGGCCAGCCAGAGTGGCGCAACGCTGGCCGTCATCGTCCTGCCGGCTTTCTGGCAGAAAACGTCCTTCCGGATTCTGGTGGGCGTTGGCTTTTTTGTCCTCGTTGGCGGGCTGATTTATTATTTCGCCACGCAGAAATTGCAGCGCGAACTCGCCATGCTCAAGCAGCGTGAGGAGTTGGAACACGAACGCGCCCGCATCGCGCGCGACCTGCACGACCAACTCGGCGCGAACCTCACCCAGGTTTCACTGCTCGGCGAACTGGCCGAAGCCGAC
>JANPGB010000217.1:0-3971 GCA_031423695.1 Verrucomicrobiota bacterium
CATGAATCCTCACAACGACATGACGGTTCCGTCTGGAAGCTTAGCCTTTTTGGATTCGGAAACCCCGCGCCCGGACGCCGGCCGTCCCGTGCGCGTCTGGCTGGTGGATGACAACTGCGTGTTTCGCAGCCTGCTGGCCGAGCTGCTGGCCGAGGTGTCGGGGTTTGATTGCTCGCGGGAGTTTTCTTCCGCCGGGGCGGTGCTGGAAGCGCTGGCCAGGGAGACGCCGCCCGACGTGATCCTGCTGGACAACCAAATGCCCGGGCAGTCTGGCGCGGACGCCCTCCGGCCGATCAAAGCGTTGGCGGCCTCCACGCGGGTGTTCATGCTGACGACGTGCTTCGACAGCCTGCTGCGGCAGCGCGTGCTGGGCGACGGGGCCGAGGACTTCCTGCAGAAATCTTTTTCCGTGGAAACCATCGCGCAACGCATCCAGGCCGCGCTGGCCAGGCCGGTCGCCAGCGGGTGCGTTGGCGTCCTCGCCGAAGAAAATGCCGGCCACCGATTCAATCTGGAGACGGCGTGCGACCAGAATCCGCATGCCGGTCGGCGGGCGGCCTGGGCTTGCGCGTCGGGCCGGCTTCTGAGGGGCGCGTTCCAGGTTCGCTCGTGGCTGGCAGTTTTCTTTTGAGCAGTCCTTGAAAACCTGGCCCGGTGCGGGGATGGTTTGGGCGGTCGCCGCTGCGTCGTCCGGCAACCGCTACGCGTGCGCCACCATGCCGATGTCCGCGCTGAGTTTGTTGGCGGCATCGGTGTCCACCCATCGGACCAGCGCCATGAAGTTGACGAGGGTGGGGCTGTCGGGGTTGGCCTTGAACATGTTTCGCAGGCTGTTGACGACTTTGTTGTACGCCGCGGCATACTTCTCGTGGGTCAAGCGGTTGACGTAGGATTCCATCACCGCGCGCGCAATGGAATCGGTCCGGCCATCGGGCAGGTAAGGGATCTGGCAGAAAATCCGGATCAATGAAATTGGTTCGACTTCAATCAGCGTCAGCCAGCTTTGTTTGACTTCATCGGAATCATATTTCGCGTGGAGCCGGTCGCGGACGGCGGCGGCGATGAGGCCGGTTTCGACCCGCCGGGTGATGAGGTCTTTGACCTTGTCCCAGGCGAGTTCCCGTTCGATTTCCGGCGAGAGGGCGGCCTGGGTCCGGATGGGGTCCTCCAGTCCTTGAATGCCGAGCTGGGCGCCGATCGCGCGGCCGAGCGTCTCGGCTTCCTCCTTGCGCAGCCGGTCGGTGGTCATGAGCGCGCGAAGAATGGATTTTTGCAGCCCGGGATGGATGAGCTTCACCACCGCGGTGAGCGCCTCGACGGTCGGCGTTTTTTTCGGGGGCACCAGATGTTTGATCAACTCCGGCACGACCTCGTCCAGATCGGGAACCTTCTCGGCGCGGAGGCGCAGGACAAACTTCAAGGTGCGCGCGGTGCCGCCGCTCTTGCCGAGATTGTTGATGGTGGAGAGGCGATGGTCCGCGTTGAGGATGCAGTTGAGCAGGTCTTCCGCCTCGAGCATCATGGTTTCGTCGAGGGGATCGTCGGGGCCGTTGAGGGCCATCTGCTCGACGATGCCTGGCAGGCGCTGGGCAAAGATCGCCTCGGGCACTTCGGTGTTCTGGTTTTCGTAGAAGTGAAGCAGCTCCAGCACAAACGACAGTTTGGCGAAGGCGATCCTTTGCAGCCGCATGGTCTCGCCCGCGGATTTGCTCTGCTGCACCTGCTTGTGCAGGGCCAGCAGCGCGTCGCGTTTGTCCGGGAGCACGGCCGGGTTTTGCTGAAACACCAGATCGAAATCGGTTTTGAACGCCAGCACGATCTCGTCCGGCTTGGGGCGCGGATTTAACTTGGGATCGGTGGTCAGGTCGTTGAAGAAGAGCAGGGCCGCCTCGCCGAATTCGCGGACGATCCGTTCGCGCGGCACCTGGCCCTTGAGGTAACAGCGGGTGGCGCGCACGACGCGCGGGGCAAAGAATTCCTCCGGGTGGGTGGCCAGCGAACGCAGGAGGGAGGCTTCCAGCGGAACCCCAAGCCGGATCAATTCCTCCGTGAGCGGCTGCACCTTGGCGGACAAGTCGCGCTTGACCTGGTCCAGCGCGAGCAGGATCTGCGGCTGCGGCAGGCTGTCGTCGGCTTTGCTGTTGCCTAGCTTCGCCAGGGCGTCGCAGACCTGTTTGTTGTGCTCTATTAGCTTGGCGATGATGACGCCGACTTCGTTGATCTGGAGTTTGCTCACCAGCCCGGTCAGGAGCAGGATCAGTTCGCCGTGGGATTTCTGCCGGTGTTCGATGACGCGTTCGAGCAGCTGGCGGAGGTTTTTGTTTTCGTGCTCCAGCCCGGCGCGTTCGGCTTCGAGCTGGCTGACCCGCAGCGTGAGTTCATGCCAGCCTTTTTGAATCTCCTCCACGGTGGCGGCGGGGTTGGGCACATGTGCTGGCTCGGTCATGGCTGTAATATGACTCTAAGTCGAGCCGTCTTTCCAACCATTTTTTGCGGGAAAATCCACCGGGCGGCTGGCCGGAAAGCGGTGGGGCGCAACCTGACTGAGCGTTGGTTTCGTCCTGGCGCCTCCCTGCCGTTCGGGGACGGCCAGGATGCCGAAGCCGCAGGCACGCGTTGCCCCGCGCAGGAATCATTTGGCGCAACAGCCCGGATGGTCCGACGAAATATCCGGGCTGAGGTAGGGAATGCCCAGGGACAGACCGCGAAAGATCAGCAACGCCGCCAGCACGCAAACGGATACCGGCACGGCCTTGAGCAGTTTCATCCGGAGTGAAAACGGAACCAGCTTCCCGGAAAGACTCAGGGCGAGCATCATCGGCAGTGTGCCCGCGCCAAAAGCCGCCATGAACAGAACCCCGCTGACAACTCCGCTGCTCGCGGCGGCCCCCGCACAGGCCACATACACCAGACCGCACGGGAGCAGGCCGTTCAACAAACCGAGCGCCGTGAGGGCCGTGAAAGTTCTGCGGCGCAGCAGGCCGGACATCCGCGCTTTGAGTTGAGCCACCAAAACGGTCGTGGGCCGCCATAAGGCCAGCCGGCGCGACATCAGCAACCCCGCGAGCAGGCTCACGCCCAGCGCGATGGAAAGCGTCCGTTGCAAACCGGCGAGCAAAAAGGTTTTGCCGAACAGGCCGAACACCAGGCCCAGGGCGCAGTAGGTGACGAGCCGTCCGAGGTTGTAGGCCAGGCGACCCGTGAAGAACTTTGCGCGCGTGTTGCCCGCGTGCGGCAACGCGAGCGCGAGCGGCCCGCACATGCCGGCGCAGTGCGCGCTGCCGATGAAGCCCAACAGGAATGCGGTCCAAAGTTGCATTTTGATTTTTCGGAGCGCCGGTCTCCGCCCTGGCGCTTTTTTGTTTGCTTATCTTCGAGCCGGGTCGGAGACCGGCGCTCCGGGAACGACCACGGGTTGATCGAGAAAATATTCCTGGCCGTTGGCGGTCCATTGCACGCGCACCTTCCACAGGCCCGCGGACAATTCTTTCCCGTCGAGGCGTTGAACTCCTTCCGCGTTCAAGGTCAGCGGCACGTCCCGGTCGAGGCGCGCGTCGGACGGGCGGTAGAGATGGATGCTGTCGGTCGCGCCGCGTGTTTGCGGCGTAGGCAGCGCGATGACCATGGCCTGCCGTGCGGGTTCAAATGTCACCACAGTCGGTGTCGCGAAGGACTGCGAACGGTTCATCGAATCCAGGCGGCTTTGGAAGCGTACCTCGCGTTCATAATAATCCTCCGAAACCAAGTCCTCCCGCTGCCGCATCGCCCAGGCGGTGAAGGTCACGATGAAGATGGCAGCGAGGATGAAAAAGCCGGCGATCGCGGCGGGCCAGAGATTTCGGCGGTTAGTCGTGGTGTGCATGATCTTGATCGCGTTTGGATTCGGATTTTCTTGGCCCGACGAAAACGGTCTTCACCGTTTCCATCCGCCTGCCCTCGGAATAAATGCCGATGCTGAGTTTGGTGGTCGG
>JANPGB010000218.1:0-25947 GCA_031423695.1 Verrucomicrobiota bacterium
GTCTGGGTCACGCGCGTGAAACAGGGAGCCAAAGGGGCGCAACTTCTGATGGCTAACGGCCAAACCACCGAACTGATCGGCACACACGCGTGCAACGGTTGCAATTCCAAGATTACGGTAACTGGCCACGCCAAAGGCGACGTGACCGAACTCAAGCACAGTTGCAAGATGTGCGGCGATGACTCCGCCTTCTGCTGCGCAACCACGCCCGGAAGTGGCGCGACCAAGGGCATGGAGAAAAGGGAGAAGAAGTAGCCGCACTTTGCAACCAGACCGATTGCGGACGAAGCCACGGCTTCGTCCGTCTTTTTGCATTTAAGACCAACCGCAAAAAAATTTGCGTGAAATTTTCGACCTTGGGGTATTATCTTGGAACGGTTGAAACATTTTATATCATGAACATCATTAAAAACACACTAGCCATCGCCATCTCCGCAGCCATCGTGGCCGGGCCGCTGGCGGCTTTTGCCGCCGACAAAAAAGAAGCCCCGAAACCCTACACCCTGAAAGTCTGCGTCGTCTCCGACGAGAAACTCGGCGAGATGGGCAAGCCTTTTGTCTTCGAATACAAAGGCCAGGAAATGAAACTGTGCTGCAAGAGCTGCAAGAAGGATTTCGACAAGGACCCGGCCAAGTACATCAAGAAGATGGAAACGGCGGAAAAGAAGGCCGCGGCCGACAAGCCAAAAACTGACAAGTAGAAACCAACAACCGGTGAGCTTCGGTGGCTCGCCGGTGCGAGTTTGTAACCATGAGAACGGCGCTGGCCTTTGTTTGCACGCTGCTGATCGTCTGGACGCAATTCGTCCGGGCGCAGGCACCCGCGGGCAGTGAGGCGCCCGCTTCGTGCTGTGAGTGTGCGAGTAGCTGTTGCGTCACCAGTCCACCTCTACCGGAGTCGCAACCCGTTTCGGCGACTCCGGCTTCTAGTTCCCAAGTCTTTCGCCCGACGCTTGTGCCGGCAGCGCTGTCCTGGACTTTGCCCGTGATGCCGGCCCAGCCGCCAATTGGATGCACCGTTTCGCTGCATTTGGCGGTTGAGGCTCCGCTGTTCGCGCGGTTTTGTGTCCGAGTGATCTGATCTTTCCTTCCGAACGCCCGTGGTGTGTACTGCGCTGACGCGTCACGGAAATCTTCTTCGTTCCTGCGCCAAAATTCCAAACTGATCGGTATGAAAAATAATTTTACGATATGCTTGTTAGCATTCGCGGCCAGCTTCGCCGCGTCAGTGGCTAGAGGCGAAGCGGTTGGTTCAACCAAGGCCATCGTGCTGACGCCGGATTACCTGGGCCAGCTCGCCGACGAAATGCGGACGAACAATCCCGCGCTTCGCGCCGCCGTGGCCATGACCAACGCCGCCGCCGCCGGTGTCGCCGCCGTGCGAACGTGGGACGACCCGATGCTCATGGTCGGCGGCATGGGGGCTCGTGAGGACATGCGCGCCGACGAGGGTGACATCCTTTATGGCGTCGAGCAAAAACTTCCGCTCTTCGGCAAACCCCGGCTCGAACGCAACGTGGCGCGGGCCGAACTCGCCACGGAAAGCGCGAACCTTGATTATCAGTTTCAAAAGCTGCGCGTCGAACTGGCCAAAGCCGCCTTCCGCGCCGCGCTGGCTGACCGCGTCGTGGCGATTGGCGAGCAGGATCTGGCGTGGCTCGACACGATGAAGCAACTTTTGGAGAGCAACGCCCGCAACGGCCAGGTTTTGTTGGCGGAGATTTTACAGATTCAAAACGAGCGGGACAAACGGGCCAATCAGTTGCAAACCGATCGCAGCCAGTTGACGCACGAATTGGTGACTTTGGACCGTTTGCTGAATCGCGACGTGCGATCGCCTTGGCCCGCGTTGGAACTTCCCGCCGTGGCCGGGGCGGTTTCCTTCAATGCCCGGCTTGTCGAGTTCGCGCTGAAATATGAGCCGAAGACTTTGATGATGCAGCGGCAGGTGCAGCAGGCCGAGGCGATGGTGGAAGTGACGCGCCGCCAGAGTTACCCGGATATTTCCGCCGGCTTCGAAGCGCGCAATTACAGCGGCGACGGAAGTTTCCGCCAGGGGATGTTGATCCTCCGCATGAACCTGCCCTGGGCCAACCGGAGCAAAATCCGCGCGGACGTCCGGCGCGATCAAGCCAAACTTTCCGCGGCTCAATTTGAACTGTCCGACGAACGACTCGCCTTGCGCGAAGAGCTTCATCTCCTCACGGTCAAGATTGATTCCGCGCGCCGCGAAGCGCTGCTCTATCGCGATCGAATCATTCCGCGCACCGAATCCACCCTGGACACCGTCCGCGCCGGCTGGCAGGGCGGGCAAAATGCGTTTCGCGAAATCCTCGACACCCACCGGATGCTCCTGGACGCGCGCCTCATGTTTGTCCGCGCGGTCGCCGAACAATACGAGATGCTTTCCGAACTGGTGCTGTGCTGCGGACTGGGCGATTTGACTGCCCTGTCCATGATCGGCGCGGAATCGGAAACAGCGCCGCCGGTAATCCGCACGCCTTCACCTTCCAAGAATCCATAAGCGAAAGACTTATTATGAACTGCATTGCAAAACGAATTAACCTACTTGGCATATTACTCCTGCTCGGTTTCACCGCGGTCGCGGCGGGACTTTATTTTGATGTCCCGGCGCGAATGCAGAAATCCAGGCCTGCGGCAACGGCGACGGAAAAATACGTCTGTCCGATGCATCACGAAGTCTTGAGCGCCAAGCCCGGCAACTGTCCAAAATGCGGCATGGCACTGGTCGCCACGTCCGGGGCCGCCTTGACAGTGGATTCGGCGCCGCATGGCTGTGGCGCCGAGATGGAGAACGGGTGTTGTAATAAAACCGCGATCGAGGCACCCGCACTGCCACCGGGACATCCGCCCATACCCGGATTCAAAACCCCCTCCGGTTGCGACTATGCCTCGGGTGCGATCACCAATTCATCGCAATAAATTTCCGTATGAACGCCAAAAACTTTTTCATCCTGCTTGCCGCAACCGCGCTGCTCCTGGGCACCGGCCGCGCGGCGGAAAACAAGACGCTTTACACCTGCGGCATGCATCCGCAGGTCATCCAGGATCATCCCGGCAACTGCCCGATCTGCGGCATGAAGCTCACGCCGATTCGCAAACAGGGAACGGCTGGCACCAACACCGCCGTCAATTCTTCCGCCATCGCGATTGATCCCGTGACAATCCAGAACATGAACCTGCGCACCACGCCGATCCTGCGCGGTCCGCTTCGCAAAACCATCCGCACCGTCGGCACGATGGATTACGATGAGACGGCGATCACGGAAGTGACGACCAAGTACAAAGGCTGGATTGAAAAACTTCACGCCGATGCGACTGGGAAACTGGTACATCGCGGTGAACCGCTCTTCGAGGTTTATTCGCCGGAGCTTTATAGCGCGCAATCCGAGTATCTGCTCGCGCTGAATCAGACTTCCACCAACGACAACGGCGCGGGTTTCCTGCGGGAAATCGCGGCCAAAAAATTGCAGTTCTTCGACATCTCCGAAACGCAAATCGCCGAACTTGCCAAGACCCGCGTTCCGCTCCGGACGTTGCAGGTGGTGTCGCCGGCGGACGGTTTCGTCACCGAAAAAATGGTTGTGCAGGGCCAGATGGTGGACGCGGGCATGAAGCTTTACCGGCTTGCCGACCTGGGCATCGTCTGGGTGATCGCGCAAATTTACGAGCAGGACCTGCCGTTCGTTCAACTCGGACATGAGGCGGTGGTCCGGCTTTCCTCGCTGGCCGACCGGGAGTTTCGCGGACGCGTCACCTACGTTTATCCCAACGTGGACGACAAAACCCGCACGGCCCGCGTGCGGCTGGAGTTTGAAAATCCGGGTTACTTTCTGAAACCCGGCATGTTCGTTTCCGTGCAGATCAGCGCCGAGGTCGAGTCGTCGGTGGTGCTCGTGCCAGATTCGGCAGTGCTGCGCGGCGGAGCGAAGAACACCGTGTTCGTCGCGCTGGACGGCGGAAAGTTCGATGCGCGCACGGTCGTTCTCGGCGTGGAGGCGGCGGACGGAATGTATCAGGTCATCAGTGGATTGAACGAAGGCGAGCGCGTGGTTACATCCGGCCAGTTCATGCTCGACTCGGAAAGCCAGTTGCGCGAGGCGATTGACAAGATGCGCGGGCCAACGAGCGTGTCGGCCGCCGGGGCTAAATCCGGTTCGACAACCAACACAATGGCAGCTGCCGCGTCGGCAAAACCCGCTGCCGAATCCGTCGTCTATGTCTGCCCGATGCCGGAGCACGTCTCGATCATATACGATCACCCCGGCAAATGTCCGATCTGCAACATGGCGCTCGTGCCGGTCATGCCCAGCGACCTCAAAAAACTTCAACCCGGCGGCCGGGTGCTTTACTACACGTGCCCGATGCCGGAGCACGCGAGCGTTCACGAGGAAAGGCCGGGCAAATGTCCGTTGTGCGCGATGACGCTGATTCCCGTCGTGGCTTCACCCCCGGTTCCGGCCGGCGCCACCGGCCAGCTCGAAACCAAATCCGATCCCGCCACGCTTTACACTTGTCCGATGGCTTCACACGCGGACGTGGTGGCAGACAAACCGGGCGATTGTCCCAAATGCGCGATGGCGCTGGTGCCGACCACGACCGTCAGCCACGGTAAAACCGCTGAAGCAAACTGGCGCAAACAAAATCCATCAACCCATCAACACTGAAGGCGATGCAAGCCCACCAAAAAATTCGTGACCCGGTCTGTGGGATGGATGTTGATCCCGCCTCGGCGGCAGCGACGGTCGAACACGGCGGCGGGACGTATCATTTTTGCAGCCCGCATTGCGAGAAAAAGTTTCGAGCCGAGCCGCAGAAATATCTCGGGTCGAAGCCGGCGAATTCCCAGGCGTGCTGTCATCACGGCGCGGAACCTCACCACGAAATGAAGCCAGTCGCTGCTTCAGCACCCCCGGCGGCATCCGCGGCTCGTTACACCTGTCCAATGCACCCGGAGGTGATTTCGGACAAACCGGGTGACTGCCCCAAGTGCGGCATGGCGCTCGAACCGATGGAATTCTCCGCCGACATGGGCGAAGCCAATCCGGAACTCGACAGTATGGCGCGGCGCTTCTGGGTTTGTCTGACACTCTCGTTACCCGTGTTCATCCTTGAAATGGCGCCGCACTTGGGCGGCGCGCACCTGTTGGAATCGGTTTCGCCGCGAATGCTGATCTTCATTCAACTGACGCTGGCCACGCCCGTTGTGCTGTGGGGCGGCTGGCCGTTTTTTCAACGCGGCTGGGCGTCGCTCGTGCATCGCAGCCTGAACATGTTCACGCTGATCGCCATTGGGACGGGCGTGGCGTGGACCTACAGCGTGGTGGCCGCCGTTTGGCCGGAAATCTTCCCCGCCTCGTTTCGCGGGCATGGCGGGCAGGTGGCGGTTTATTTTGAAGCCGCGGCCGTCATCACCACGCTCGTTCTTTTGGGCCAGGTGCTCGAATTGCGCGCCCGCAGCCAGACTTCCGGCGCGATCAAAGCCCTGCTCGGCCTCGCGCCCAAGACGGCACGCCTGGTGCGGAACGACGGCACGGAGTCCGAGGTGCTGCTCGCCGACGTGAAGCCGGGCGACCGGCTGCGGGTGCGTCCCGGCGAAAAAATTCCCGTGGACGGTCAATTACTCGAAGGCTCAAGCAGCGTGGACGAGTCCATGGTCACGGGTGAGCCGATGCCTTTCGAGAAAACTCGCGGCGATCAAGTCACTGGCGGAACGGTGAACGCCACGGGTGGCTTTGTGATGCGCGCTGAACGCGTCGGCCGCGAGACCCTGCTGGCGCAGATCGTCCGCATGGTCAGCGAGGCGCAACGCAGCCGCGCGCCGATCCAGCGCCTGGCGGACGTGGTGGCGGGCTGGTTCGTGCCCGTGGTGCTGGGCGCGGCGGTGCTGACGTTTTTCAGCTGGAGCGTGTGGGGCGCTGAACCCCGGATGGCCCACGCGCTCGTCAATGCCGTCGCCGTGCTCATCATCGCCTGTCCGTGCGCGCTCGGGTTGGCCACACCCATGTCCATCATGGTCGGCACGGGACGCGGTGCGGCGGCGGGCGTGCTCATCAGGAACGCCGAGGCGCTGGAGATTCTCGAAAAGGTGGACACGCTGATCGTGGACAAGACGGGCACGCTCACCGAAGGCAAGCCGAGTCTGGCTTCCGTCACGCCCGCCGCCGGTCAGGACGAGAATGAATTGCTCCGGCTCGTCGCCAGTCTTGAACGCGGCAGTGAACACCCGCTGGCGGCGGCGATCGTCGCGGGAGCCGGGCAACGCAAACTCAAGCTCACGGACGCGAAAGATTTTCAATCCGTTACCGGCAAAGGAGTGACGGGGCAGGTGGACGGACATCCGGTGGCGCTGGGCAACGCCAACTTGTTGGAACAATTGAACATTTCCGCCGGCGCCCTCTCCGCGCGTGCCGAGGAATTGCGGCGCGAAGGTCAGACCGTGATGTTCGTCGCGCTCAACGGCAAACTTGCCGGCTTGATTGGCGTGGCCGATCGCATCAAGGAATCCACGCCCGAGGCTATCCGCCTGCTGCGCGAAGAAGGCATTCGCGTGGTCATGGTCACCGGCGACAACCGCACGACGGCGGAGGCGGTGGCCCGCCAACTGGGCCTGGATGATTTCGAGGCCGACGTTCTGCCCGAGCGCAAAGGCGACGTCGTGAAGCGCTTTCAAAAGGAAGGCCGCGTGGTGGCGATGGCCGGCGACGGCATCAATGACGCCCCCGCGCTGGCCGCCGCGAACGTGGGGATTGCCATGGGCACAGGCACGGACGTGGCGATGGAGAGCGCGGGCGTCACGCTGGTGAAGGGTGATTTGCGCGGCATCGCCAAGGCGAGACGCTTGAGCCACGGCACGATGCGCAACATCCGGCAGAATCTTTTCTTCGCGTTCATCTATAACATCGTCGGCGTGCCGATCGCCGCCGGCGCGCTCTATCCGATGTTTGGACTGTTGTTAAGCCCGATGATCGCCGCCGCCGCGATGAGTTTCAGTTCCGTTTCCGTCATCGGCAACGCCCTACGGCTCCGCAAATTGAAACTTTGAAACCCGACTGATCACCATGCTCACGCGTATCATAGATTTTTCGCTCAAGAACAAGTTCCTCGTGCTGCTGGCGACGCTGGCGCTGGTGCTCGGCGGCGTGTACTCGCTGCGCCACATTCCGCTCGACGCGATTCCCGATCTCTCCGACACGCAGGTCATCATCTACACCGAATGGAACGGCCAGGCACCGAACATCGTCGAGGACCAGGTGACTTATCCGATCACCACAAAAATGCTCTCGGTGCCGAAGGCCAAAGTCGTGCGCGGCTATTCGTTTTACGGCTTCTCGTTCGTCTATGTGATTTTCGAGGACGGCACCGATCCGTATTGGGCGCGCAGCCGCGTGCTCGAATACCTCAGCAGCATCGGCAGTCAACTGCCCAAAGGCGTCGCGCCCTCGCTCGGCCCGGATGCCACGGGCGTTGGCTGGGCGTTCATGTACTCGATCAACTCGACGAACCGCGACCTTGCGGAGCTGCGTTCGATTCAGGACTGGTATTTGAAATACCAGCTCACTTCCGTGCCGGGCGTTTCGGAGGTCGCCTCGGTCGGCGGTTTCGTGAAACAGTATCAAGTCACCGTGGATCCGACCAAGCTCCGCGCCTACAACCTTGCGCTGAAGGACGTCAGCATGGCCATCGAGCGGAGCAACGGGGAAGTCGGCGGGCGCTCGCTTGAACTGTCCGAGCGCGAATTCATCCTGCGCGTCAAGGGCTACATCGCCAGCCTCGACGACCTGAAGCAAATCGCGGTCGGCGTGGGCGACAAGGGCGTGCCGATCCTGCTGCGGGACGTGGCCAACATCCAGTTCGGTCCCGACATGCGGCGCGGCATCGCGGAACTGAATGGCGAGGGTGAAACCGTCGGCGGGATTGTCGTCGTGCGCTACGGCGCGAACTCGCGCCAGGTGATCCGGGACGTAAAACAGCGGCTGGACCAGGCGATGAAAGCCCTGCCGGCGGATGTGCAAGTCACGGTCAACTACGACCGCACCACCTTGATTGACGGCGCGGTCAAGACCCTCGAAGAAAAGCTGCTCGAAGAAAGCCTCGTCGTGGCGCTCGTTTGCCTGGCGTTTCTCCTGCATCTGCGCAGCGCATTGGTGGCCATCCTGATTTTGCCCATCGCGGTGTTGATCGCGTTTTCCGTGATGTTCGGCCAGGGGATCAGCTCGAACATCATGTCGCTCGGCGGCATTGCCATTGCCATCGGCGCGATGGTGGACGCGGTCATCATCATGATTGAGAACGCGCACAAGCATCTCGAACGCGACCAGGGGAAAAAGCCGCACTGGGAAATCATTCGCGACGCGGCGGTGGAAGTCGGGCCGACGCTGTTCTATTCGCTGCTCGTGATCACGGTTTCGTTTCTGCCGGTGTTCACGTTGCAGGAACAGGAAGGCCGGCTGTTCAAGCCGCTCGCGTTCACCAAGACCTATTCCATGGCGGCCGCCGCGCTGCTGTCGATCACGCTCGCGCCGATTCTCATGGGGTGGTTCATTCGCGGCAAGATTCCAAAGGAGGAGCGGAACCCGATCAACCGCGTGTTGATCTGGCTGTATCATCCGGTGATTGACTTCGTGGTGAAATGGCGCTGGGCGGTCGTGACGGCGGCGGCGGTGATTGTGCTCTGGGTGTTCCTGCCCTGGAACTGGATGGCGTCGCGCGTCCTGCCGGAAGGTGCCGCGCGCGAAGCCGCCTTCAAAGTCGGCAAACTGTTTCCGTATCAGAACATCGGCTCGGAATTCATGCCGCCGCTTTACGAAGGCGATCTGCTCTACATGCCGACGACCTTTCCGGGAGTCTCGCCGACCAAAGCGCGTGAGCTGTTGCAAACCACCGACCAGCTCATCAAATCGTTTCCCGAAGTCGAACAGGTTTTCGGCAAGGCCGGCCGGGCGGAAACCGCCACCGATCCCGCGCCGATGGACATGATCGAAACCACGATTCGGCTCAAACCCGAGGACCAATGGCCGGTCGTGGACATCACCAACGAAGACGGCAAAGTCATCGCGCATCGCCGTCGCACGCCGGACGAGTTGATGGACGCGTTGAACAACGCCGTGCAGATTCCCGGCCTCAACAATGCGTGGACCATGCCGATCAAGACGCGCATCGACATGCTGTCCACCGGCATCAAAACCCCCGTCGGCATCAAAATCGCCGGCGCGGACCTGGCCACGCTTGAACGCATCGGCACCGAGGTCGAGGCGGTGATCCGGCGCGTGCCGGGCACGACCAGCGTCTTTGCCGAGCGCGTGATGGGCGGTCGTTTCATTGAATTTGAGATTGATCGCACAGCCATCGCGCGCTACGGGCTGACGGTGGGCGATGTGCAGGATGTTCTGTCGGTCGCCCTCGGCGGCATGGCTTTGACGACAACCGTCGAGGGTTTGCAACGCTACACGGTGAGCCTGCGTTACGACCGCGATTTCCGTTCCGACCTGCGCGCGTTGAGGGAGGACATCGTCGTGCCGACGATGATGGGCGC
This sequence comes from Verrucomicrobiota bacterium, assembly GCA_031423695.1. GTDB lineage: Bacteria > Verrucomicrobiota > Verrucomicrobiia > Limisphaerales > CAIQOK01 > CAIQOK01. The sequence goes on from JANPGB010000218.1 coordinate 9,557, forward strand.
ACAGATTCCGCTCGGGCAACTCGCGACCATCAAAGTCGTGGACGGCCCGATGGGCATCAAAAGCGAAGGTGCGGTTCCCAACGCCTGGGTCTATGTGGACATTCGCGGCGTGGACGTGGGTACTTACGTGGAGATGGCGATGCGCACGGTCGATGATGCCGTCGGCAAAGGCGAAATCAAACTGCCGCCGGGCTACAATATTTTCTGGAGCGGCCAGTACGAATACATGCTGCGCGCCAAGGAACGCCTGCTGATTGTGGTGCCGCTGACGTTGCTCATCATTACCCTGATCATTTACCTGAACACGAAATCGCTGGTGAAGACGGCCATCGTGATGCTCGCGGTGCCCTTCTCGCTCGTCGGCGCGTTCTGGATCATCTACCTGCTGGACTACAACCTCAGCGTCGCGGTCTGGGTCGGCATCATCGCTCTGGCGGGACTCGATGCGGAAACCGGCGTGGTGATGTTGCTCTACCTGGACCTCGCGTATGAGGATTGGAAGCGCAAAGGCACGATGCGAAACGTGACCGATTTGCGCGACGCGATCTACCACGGCGCGGTCAAACGTGTCCGCCCGAAGGCCATGACCGCGTGCGTGATCATTGCGGGTCTTGCTCCGATTCTCTGGAGCCACGGCGCGGGCGCGGATGTGATGAAGCGGATTGCCACGCCAATGATCGGCGGGGTGATAACCTCAACGTTGATGGAACTGCTGGTTTACCCGGCAATTTTTTACATCTGGCGCGGGCGCAGTTTGCAGAAGTCCGGTGAAGTCAGATCAATTGCCGAACGCGCCTAACACTTTTTGGAACCCGCGCCAGCGCCCCGGCTGCTCCAGGTTCAGCAGGGTTTGCCGCGCGTGGCCGAGATCGAACTGCAGCAGCAGGCCGAGGCTGTGCGCGCCGCGACCGCGGGAACGAATCGCATCCACCCCGTACGCGTAGCCAAGCATGACCTTGAGCGACGGGGATTGAAAAAGCAGGCCCGCGCCCACGCCGCTGTGCCAGTCGCCTTCCTGTTCCAGCCCCGGGAGATAATCCACGCCCGCCGTCGTCCCGGTGAAGTTGATGTTCCAGCGATGCCGGGCGTCCAATGGCACGATGTAGTTCGCCCCGATGAGCAGAAAATTGCGGGCGCTGATCTCGTTGAAATAATAGCCGGGCAGGGAGAGCGGGAACTCCGCCACCATCGGCAGCAGCGCCCCCAGCCGGTAGGCGCTGAAGCGGTCCGCCTCCGCACTGGTGCCCGCCGTGAAACTCACCAAAAAGTTCTGCCCGGAATTGGTCAGGGTGTACGCCAGCAGGGCTTGCATCCAGAACAGGTGCGATATTTTTTCAACCGTGCGGTCACCGGCGAAACCGTAGCTGCCGCTGTTGGCGCGAAAATAACCTTCATACCAGCCGGACAGTTCCATCGCGAGCGACGGAAAGAGCGTGGGTTCCTTGCCGCCCCAGCGAAGTCCGGTGCGGATTGAATAGGTGGTGCGATCCTCGGGAAGCTGGAAACCGAGGGAGGTGTCACCGTTCCGGTCGTAGGTGGAGTAATGCACGGTGCCGCGCAACACCCCGTTCAAAGGAATCAGCTGCCCAGGGTTGAAGCAATGATAGAGGCTGAGCGAGGCCTCGCCGCCGTGGCCGGTGAACGATTCAGCTTCCAGGAATTTTCCGCCGCGAATTTCGTCGTAGCTGTCCGCGTAACCGCCGCCGGCCAGGCCGATGCCCAGATCCGTGTTCTCCGTGAACACATGGCTGATGCCCAGTTCGGAATCGAGATAAACCGGAGCGAGCGCCAGACGCAGCGTAATGTTCGTGCCGTGGAAGTCGGGGATATTCCGATAATAGAACATGTACGCCGCCAGCGGCGCCTTCCCTTGCAGCGAGCCGTTGTAGCCCAGTTGAATCAACTCGCGTGGATACGGGTCAACCTGGGCAAACGCCGCCAGCGGGCCAAGGCAGCCCGCCAGAAAAAGAAGGAAGCGGCATCGGATGGGTCCGGACACAGGCTCTACGTAAAGAGTATTTGCCCCGGCCGCAAGCGGTTTGATGATTGCCAGGGTGGAATCTCCCGCACCGGATGCTTGGCACCCGCGCCTTTCATCGTTACTGTGACCGCATGAGCAAGGCCACGAAACTTTTACACACGCGCTACCGCGTCAATGATCTGGAACGAACCGTGAAATTCTACAAGGACATTCTCGGCCTGGAAGAAATCCGCCGGCACAAATCTCCCCGCGGATCAGAACTGGTTTTCCTCAAGGCGCAGCAGAGCGAGGAGCTGATCGAGATCACCCATTTTCCCGGCAGCGGTCCCGTGCAGGTGCAGGCCGACCTGACGCATCTTGCGTTTGAGGTGGACAGCCTGGAGGAATTTGCACAACACCTGGCGCGGCACGGGCTGAAATATTCCGACGGCCCGACCACAAGCGGGACGGGGACGGTCTTCGCCTTCATTGACGCGCCGGAAGGCTACGAGATTGAGCTGATTCAAAAGGTGAAATGAGGCGAGTGATGGAAAATTCCAAGTTCCAAATTCCAAGTTCCAATCGTTTGGAAGGCGTGCGCGAAAGCATTTTTGGAATTTGGAATTTGGAATTTGGAATTTGGGGTTTCTGATGTTGTTCCGCGCCCGCCAATTTCAATTCACGTTTCCCCGCCCCGCCTTGGTCATGGGCATCGTGAACGTCACGCCGGACTCCTTTTCGGACGGCGGGCTTTTTCTGGATGCGGACGCCGCGGTGGAACATGGCCTGGAGCTGGTGCGGCAGGGGGCGGATCTGCTCGACATTGGCGGTGAATCCACGCGTCCTAACGCCGTGCCGGTCGGTGAAGCGGAGGAATTGCGGCGTGTGATTCCGGTGATTGAAAGACTCGCGGTGGCCGCAAAAATTCCCCTCTCGATTGACACAACCAAGCCGGCCGTCGCCCGCGCAGCGCTGCAAGCCGGGGCGAGCCTGGTGAACGACGTGGCCGCGAACCGCGCCGATGATGCGATGTGGCGCGTGGTGGCGGAGGCGCGTGCGGGCTACGTTTGCATGCACATGCAGGGCACGCCGCCGACCATGCAGGCTCATCCCGTTTATCCCGACGTGGTGCGCTCTGTCCGGGAATTTTTTTTCGAGCGGCTGGAGCGAATGAGCGGTTGCGGTTTGAACGCCGAGCAAATTATACTCGACGTGGGTATCGGCTTCGGCAAGACGCTGGAACACAACCTGCAACTGCTGGGCGGGCTTGGAGAATTTCAGGCCTTCAACCGCCCCTTGCTCGTCGGGGCGTCGCGCAAATCCTTCATTGGAAAATTGCTCGGCTGTGAAACGGCGGACCGGCTGCCGGCCTCGCTGGCGTGCGCCTGCCTGGCCGTGGAAGCCGGGGTGCAAATCATCCGCGCGCACGATGTGGCGGAGACCGTGCAGGCGATCCGCCTGACCGAGGCGTGGCTGGCGCACAGAAAAACATGATCTGGGACTTCGCATTGCAAAACTGGCGGCACGCGCTGGAGATTTTGATCCTCGCGGTGGGGATTTATTTCGCCATGCGCTTCATCCGCGGCACGCGCGGCGCACCCATTGTGACGGGCTTCCTGGTGGTGCTGCTGACGCTGGTGATGGTTTCCATTTTCCTCGACCTCATTGTGCTCCGCTGGATTCTGGGGGCGTTCTCCGCCTTCTTCGCCGTTGCGGTGGTGGTGATTTTCCAGCCGGAACTCCGCCGCATGCTGGCCGAGCTGGGCAACCTGCCGCTCTTTGCCACCGCCAGCGAGAAACGCGAGATCATCGAAGTCATCATCCAGACGGTGGAGCGGCTGGCCGACGTGCGCATCGGCGCGCTGTTCGCCATCGAGCAATCCATCCAGCTCCAGGAGGCGGTGGAGTCGGGCATCGTCGTGGATTGCGAAGCCACGCCGGAGATGCTCGAGACCATCTTCTTTCCGAACAACGCCATTCACGATGGCGGCGTGATCATCAAGGGCGACCGCATCGCCTACGCCGCGTGCATTTTTCCGCTGTCCCAGCGGACGGACCTGAACAAATCCCTGGGCACGCGTCATCGCGCGGCCATCGGCCTGAGCGAGGAGACGGATGCGGTGATCGTGGTGGTCTCCGAGGAGACGGGCAAGATTTCCCACGCCTACAAAGGGAATCTGGTGCGCGGGGTGTCGCTGGAGGAATTGCGCGCTTTCCTGTCCTCGATCCTGCTGCGGTCCCCCAAATCCCGCAACCGGTTGGACGCCTTACGTTCGGGAATCAGAAGGCGTCTGCAGCGCGCGCCAACCGTGGCCAAGCCGGATGCAACCCTGACTGGCAAATGATCCTCCTCATCCGCAACCTGTTTTTTCGCGATTTCTGGCTGAAATTCTTTTCACTGGTGCTCGCCGTCCTGATCTGGCTGACGGTCTGGCTCTTTTTCATCCGCCAGGACGTTTCGCCGACGGGCATGTTAAGCACCGCCCGGCTGGAAGAGCGCACATTTTATAACATCCCCGTCCTGGTCATGTCGGCGGCGGCGGACGTGCGGGATTTCAAGGTCCGGCCCGGCGAGGTGACGATCAAGGTGCGCGGCGAGCCCCAGAAATTGAAGGCGCTTGAAAAGAAAATGCACGAGGAGCCGCAGGCCCGCGACATCCGCGCGTTGGTGGATCTGACCGGCATCGAATCCGCGCGCGGTCTGCACAAAAAAATTGTCGTTACCACGCCGGCGGACATCACGTTTGAACAGGTGGAACCCGACGAAGTGGAGATCCTGGGGCCGGCGAAGCGGTAAGCGACTTTCGCCTGCTGGGGTAGCGGGACCAGCCACTTTTACGATTTAACAATTTAACGATTCAACCGATAACCAACCCATGGCTTTACCTAAGAAAATCTTCGGCACCGATGGCGTGCGCGGCACCGCGAACGTTGAACCCGTCACCGCCGAGACCGCCCTCAAGCTGGGCCGCGCCGCGGCCCACGTTTTCAAAAATCTCGAAACCCAGTCGCGCGGCCGCGGCCGCCACAAGATCGTCATCGGCAAGGACACGCGCCTCTCCGGCTACATGCTCGAAAACGACATCTCGTCCGGCATCCTTTCGATGGGGGTGGACGTGCTGTTCATCGGGCCGCTGCCCACGCCCGGGGTGGCGTACGTGACCCGGAGTCTGCGCGCCGACGCCGGCATCGTCATCACCGCCTCGCACAATCCGTACGCCGACAACGGGATTAAATTTTTCCGCGCGGACGGTTACAAGCTCGACGACACGATTGAAAATCAAATCGAAGACCTGGTGTTCAGCGGTGAGATTGAGAACATCCGCCCGACCGCCGGCGAGATCGGCAAAGCCATGCGCATCGAGGACGCGCTCGGTCGTTACATTGAATACGCGAAGGCTTCTTTTCCCCGGAAGTTGACGCTGGAAGGCATGCGCATCGTCGTGGACTGCGCGAACGGCGCGGCTTACAAATCCACGCCCTGCGTCCTGACCGAGTTGGGTGCGGACGTCATCGTCTATGGCAATCATCCTGACGGCACGAACATCAACAAGGAGTGCGGCTCCATGCACCCCGAGGCGCTCTGCCGCAAGGTCGTTGAGCACCAGGCGCACCTCGGCATCGCGCACGATGGCGACGCCGACCGCGTGTTGTTGTGCGATGAAACCGGCACGCTGATTGACGGCGACGACATCATGGCCATTGCCGCGCTGGATTTGTTGCGCGAGCCGGGCCATCACGAAAACATGTTCCGGCATCCGCACGCCACCGGCGGCTTGTCGGGCAAGACGCTCGTCACCACCGTCATGAGCAATGCTGGTCTCGAAGCGGCCATCCTCGCCGCCGGCGGCAAAGTGGTCCGCACCAATGTCGGCGACAAAAACGTGATTGATGAAATGCTCCGCAACGATTTGAACTTCGGCGGCGAGCAAAGCGGGCATCTGATCTTCCGCGATTACAGCACCACCGGCGACGGCCTGGTGGCCGCGCTGCAAATTCTCCGCATCATGAAAGCCAAGGACACGCCGCTTTCCAAACTGGCGAAATGCTGGACCCGCTTCCCGCAGCTCGTCACCAATGTGCGCGTCCGCGAGAAAAAGCCGTTTGAGCAATTGGACGGTGTGATGCAGCTGGTGGACGAAGCCGAGCGCGCATTAAAGGTTCAAGGCGGACGGCTGCTGCTGCGTTATTCCGGCACGGAGCCGAAAGCCCGGCTCCTGCTCGAAGGCCGTGATGCGGATGCGTTGGAAGGTTGGTCGCGCAAGATCATTGGCGCGATCCAAAAGCAGATCGGAGAATAGCCGGCGGCCTTGAGCCGGAACCCTGCAATTGCGATTGCGGGTAGCTGCGACGCCCCCGTCGCGCGAAACAACCGGCACACCACGGGGTTCGCCCGCTGGTCATGGCGACGAGGCGTCGCAGCTACACGCGCTGCTGATTCCTACGCCAGGATTCGTTTTCGGCGACAGCTGCAGGCGCGTCAGTCGTCAATGCCGGAACCAGATCTGTTCCGGGCGGGCGGGCGGGGCGGGCTGCCAGTCGAACGCCCGGTCCACCACCTCGCGCATCTGCTGAAACCACCATTGCGCGCGGGTCTGCCGCCGCTGCGGACGAGGCTGTGTGCGGCACCGGCGGCCATTTTCAATTCCCAGTTCCATCTGTTGATTCGTCATAATTTGCCTTTCGTTATGCGTGAATCCTAGGAGGTGGGGTCGGACATTGGCGGTCCGAGCTAAAAATTAGTTGAACACAATAAAAGCGGAATTTGAACAGGAGCGAACCGAGGGAACGGAGTTGGAGCGGTTGTCCAAATAATGTAGCGCAGGCTTTCCAGCCTGCGGGTGCGGGCGACTTTCCAGTCGCCAGTTCGGCCGGCTGAAACACGGGACTGGAAAGTCCCGTGAACCCGCAGACCAGAAGGTCTGCGCTACATCCAATGTGTAAACGCTCTAAGCTAGCCAGGAGCCGAGAAAGTTGCCTCACATTTTCAGACGGGCTCCAGGCCCAGCCACGGGAAGTTTTCTTCCAGCCCTAATGGGCGACCCCTTTGCGACCCCTTTGCTTCGGCCAACTCTCACCCGGTTTTAATCACCCCCGCCTTGCTTGCAGGTTTGATTCATCCAGTGAAGGCGGCAGGATGCGGTGCGTCGTTCTGTCCCGGCCAGGCTGGGTCCAGTCCAAGTCCAGTCTAGGTCTTACTCAGGTCTTATGCAGGTCTTATGGCGGGGGGGTGATTTCACCCATTTTCGCGCAAGTTTGGCTCAAATTCTGAGAGAGAAGAACAGGAGAGAACAGGAGCCCAAGAAGATGTCAGCACGGCGACTGGAAGCCTTCGTTCGATCCGGTGTGTGACCCGATCGGTTCTCCGTTTGCCCTGTTGCCTGCTGTAAAATGGACTCCGGAGTCCGGGCGTCCTAGTCTCCTCTGAAAAGGTTTGGGACGCGGAGGAACCACCCCGCCTGGCAAGGTGTGAATCGCGTTGCTTTCCGGCGGGACGCCAGGAAGGCCAGGCCGGAGACTTGGCCCACCCGGGAAATACAAAAGGCGAGCCGTTGCCGGCTCGCCTGTGAAGTTGATCGGGAATTAATTAGTTGCGTTGGGGCCGGTCGCGGCGCGGACCTTGATCGCGGCGTTCGCGCGGTTCCGGACGCTGCGGCCGTTCACCGGAAGGTTCGCCGGCGGGCTGGTTCTCGTAGCCGGCCGGGGGTTGCTCGGCGGGCGTGCCCATTTCCTTGTCGCGGTCTTCCATCGCGGCGCGACGGGAGAGACGGACGCGGCCTTTTTCATCCACACCGAGGCACTTGACCCAGATTTCATCGCCCATCTTGACGATGTCTTCGGTCGCCTTGACGCGGAAGTTGGCCAGTTCGCTGATGTGGCAGAGGCCGTCCTTGCCGGGGAGGAATTCGACGAAGGCGCCGAATTCTTTGATCGTGACCACCTTGCCGCGATAGATCTTGTTGATCTCGGCTTCGGCGGTCATGCCGGCGATGGCTTCGCGCGCGATCTTCATGCCTTCGGGCGACACGGAGAAGATGTTCACGGTGCCGTCGTCTTCGATGTTGATCTCGCAGCCGGATTCTTCGACCAGCTTCTTGATGTTCTTGCCGCCTGGCCCGATGAGCAGGCCGATCTTCTCGGGGTTGATCTTGATCGTCTCGATGCGCGGCGCGTACTTGCTGATGTCCGGGCGGTGCGTGGAAAGGGTCTTCGCCATTTCGCCGAGAATGAACATGCGGGCGATGCGGGCTTTCTCCACCGTTTCAGCCATGAGCGCGTGCGGCACGCCCTTCAGCTTGAGGTCGAGTTGGAAGCCGGTGATGCCTTTTTCCGTGCCGGCGATTTTGCAATCCATGTCGCAGTAATGGTCTTCCCAGCCGATGATGTCGGTGAGGAGCTTGTAGCGCGCAATTTTCTTGTTCGCGTCGAGGTCGGTGCAGATGCCGATGCTGATGCCCGCCACCGGGCGGATCATCGGAACGCCCGCATCCAGCAGCGCAAGCGTGCCGCCGCAGACGGAAGCCATCGAGGTGGAGCCGTTGGACTCCATGATTTCGCTGACGACGCGCACCGCGTAGGGGTAGGTGTCGAGCGGGATCATCGGTTCGATGCTGCGCTCGGCGAGCGCGCCGTGGCCGATTTCGCGACGGCCGGGTCCGCTGATGCGGCCGGTTTCGCCGACGGAGAAATTCGGGAAGTTGTAGTGCAGAATGAATTTCTTCTCGGTCTTGCCACCGGTGTAGGAATCGAAATTCTGCGCGTCCTCCCCGGTGCCGAGGGTGACGAGGGAAACGGCCTGCGTCTCGCCGCGCGCAAAAATCGCGGAGCCGTGGGAGCGGGGCAGGATGCCCACTTCGCTGGAAATCGGGCGCACGGTGTCAAAGCTGCGTCCGTCCAGGCGCTTGCCGCCGTCGAGGATCAGGCTGCGAACCGCTTCTTTCTGGATGTAATAAAAGGCGTCGTTGATGACGAACTTGGTGACCTTTTCCGCGCCGAATTTTTCGACGAGCTTCACGCCGACTTCGTCTTGAATCGCTTTGCAGGCGCCTTCCCGGGCGAGCTTGCCGGGCGTGAGCAGGGCGGGCACGAAACGGTCGCCGGCGAGCTTCTTGGCTTCGAGGAGAATTTCGTCGGGCACAATGTTGAGCGTGATCTGGCGCTTGGCTTTGCCGGCCTTGGCGGCGAGCTCCTTCTGCGCGGTGATGAGCGGCTGGATGACTTCCTGCGCGAACACCAGCGCGGCATTGAAGTCCGCTTCGGTGATTTCCTTGGCCGCGCCCTCATACATGACGATGTCAGTGGCGTTGCCGACATAGACGAGATCCAGGTCGCTGTCCGCCTGTTCGACATGGGTTGGGTTCGCGACGAACTTGCCGCCAACACGGCCGACGCGCACGGCGCCGAGCGGGCCGTCCCAGGGAATGTCGCTGACCGTCAGCGCGGCGGACGCGCCGATGATGCTGAGAATGTCGGGGTCGTTTTCGCCGTCGGCGCTGAGGACGACGGTTTGCACCTGCACTTCGTTGTACCAGCCTTTGGGGAACAACGGACGAATCGGGCGGTCGGTGAGGCGGCAGGTGAGAATTTCTTTTTCCGTCGGCCGGCCTTCGCGCTTGAAGTAACCGCCGGGAAACTTTCCGGCGGCGGCGGCCTTCTCGCGGTAATCCACCGTGAGCGGGAAGAAGTCCTGGCCTTCCTTGGCCTTGGTCGCGGCGACGGCGGCGACGATGATGACGGTCTCGCCGAGTTGGACGGTGACGGCACCGTCGGCCTGCTTGGCGAGTTTGCCCGTTTCGATGATGATCTGTTTGTCCCCGAGCGGGGCGGTGATTTTATATGACATGGTTTTCTTTCATCCGCTGCCGCCGAGAAACTTCAGTGAACTCCGAGCCGGGTCGGAGCTGATTGAAATCACCCAGGGTCAGCGAAAATTTTTCGCGGGGCGTTTGATGGATAAAACAAACCGTCCGCGAGTGCCGGTTTGGTTTAACTGGCAGCCGAGAGCTTTGGAGAGACTAAAAGAGATCGGCTGCGTCCGAGATTAATGGCGCAGTTTGAGTTTCTTGGTGATTGCCGTGTAGCGGCTCACGTCCGTGTTGTGGAGATAATCCAGCAAGCGGCGGCGTTGACCGACCATGATGAGCAATCCGCGACGCGAGCTGTGATCCTTTTTGCTGGTCTGCAGATGTTCGGTCAAGTGGTTGATCCGTTGGGTGAGAAGGGCAATCTGCACATCGGCGGAACCGGTGTCGCGGTCGTGCAGTTTGAATGATTCAATCGTCTTTACTTTCGCTTCCATACTTTTTTCTTTGATTAGCAAGCCAAGAGTCTAATTTTTCCCGGCGCGGTGTAAAGCACTTTCCCGGAATTTTCGCGTCGTCCGGGGTTCCCGGCCGACCGCCGCGCGCAACGCAGGGCCCGGCCGGCCGGTGCCGGGGTGTGGCGGGGGCGAGGCGCCGCCCGTTTCCCTTTGCGCGCGCGGCGGCCTTTTGCTTTGCTTCCGCCATGCCGAAAATTCCACTCCCCAACCTGGTTCAATACTGCGACCGCATTTTACGCACGAAAGAAATCGGCGACTACGACGGCGCGGTGAACGGATTGCAGATGGAGAACTCCGGCACCGTCACCCGCATCGCCGCCGCGGTGGACGCCAGCCTCGCCACGGTGAAGCTTGCCATCGCGGCCCGGACGGACTTGCTGATCGTGCATCATGGTTTGTTCTGGTCGCCGTCGCATCCGTGGACCGGCAAGCGCCACGAACTGCTGCGGCTGCTGGTGGAAAACAATCTCGCGGTTTACAGCTCGCACCTCCCGCTCGATGCGCATCCCACACTTGGCAACAACGCGCTGCTCTGCGCCGCGCTCGGTTTGCGGAACTTGAAACCGTTCTTCGCGAGTCACGGACAGGAGATCGGCTTGCAGTCGCGCCAGAAAATTTCCCGCGATGAACTGGCGAAGTGTCTGCACCGTGCGACCGGTGCGAAGCCGCTGCTGATTCCCGGCGGCAGAGAAATTTGCGAACGCATCGGTGTGGTGACGGGCGGCGCGGGTGGTGATTTGAAAACGGCGGCGGAAGCCGGCGTGGACACGTTCGTCACCGGCGAAGGGCCGCACTGGACTTATGCGCTGGCGGAGGAACTCGGCGTGAATGTTTTTTACGGCGGCCATTACGCGACGGAGACGTTTGGTGTGAAGGCGCTGGCGGCGGAACTGTCCAAGAAGTTCAAATTGCCGTGGACGTTCCTCGATCATCCGACCGGGCTTTGAAGGCAGCGGAGGGGGCGTTTCCTAATTTGCCGGCGAGTGACCCCATGAGCCGCGGCACCCAGGTATTTTAGTGATCGCTGAGTTCTCAGAATTGCTTTCCCGGTTTTAGCACCGGCGGTGCGCACGAAAGTAGCCCACGGCGCGAGCCGTGGGTTAGTAGGAAGAAATGCCACGCCCCGGCAGGGGCGACAGAAATCGGCAGTCCAATAACTCTGTCGCCCCTGCCGGGGCTGGTGGATCTTGCGCGTTTGGCCCACGGCTGGCGCCGTGGGCTACTTTCGTAAGCTGCTCCGCAGCTAAAAAGATTTTGAAAACGCTTTCCAATCTGTCCCGTTCAGTCGGCCTATGTCGAGGCGGCCGCGTTCCCGGGCTTCTTGTCGAACAGTTCGCTGATGTGCGGGGCGGTCGGGGTTTCCGCGGCGGTGTAGGCCTGCTTGACGAAATCGGTCAGCAGGTCGTCGCGCTCGTCGGCCGGGGGAATGGAATGGGATTTCCAGGAGTAAATCCAGTCCACGGCGCGCTGGCCGAGCGCGCGGTAGCTTTCGAACTGCTCCTCGCTGAACCACTGGTCGCTTGTCGGTTCGTGCGGAAACTCCTCGCTGGTGCGGGAGTAATTGTAGATGTCGCGCGGCTCGCTTCCGAGCAGGGCGGGCTTGAGGTAGATCAAGGTGCCCTTGCGTCCGCCGGCATCCACCGACCCGTAGTCAATTTCACAGACTGCGCAGTAGCGGCCGGATTTTTTTCCGGCCTCGTCGGTGCGGGCGAAGATTTCGAATTTCTGGATGTCAATTTTCACGCCCAGATCCACGCGCACCTTGCGGATGGCGTTGCCGAGGTCCTCCAGGCTGCACTCGGGATCGCAGCCGGCGTCGCTCACGACAATGAGCCGGGCGCGGCGCAGGATCATTTCATAGACGCCGAGATTTTCGAAGTGGCCGCCGTCCGAGAGATAGACGTACGGGCTGGTGCTGTCGGTCAGGCCGAGGCCTTCCTTGACCAGATGGCGCACGGGGGATTTCGGCGAATCGTCATGAAAGGTGTCGCAGCCCAGCGCGCCGGGATTGCCGAGCCACCAGCCGAGCCGGACGTTGAACAGCGTCATCAGCAGCGCCACCATGGGCGAGGAATGGTAGCCCTGGTTCGGGCTGGCCGCCGCGCCGGAAATGGACAGGGCGGTGCCGAGGGAAAGCCCGTTGTGCAGGCGGTTCACGGCGTAATGCTTGGTGAAGCGGTAGCCCAGCCGGTAGTTGCCGGAGTGCAGCGTGCTGGCCGTGAAGGTCTCGGCCTTGCGCTGCTGCCACGCGAGATTTTCGCCGCTGACCAGGTTGAGCGCCATGTTCACCAGATGCAGCGGGCGTTGGGGCAGCAGGGAGTCTTTGGGGTCGCGCAGTTTCTGAAAGGGCAGGTTGTCGGCCGGGTCGAAGCCGGTGAACGGATTGGGATCACGTTTGGGATTGGACGCCCCGAGATAGGCGCGGACGAGCCGGTTGCGGTAGATCGCGTGGAGCGAAAACTTGTTGATGTTGATGAAGCGCGACAGGCCCCAGCCGACGAGCCCGCACGCCAGCATGAATCCGGCGGTCAACCACAGCGGGGTCTCGCTGGCGACCTGGCTGAAATCGGTGAAGGGGTGCAGTTGCGCGAGGTTGTAAATGCGCGGGTGGGTGAACGTTTCGTCGGGCAGCGGCACGCAAACTCTTTTGGCGAGCGCCGACAGCGTGCCGCAAAAAATACCGCTGGTGGCCAGCGCCAGGCCGGCCACGAGCGTGGCCAGGGCGAGCGGCGCCGCCAGGCTCAGGGAATGGTTCAACAACCGCGCCAAGAGGGTGCCGTTTTTTTTGTCCTGCTTGTTGGCGGCCGAACTGGCGCTGTGGCCGACGATCAGGGTGAACAATCCGCTCAGGCCGCCCAGCGCGCCAAGCAGGGCGCGGGAACGGTCCGACAGCGCGAGCAAACCCACCGGCCCGAACAAAACCAACGCGTTGAAAATCCCCCAGCCGAGGATCGCGATCAGCAGCCAGGCGCCCATGCGGGCCCACCATTCCCGGTCTTCGTCGGAGGTGAACCGGCTCCCCAGGCCGATGAACAAGGTCGCGGTCAGGAGGAACAGCATCAGAAACACGGGGGCCGCCAAACAGCCATACAAGGAGAGCATCGTGGGGGAGATGGAGTAACGGACGGTGTTGGTGGCTGCCAGCCAGAGGGAAAAACCACCGACCGCGCCGGTGCTCAGCGCCAGCAACAGTTCCCGCTTTAAGGCGCCCTGTTTTCCGTCGCGCCAGCGTTTCAAAAAAGCTTCGGCAATGAGCCAGCCGGTCAGGTGCAGCGTGGCACCGAGCAGGCAGTAGTTGGCCAGGATCGGCGGCGCTTCCGGGGTGCCGTCGATCAGATCTAGAAACAGGCGCAGCCAGAAGTTGTGGGTTTCGCGGCCGGAGCCGTTTTGCACCCACGCCCAGGCGGTCGTGATGCTGAGGGCCGCCAGGCACAGCGGTGCGAAGCACCACAGGAGAAAGCCGGCCTGGTCGCGGCGTTGAAACCAGCCGCCGCCGTGCGACTGCAAATTCTCCCGGAGGGCCGGGCGGTTCATCGCGCTGTAGGCCATCGCCCACGCGGCGAGCGCGAACCCGGCGGAAAATCCCGTCGCGATCAGCCAGTCCGGCGGGTTGAGATTCAACAGCGCGGTGTGGACGCGCGGCAGGGCCAGGAGCGCGAGCAGGATGGGCGCAAACACCAGCCAGTTCAACGCGAGGTTGCGCAAATACGTGGCGATCAGCACCCAGGTGTCCGCCGAGAAAAATCCCAGCCGTGGCGTGAGGTAGTTGCTGTACTTGCGGAGATGCCCCAACTGCGCCGGCTCCGGATCGGTGACGGATTCTGGCCGCCCGCCCGACAGTTTGGCGCTCACGGCGTCTACGCCGCCGGCGTGATGGATCCAGGAACTGAGCCAGCTGCCGATGTAGCCGCCGCCCGACACGGTCGAGAGGTAGTCGAAATGTTTCAGCAGCCCGCGCTGCGCGAGCCCCTGGGTCACGCCGAGCGCGAAGGTGGCGCTGCGGATGCCGCCGCCGGAAAAGCAGAGCGCCGTGCTGCCCGCGCCGTCATGGATGCGCCGGTAAATGCCGGCCAGATGGATGTCCGCGTTTTTTTTGAGGTGCTCGGGAAACGCCTCCTCCAGCAGGAGCCGGTTGAGTCGTTTGAGTTCGGAAGCCTCCAGCGTGAGCCGCGTCATGGCCACGGTTTCTTTGCGCAGACCCGCCTTGGGAAAATGGCGGTCCGCGTACAGGCAGGTTTCTCGTTGCAGGATCAGGTTCAACAGCCGGGCCAGCTCCGCCTTGGTGATGGTGACGGAGGCCGTCGTGCGTTCTTCGGCGGGCAGCAGCGGCTCGATTTTTTCCCGGAGTCCGGCGGCCGGATCTTTCAAATGCTCGGCGGTGAAGTCCCAGGAAAAAACCGTCATCGCGCCGCCGTGCAGCGCGGCGTGCTCCTGGTCCAGCACTTCAAAGAACGGCACCGGAAGTTTGCGCCGGGCGGTCGCGGTGTTGGCATTGATTCCAAACATGGCTCAGAGGGTTTTCAGGTATTCGAGGAGGGATTGCTTGTCGGCCGCGTTCAACTCGGTGCCGTAGGTGTGGCCCTGGTTGCCGTCGCCGCGCACGTTCACGTCGTATTTCCAGCCGCGCCGTTCCGCCTGCGGGCCGTGCGTGACGAAGCCCACATTCACGGGATCATAGACGTCGTAGCCGGCATAAAAAACTTTCGTGCGCTTTTCCACCGGCTCGAGCAGGTCGCGCAGGGTTGGCACGGAGCCGTTGTGCAGATACGGCGCGCGCATCCAAAGTCCGTCGAGCGGTGGCGAGCAGTAGTTTTGGTTCTTCACCATGTCCGGGCGGTTGATGCCGAGGCTCTTCACAACCTTGTTCGCCTCATCGGCGGCGGCCTGCGTCCAGGTGTCGAGCCGCTCGCGGTCGGTGCCGATTTCCGCGATGGGGATCACCTTGCTGGTGCGCGCCGCGCCCACGTCGTGGCACTCGGAACAATACTTTTCATAAATGGGCTGGCCTCTCGCGGCGAGCAGTTCATCCGTCTTGAACGGGTATTTCGGCGGCGGCAGTGTACTGAGAAAATTGTCCAGGTCTTCCATCCGCTTCACGAACCACGCGCGGCGCTTGAGCACCCAGTGCAGGTTGTCGATCGGATAGCTGAGCCGGCTTTTTTTGTCGGGCGCCGCGCCGAGGCCGAGCGCGGAGTCGATCAGCACGGAGCGCACGGCAGGCGTGTCGCAGCTCCAGTTGAGAAACAGGTTGGTGCCCTTGCGCACCCGCAGATTCCAGTTGCTCGGAAAGTCCGCCTGGCCCACGGAGTTGTCCACCGGCTGCGTGGTCATGAAATATTTTGTGAGGTTCATCGGGTCGTCGCGACCCGGGCCCCAGTCCGGAACGTTGGTGCGGTTCATCCAGAGGAATTGTTTTTCCTGCCGCTGCAGCGCGCTGCGCGTCATCGGGATGAGCAGGAAGCGGTACAGCTGGCGGTCGAGGAAGGAGAGTTTGACGTCGCGCCGGATTTCCGGGAGCAGCACGCGGGCGTTGAACCGCGAGTCCTTGCCGCAGTTGATGAGGAAGCGCAGCATGGCCTGGACGTTGACGGTGTTCGCGGGGCTGGCGACGACGAGGTGCGGCGTTTCCTCGTCCTGGCTGCGCCAGGTGCCGACGTGGCAGATCGCGCAGTTGTTGGCCGTGCGGGGAAAGCCGATGACTTGTGTGGTGAAGCCGACCGGCATCTCGTGGCCTTCTTCCCAGACCAGGCCGAAGGATTTGTAGCCGCCCGGCCCGGGCAGGTATTCCGGAAACACGCGCGGCAGGACTTCCCAGATCCAGTAGGGCATGCCCCGGCTGAACTCGGCGCCGATGGAACCATATTTGAAACGCTCCGCTTCATCGGCCCATTTCGGCTCCGGCAGTTCGCGGAACAATTTGTACCACGCGAACACGCCGCCGAGGACGAGCAGCAGCATGAGGACGAGCAGGGTCTTGAAAAGTTTCCGGATGATTTTGGCATTCATAGTTTGTCGCGCTTAACTGTAATTGTTCAGTCGGAATTCTACGCCAAGGCGGAGCGCGGAATTTATTCCGCTTCGACTTTCGCCCGGCGGTGACGCCTGGAAAAT
>JANPGB010000219.1:0-10266 GCA_031423695.1 Verrucomicrobiota bacterium
AAAGAATCTCCTCGGTCTCGAACGTGGCGAGAATCGTCTCGATCAAAACCGTCGCGCGAATCGAGCCGCGCGGAATCTTCAGCGCGTCCTGCGCGAAATTGAAAACGTCATTCCAGAGCCGCGCTTCGAGATGGCTCTCCATCTTCGGCAGATAAAAATACGGACCGCTGCCGCGCTGCAACAACTCGGCGGCGTTGTGGAAGAAATACAGACCGAAGTCGAACAGGCTGCCGGAGATCGGCTTGCCGTCCACAAGGACGTGCTTCTCCGGCAAATGCCATCCACGCGGACGCACAAGCAATGTCGCGGTCTTTTCATTGAGCTTGTATTGCTTGCCGTCGGGATTGCTGAACGAAATCGTCCGGCGCACGGCGTCGCGGAGATTCGCCTGACCTTCGATGAGATTTTTCCAAGTCGGCGACATGGCGTCCTCGAAGTCGGCCATGAAAACCTTCGCGCCGCAGTTGAGCGCGTTGATGACCATCTTGCGGTCCACCGGCCCGGTAATCTCCGTGCGGCGATCCTGCAAGTCCGCCGGAATCGAAGCGACGCGCCACGATTTGTCTTCGCGGATGGATTCCGTCGCCGCGAGAAAGTCCGGCATCGCGCCGTTATCAATTTCCCTTTGTCGCTCCACGCGGCGGGCGAGAAGTTTCTTGCGCGTCGGCTCAAATTCGCGGGCGAGCCTGGCGACGAACTCCAAAGCGTCGAGCGTGAGAATGGAGGACTGAGAGGAATCAACCGGCGATTTGATCTCGACGCCAGCCGGCGCTTGCAAAGAAGTATTCATATCCAGAGTCATTCTGCTCCAAATCATCAGGGTTTGGCAAGCAGGGGGCAGCTCCACGAAACTCGACTTTCATTTCACGGATGATTATTGTCCGCGCCATGAGTGACGCAGCTGATACGGCAAAGCCGCCGACCCCCTTTATCTGGCGGCTCGGCATTGGGACGGCGGTTTTGGTTCTGGCTTGCGCCGCGTATCTGCTGCGTGACGCCGCCGGTCCGCGCGGCCAGGCGGTGGCCGGGATTTTCTGCTTCTTCGGCCTCGTGGCCATGTGCTCCTCGAACCTGCGGGCGGTGAACTGGCGGACGATCGGCTGGGGCGTGGCGTTGCAGGTTGCGCTGGCCGTGCTGGTGCTGAAAGTCCCGCTGGTGCATCAGGCGCTGGAGGCAGCCAAAGGCATCGTCGTCGCGTTCATGAATTTTTCGGACCGGGGCGCGGAGTTCGTTTTTGGAAATCTGGCGCGCCCCGGCGACATTGCCTTGAACCCCGGGAAAGAATTCCTGTTCATCTTCGCGTTCAAGGCGCTGCCGCCGATTCTGTTTGTCTCGGCGTTTTTCACGCTGCTCTATCATTATGGCGTCCTGCAACGCATCGTGCGGCTCATGGCCCGGGTCATGGTGCATCTCATGGGCACCAGCGGCGCGGAGACGCTGTCGGTGTCCGCCAATGTGTTCATGGGCCAGACCGAGGCGCCGCTCATCGTCAAACCGTATGTCCCGGGCATGACGAACTCCGAGTTGTTCGCGCTCATGGCGAGCGGCATGGCGCACATTTCTGGAGGGATGATGGTGGTTTACATCAATTACGGAGCGGACCCGGTGGCGGTGCTGACCACGTGCATCATGGCCTGTCCGTGCAGCCTTTACCTGTCCAAGCTTTTCATGCCGGAGATCGGCCGGCCCGTGACCGCCGGCACGGTTCAGACCCCGGAGGAAAAATCGCCCTACGTAAACGGCATCGATGCGATCGCGGCCGGCACCACCGACGGGTTGAAGCTCGCGTTGAACGTGGCGGCGATGTTGATCGTGTTCATTGCGTTCGTGGCGATGTTCGACGCGCTCCTCGGCCATCTCAAACCGTGCCTAGCATATCTGCATATCGGACTGGGCAGCTGGGCAGATGATCTCTCGCTATCGAAACTCTTCGGCTGGATCTTTTCGCCCGCCGCGTTTCTGATGGGTGTTGAACCCAAAGATGTCTCCCACGTCGGCAGCCTGCTCGGCGCGAAACTTTCCATCAACGAACATTACGCCTATCTCGTGATGAAAGGCTGGAAGGCGAAGCCGGATTTCATGACGCCGCGTTCGTACCTGCTGGCGGCGTTTGCGTTGACAGGCTTTGCGAATTTTTCGTCGGTCGGGATTCAACTGGGTGGCATCGGGGCGATTGCGCCCGAGCGGCGGAGCGATCTGGCGCGGCTGGGCTTGCGCGCCTTGTTCGTGGGTTTCACCGCCACGCTGTTGAACGCCGCCATTGCCGGCATGCTGCTGTCGTGACGGCTCCAGGCAACCGGCTGGACTATTTTGTCTCGGCTGCCCCGGTCGGGCGCTTCTTGAGTTCCTTGCTCAGGTAGCCGTCCTCCGCCGCCTGCTGCCAGGCCGAAAACCACAGGTCGCCAAGCATCTGGCCGCCGCGCGCCAACTGGGTTTCAAGAAACGCCTTGCCCTCGTTCGAATGTTCATTTTCCGGCGTCAGCTTCTGCTCTTTCTCCAGCTGATACAGCGGCTCGACCAGCTTTTGGGTGTCGCCGAAGTAAGCCATCAACTGCCGGAACAAATCCCCCGGTGTCAGGGGATCGCCGACAATTTTCGCCGGCCGGATTTTCGCGGCGACCTGGTCCACCTTGATCCCGCCGATTTTTTTGAAGAAGCCGCCGTCAATCCAAGCGTGGAAACTGCTGTTGGTCGCGTAGCTGTTGGGATTTTCGCCGACCCAGCCGTGATGGTGCTTCGTCGCGTGCAGCGGCTGCGAACCGTCACCCACGAAGTGTCCCATCACCCCCATGATGTAGAGGATGTTCGCCTGGGCGTTGGCGATCTCCTCGGGGGTGCCGCCGTAATGCTGAAACGCTTTCAGGTAGGAAAACCCGGAGCGCAGCTTGCCGCAGTATTCGGTAATCGCCCACGGCGCGAAGCCGACCAGTTCGCGTGTGTGGTCCTTGTTCTTGGCGGGATCGATCGGCGCAAATTTTTCCGGATGCGCCGCCCGCGCCACCGCCAGTTTGGCGGCGAAATCGTAACGCAGCGCTGGCACGGTGTTCGGCGTCAAGCCGTAGTCCGCGAGCTCCTCCACATCCAGATAGTGATCGGGGCCGTTGCAATGCGGCAGGGCCTGGTCGTCGCTGATGTTGCGCCAGCGATCCGGCTCGCCCGCCAGAAACGCGATCCGCTCGCGTGCCTCAGGGGTCTGCGCGAAGGCGGGGAAATTGGTGGGGAGGGAGGCCAAGGCCAGTTGGTTCACGGCGCGATGGCCCTCGTAATCCCACGCGCGGGCGGGAGACACGGCGAGGGCTAGCAGGACGAGCAGGCCGGAGGGCCGGAGAATTTTAATAATCATGAGGGAGCCGGTTTTTATGTGGCGACAATCTAGTGCCACGGCACTGATTTGCAAAATTTATTCCGGGTCGGTTCTGGACGAATTACAGGTTGTTCAACCGGTCCACCATCTGCCGGAGCCGGCCGTAATCGCGCCGGTTGAAACCAAAGGCGATCCGCTGCAAATCCAGGCGGTCGTTGCCTTCCCGCTCCTCCGGAGTTGGTTCAATGCGCTGGATCGGCGCGCCTTCAATGATGTCGGCGAAGTCTTCGTTCAAGGCCGTGATGGCGGTCTCGGTGGGCGCGTGCTTGAGGCGGATGACGAAGAGATCGTCCACAAAGCGCGTGGAATCGAAGTTGCGATAGAAACGGGTGATGATCTTGACCGCCTCGTCCGCGTTGTCCGTGATTTGATAGAGGTTAAGATCGTCCGGGGAAATCAAATGATCGCGCATCAGATGTTGGCGGATATGGTGGTCCCAGGTTTTCCAGAAAGTGCCGCCCGGCCGGTCGATCAACACCAGGGGCATGAGCTGGCTCTTGCCGGTCTGCATGAGCGTGAGCGCCTCATAGCCTTCGTCCATCGTCCCAAAGCCGCCGGGGAAGAGCGCGATGGCGTCCGAATGCCGGATGAAGATCAGCTTGCGCGCGAAAAAATATTTGAAGGTGGCCAGCTTCTTGTCCTCGCGGATGACGACGTTGGCGCTTTGCTCCCACGGCAGCCGGATGTTGACGCCGAAGCTTTTCTCCGGCCCGGCCCCTTCGTGCCCGGCCTGCATGATGCCCGGCCCGGCCCCGGTGATGACCATGAATCCCGCCGCCACAATCTTTTTTCCGAACTCGGCCGCCTGTTGGTATTCCGTCTTGTCGGCGGTGATGCGGGCCGAACCGAAGATGGTCACTTTGCGGAAACTGGAATAGGGCGCAAAGAGCCGGTAGGCATACCGCAATTCGCGGATCGCCGTCTGGATAACGCGCACATCGCCGGTGTCCTGGATGTCTGTGAGAATCTTGAGCGCGTTTTCAATAATGTCGGCGACGGCGTCTTCATTATGACCACCGCCTTTGAAGGCGATAAGCTCCTCGACGCGGCGGCGCAACTCAGGATCGGCCGGCGGCCGGGGTGTTTTTTTGTTCATGCAAGGATTCTAGGTCCGCCGCCCGCAATTACAAGCCAGACCAAGGGCGCCCAAGGCGGCGGGCGCGGGGTTCGGCTGGGTATGATTAAAGTCGGGTGAGGGGCTGGCTGCTGGTCGCGGAGCGCGGACGGTCCCCCGTCCGCAGCACGCCGCCACTGCCACACGCCTGGAATTCCTTCAGACGCCTCTCACTTTCCACCCGCTGCGAGCGGGGGACCGCTCGCGCTCCATCAAATCCCCTCACCCGACTTTAATCACACCCGGTTCGGCGCCGAACCCGAATGAAGGTTTGACCCGGGCTCCCTGCTTTGTTTAGCTGCGGGGGAATCCAGCGGCACGCGCGGTTAATTTAGCAGCCACCATGAACCCGATCGACTCCTCAGCTCCCGCAAGAATTGCTTACCCGCGCGGCTTTCGTGCGCGCCGCGGATTGAACTGGGTGGTGCTCGGCCTGATGTACGCCTCGTTCTACATGTGCCAGTATAATTTCCGTTTTGCCACGCCAAGCATGGTGGAGGAGTTTCACTTCAACAAATTTGAGATCACCAGCATTCTGGCGTGGTGGTCGGTCGCCTATGGATTCGGCCAGTTGATCAACGGCCTGCTGACCGACCGCATCGGCGGCCGGTCGGCGATGCTCATCGGCGCGGCGGGCACCATCGTCATCAACCTGATCTACGGATTTTCCTCGACGGTCGGCACGTTTTCCACCTTCGCGCTCATCTGGCTGATGAACGGTTATTTTCAATCTTTCGGCGCGCCGGGGATGATCAAGATCAACGCTGCGTGGTTTAACCGGACCGAACGTGGAACCTTCGCCGGCATTTTTGGTTTCATGATCCAGATGGGCCAGGTGGCCATCAACAACCTCGCCCCCATCATCCTCGCCGGGTTCGCCTTTGGCGCGTTCATCGTGGCCAAGGACGACTGGCGCTGGCTGTTCCGCATCCCGCCGATTTTCACCGCCATCATGGCCGTGCTGGTGGCTTTTATTCCCAAGGAAACCCCGGAGGAGGCGGGCTATTCCGGACTCATCCACGATGAAAACAGCACGGGGGACACCGGCACGCGCGCCACCATCAAGGAATCCTTTGTCACGATCTTCAAGCATCCGCTCGTGTGGTTTTACGCGGCGGCGTACGCCTGCACGGGCGCGGTCCGCAACAGCTCCGACCAGCTCTCGATCCTCTATTTCGTCGAGCAACTGCACCTCGACATGTCCAAGAAACCCGCCGCGGTTTTCTGGACGCTGAATTTGATGCCGATGGTGGCGGTGTTTGGCTCGCTGGCATCGGGCATCATCTCGGATAAATTTTTCAAGGGCCACCGGTCGCCCGTTGCCATGGCGCTCTACTTCGGACAAACGGTGGTCATCCTCATCGCCGCCGGCATCATCAACACCGGCATCGTCGGGCCGACGCCCACCGGCATTTTTCTCGGCTGCCTTTTTCTCATCCTGATTTCGCTCACCGTCAACTCCACACACTCGCTGGTCGGCGCGGCCGCGCCCATGGACATCGGCGGTCGCAAAATGGCCGGCTTCGCCTCGGGAGTGATTGATTCCTTCCAGTATTTTGGCACGGCCCTCGCGCTGCCCGCCATCGGCTGGCTGCTGGATAAATATGGCTGGGGCATCTGGTATCCCACCATGGCCGGATTTGGCGTCCTTGGCGGCATCGCCATGCTGATGGTGATGCGGAAGCAGAAGTTGATCGCGGCCAAAAGCGCCAAAGGGAAGTGACTCGGCCAACACCCGCCGACGCACCCGCATCGCCCCGGGTTGCCTTGCCTGCCGTCCTTGATTAGAGTGGGCGCGAACGAATCTATCATCATGCCCCGCACGCGCACCGAACTCGAACAGATCGAACGCCAGACTCTCGCCCCGTACGCCCAATTCAGCGGCGACACCCGTGGCCGGAAATACCCGGAAGCTCCGCCCGAATGGCGCACGCATTACCAGCGCGACCGCGACCGCGTGATTCATTCGCGCGCGTTCCGCCGGCTCGAATACAAGACCCAGGTCTTCCTCAACGGCACCGGCGATCATCTCCGCACCCGGCTGACGCACACGATGGAAGTCGCCGGGATTTCCCGTAACATCGCCCGCGCACTCAAGCTCAATGAAGATCTGACGGAGGCGATCGCCCTAGCCCATGACCTCGGCCATTCGCCTTTCGGCCATAAGGGGGAGACTGTGCTCGACGAACTGATGCGCCAGCAGGGCGGCTTCGAGCACAACAACCACAGCCTCCGCATCGTCGAGGAGCTCGAACAAAAGTATCCGACGTTTCCCGGGCTCAATCTTTCCTGGGAGGTTCGCGAAGGCCTGGTCAAGCACTACACCGCTTTTGATCATCCCAGCAAACGAAGAGGTTTCGCCGCGAAGAATTCCTCCCTCGAAGCGCAGGTCGCCAACCTCGCCGACGAGATCACCTATTACAGCCACGACCTCGACGACGGCCTGGACGCCGGATTGTTGACGGAAACGGAGCTTTCCAAAAACGTGGAGCTGTGGAGCCGGGTCGCCCGGGCCGTGAAGAAGCAGCATGGCCTCCTGCCCGACGAATGCCGCCGCCACTTCATCATCCGCACGATCATTGACCTTCAGGTCAAGGACGTGGTGGAGACCAGCGAAGCCCTGATTGAAAAGGCCGGGGTGTGGTCGGCGGACGACGTGCGGCTCTGTCCCAAAACGCTCGTGCAGTACAGCGCCGGACGTCGCAAACTCAACATCGAACTGCGCCGCTACCTTTACAAAAATCTGTACTTCAATCCCGTCGTGAACGAGCCGCACATCCGGGCGAAGCAGATCCTGCGCGATCTCTTTGGCCACTACCTCAAGCGCCCCGCCGACATTGGCGAACAGGCCCGGCAGCGCATGCGCAAGCTCGGCCGACACCGCACCGTGTGTGACTACCTCGCCGGGATGACCGACCGCTACGCCCTGCAGGAACACGCCCGGATTTTTTCCAAATAGGCGCACGCTTTCCGGCCGTCGTCCACTCCGGGCCTCGGAACACGCTCGGCCTTACAACCCGATCGGATGCCACGCGGTCTTGAACTCAACCGTGTCGAGAATCCAGTACCCATCTTCCGCGTTCGCCCCAAACCAGTCGGCGGGCGCGAGCGAGTGGTTCGCGTAACGCTTGAGATTGATGGCCGTGCCGGACTGCAACTTCGCGCTCAACTCGGGCTCCCCTGCCCCATCCACAATCGCGTTCACGTCCATGTGGCCGGCGATGTGCGGGATGAGTTCGGCCCGCCTGCCGGTCAGGATGTTCACCACGCCACCGGGCAGATCGCTCGTCGCCAGAATCTCGGCGAACGTAGCAGCAGGCAGGGGGAATTTTTCGGACGGAATCACAATCGCCGTGTTGCCGCTCAAAACCACCGGCGCGACCAGTGACACCAGCGCCAGCAACGACGGCTCGTCCGGCGCGAGCACGACCACCACTCCCATCGGTTCCGGCGTGGTGAAATTGAAGTGCGGCGACGCGACCGGATTCACACTGCCGAACACTTGCGGATATTTGTCCGTCCAGCCCGCGAAATGTACGAGCCGGTCAGTCGCCAGCATTACCTCGCGTTTGGCCTTCGCTGCGGTGACGCCGGTCGAACGCGTGATTTCCGCAATCAGTTCGCCGCCACGGTTCTGCAACATTTCGGCGGCGCGATAAAGTATCTGGCCACGATTATAGGCGCTGGCTTTGCCCCATCCGCCGGTTGCGTTGCGCGCGGCAACCACGGCATCGCGAAAATCCTTGCGCGATGCGTGGGCAAAATTATCGAGATGCTCACCCTTGGGGGATTTCGCAGGCAGGTAGCGTCCGCTCTCGCTGCGTGGAAACTTTCCGCCGATGTAAAGTTTGTAGGTTTTTTTGACGTCGAGTCGGCTGCTGCTCATTGCGGGCCAAGACTCCCGCATTCCGGCTGGCAAAGCAATTCAAAATCGGGTGAGGATCCCTGGTGCCCCCATGACCTTCGGAATGTGGTCGTGGCCAACGAACTAATCCACGAATAACAATTCATTCGAGAGCAACAGCACTTGGGCGTATTTTTCGAGCGGAGAAAGCATCGCCGCCGCGGGCGGAGGCAGCGCTATGAATTTTTCAGCCAAACTCAGTTCCCCCCGATCCGCCTGGCGCTGCCAGACCAGCCGATGCATAACTTGGATTTTTTCGGATGCGCTTTTCGCCCGCACAACCGCTTCGCGCTTCAAGAGATTGCGCGCCTGCTCGATGACGAACGGGCTATTCATCAAAAACAATGCTTGTTGCGGCACGCTGGTCTGAAAGCGGCCCTGGTTGCTGGTGTCAGGATTTGCAAAATCAAATGTGCGGAAAACACCCGGGAGATTCTGGCGATCAATCAGCCCGTAAACCGTCCGGCGCGTCGGAAACGGTTCGGTCGTGAGATCCACGGGCAAGCCACCGATCTTCAAATCGAGCTGGCCAGAAACAGCGAGCAGCGTATCGCGCAGGGATTCGAAATCCAATCGGCGACGATTCATATGTTGGAGCAGATGATTTTCGGGATCGGCAGCGAGGCTCTTTGGAGTAGAGTCGCTGGACTGCTGGTATGTCGCAGACATCACAATCAAGCGGTGGAGTTTCTTCGTGCTCCAGCCATTCTCCATGAACGCAGCGGCGAGATAATCCAGTAACTCCCGATGCAGCGGAGCTTCTGTCCGGACTCCGAAATCGCCCGCCGTGCCCACCAATCCGGCGCCAAAATGCTGCTGCCACACGCGATTGACATAGACCCGCGCCGTGAGCGGATTGTCAGCGCTGGCGATGGCGCGGGCGAGTTCCAAGCGACCGCTGCCGTTCGTGAACGCAACCCCGCCGCCGCTGCCCAACACCTCCAGAAAACGACGCGGAACTTCCGCTCCCACATTCCCCGGATTGCCTCGAAGAAACACATGAGAATTGACCGGCGTCGGTCTGTCCACCATCGCCATGGCCCGCAGCGGCACGCCGGGATGGGTCCAATTCAAAGCTTCGATCTTGTTGCGCAACGGTGCTGCGCCTTCGCGCAATCGCCGCGCGTGGATGGTTCGCACCTCGCTGCTCGGCAGATTCACCGGCGATTTTTCGGCATACAGCACCTGTCGCAACGCCTCATGATCGGGATCTGGCAAGGCCGTAGGCGTGGTTCGGACTTCCTTGGCGGCATTGGTCAGGTTGGTTTTCCAATCACCGTCAATCCGCTGGAATAGTTTCGCATAAGATTCGGCGACTTGCTTCAAGGATTCGGGTTTGCGCTCAACCAAGGCCTTGACCACGACCGGATTCGCTCCCGGCGCATTTGTTGTCAGATGAGCCAGGACGGACTGCGCGTTCGCCGAAAAGTTCGTCTCCTCCAGTTTGGCAAACTCGAACCAAGGGCCGAAGATCATGTCGCTTTGCTTTTCGCGGGCAGCTAAATCAGTCATCCATCGACGCAGGATTGCGGGTAGCACTTTCCGATTCCCGGCAAAGTCATCGAACTTCGATTGATCGTCCAATGTGGCTGCAGCGTTGGCGGCAAGCAGATAATCGCCAACTTTCTTGCGCAAGCCGGCAAGGAACAATTCAATTTCCTTGTCCTCAAATTCACCAATCTCCTTTTCGATTTTCCCCTTTTCCTTGAGGTAATCCTGATAGCTCGGCGAATCCTTCAGCGGCTTGAGCAGCGGCAGTTCCCCCGGCTCTTCGCTGCTCGCCAGCACGCCGTGCAAAGCGTAGTAGTCCTTCGCTGAGATGGGATCAAACTTGTGATCGTGGCATCGTGCGCAACTGACGGTAAGCCCCATCGTGCCGCGCGT
>JANPGB010000220.1:0-7928 GCA_031423695.1 Verrucomicrobiota bacterium
GCCGTTGCGGAACGCGTAGGGCGTATTCAAGATAGTGCCGTTGTAGGAGGTGTTCTTGACGTTGACCAAGTTCGTGCCAGATGAAGTGTCATCCACAGGGAAGTAGGCTTTGAGGGAGGCTTGCGACATCACCGCGTTCGAGTAGCCGCTTACGATAGTGGGGTTATTATTCACGACCGTGGCGGTGGCCACGCTGCTGGTCGCGCTCAGCCCATTGGCCGGCTTGGTGAGAATGCAGCGGAGCTGCGCGCCGCTGTCGGCGAGTTGCGCATTTTCCAGAACATAGTTCACATTGGTTGCGCCAGAGATGTTACCCCAGCTGCCGCTGAAACGCTGCCACTGATAGGTCAGGGTCGTATCAGTCCCGGGGAACAGCGTAAACGGGGCTGCGCCACCCGTCCAAACGGTGATGTTGTCGGGATTCTTGGAAACGACCGGGCCGTACCACACCGTGGAACTACCGGCAGCGGCGCGCCGGGTGAGCAGGTTGGTCGTGGAGAATTGACCCGGGCTGAAATAGGACCAGCGCAACTCGGCCATGTAACCTTCGAAGGGCCGGGCACCACCATCCATGCCGATGCCCAAGTTGCCGTTAATGTCCGGCACCGTGTGGTCAAAGCCTTCATCCTGGCCGCCCGCAAATCCGGGACTGGCGTAATAATTAGTATAGCAAACCCGCGAGATGTTTGTGGACGCCACCATCACGCCGTTGGTGTACCAGGCAACCGTGCCAGCGACTGTATCCCGCACCACGGCAATATGCATCCACTCGGCGTTGGTCGGAGTTTTCCAGAGCACCGGAGGACCAATGTAGAAATCCTGCGTCAGGCCGTTCGTGTCCACCTGATTCGGCGGACATACGGCATGGCACCGCAGGTAGGAAGATCCATCATTCAGGCTCTGATTTGAGCGGGCGGTGCCGTTGATGGCTTCGATGATTACCCCTTGTTGCCCGCCGACACTGCGGTTGTTCCGGTTCAAACCGGTGTAGAAGATTGGCGCCACGCCGCTGCCTCCACCAAAGCGTTCCGGCAAGGCCCAGCACTCGACCACCCAGTCGGTATTGGTTTGGAAAAGATTGCCCCAAGCGCTCTGATTTGTTTTGGTGGCACCTGCATAGTTTTGCGCCGACACCGGAAAAGGCTCTTCAAAGAGACAGCCTTGGTTGCCCCCGCCCGTCCCGCCGGACGTCCCATTGTCGAAGGGGCGGTTCGCACGGGAACGAATCGAAAAGCTGCTGAAGACACCGTCCGGTCCCAGCGGCCCACCCACGCAGATGTTATCCACGACGGGCATCGTGCCGCCCGGCGATTCACCATTGCCGGTAAAACCGCCCGGGATGGGATGGTTGTTACCGCTGACGTCGAGGCCCGGGGACTTGAGGGTGGTCATCCGCATCCACGAGTAGGGGGTTAAGGCGGCGGAAGCGCTGAAGATTCCCAAAACCATCACGGCGATGGTCAGGAGAAAGGCACCTGGCTTTGAGGCTATCTGGTATGTTTTATGAAACAGGGATTGCATACTTTGTTTGATGTTTGGGATGTTAGGGTTCATTTGAGGCTCCGTGGTTATTCTGGCTGGTTTGCGGGTGAAAGGGTGGAGGAACACATTGATTATTTTTGATTTTGCCGTCTTTAGTTTTCTACACGTTCTATTTTTATTTACCGGTCATCGACATCAACCCCCAAGGGGCTTTTGTCGCATCACAATTAGGATTGATGCACTAGTTTTATCAGAACCATGCAAACTGTCCATACCTCAAAGGAGGTATAGGGGAGTAACCCCGGAGCCGGGCCAGCGCTGGCTTTCCTGGTCGGCGGAAGGCTGATAAAGCTGGTTCTTTTCACGAGTTAGAGTGGAATAATGGCCAGATTAACGCGTGGGCCGGTCCACCTTGGCGGTGGTCTTGGATTCCATCCAATCCACATCCGCCGCGGAGGGTGAAACATTTTTCAATTGATCGTATTGTTTCCATTTGTGGATCTCGGAGTGACCGTCCGCGAACGAAAAACCGCAAGCCCTGTCATGCCAGGAACCGGGCGCATCGCTCCAGCCGGTTTGCTGGGAAGGATCATGCGGATCATAGCCCGCCATGGTGGTCATAAACCAGCCGTCGTTGATGGCCAGCCCTTCGTCCAGCAGCACGAAGGTGTTCACCGGGCCCGGGCGGACAAAGTCGGTTGACTTTCTAAACTCAAAAAAAACAGGAGAATCGCCCCGGGGACCATAATGTCCAATCCAGTTGTTCATGGAGTAACTCCGGCAACACGGCTCACCGACGTGGCCCGACAAGGTGCTCCGCCGAGTGTCCCCGGGACATTGGTAGGGCTTGATGGTCCTGCCGATGTAGGGTTTCAACGGCCCCTCCTTTAAATGATCGAAGAGGTCGATAAATTCAGGACTGTCCGGAACGCTCACAACGTCTGGCACCCAGCCCAGGGCGCTCAGCAACCTCTCCTGGTTATCACCGGAATACATAATCCAGCCCAGCGTGAGCTGGCGGGAGTTGTTCATGCAATAAACCATCTGGGCCTTGATTCTGGCCTTGCTCAGCGCTGGCAAAAGCATCGCGGCGAGAATGGCGATGATGGCAATCACCACCAACAGTTCAATGAGCGTAAAGCCCGCGCCGACTGCCGGCCAGCATGGGCAGGCAGGTGAAGTCTTGCGCGGTGCCACAGTCTCGCAACGAGGGATTGCATCCTTATGGCCGGGCCGGCCGGAAAATTCAGTTCGAAGAAGGGGGCTTGGTTTCATAAATGGAATAGGAGGGAGAAGCGGGTTCAGCGGTTCATTTCTTAGGGTTCAAGCGGGCGGAGATCTGATGGGCGAGCGTGACGGCCTGGTTCATTTGTTGAGGCGCCATCTCTTTTTCCAGGGTGGAAATATTTTTTAGGGCATCGGGATCGCCATTGGACGCCGCCACATTCCACCAGGCATGGGCCTGGATCGGATCCCGCATCACACCAGTGCCGGAGGCATACATGTAGGCGAGCTTGGACTGGGCTTCGCCATGATTCTGTTCGGCCGCCTTGAGGAACCATTTCACCGATTCAGCCAGATCTTTGGGCACGGTGCCGCCCTGGGCATAGGCCACGCCGAGATTGAACTGGGCATCCGGGTTATTCAGCTCCGCCGCTTTCCGAAACCATTTCAGGGCTTCCGCGTCATCCCGGGCCACCCCCGAGCCGCTGGCGTAAGCGCCGCCCAGGTTGTATTGGGCCTCGGCATTGTTTTGGTCCGCTGCTTTGCGCAGCCATTTGACCGCTTCGGCATGGTCTTTGGCCACGCCCTGACCGTCAATATACATGAACCCAAGGCTGCATTGTGCCTTCGCATCACCCTGCTCCGCCTTGGTTTTAGTCTCCTGAAACTTGGTTTGCGCAGGATCGGTCGGCCCACAGCCCCAAAAGAGCAGCGCGCAAAGGATCAAGGCTCCCCAGGAGGCTAGGTGTTTGTTCATCATAGAAAAGGCTTGCCGATTAAGTGCCGCGCAGCATCGAAACGCAAATGTAATTACGCAAAAACTATAGCACGAACCGGCCGGCGGTCATATACCTCAAAGGAGGTATGACGCGGCGTCTCACCGTTTCCTTTTGGTATTTAACAACCCGGGAGGCGGCAGGTCGGCGATCATGGCCAGCAATCCGAACCGTTTCATCAGGGTGGAACCTGACGCGCCAGTTGTCCGGCACGTTGCGGCTGGTGCCTTCGCAAAACAATCGGACCCGATCAGCGAGTCGAACGGTTAATCTTGGCCGAACTCTTGGATTGCAGCCAGTCAATGTCCACGTTGTTGGGGGAGGACCAGGGCCAGCCGGTGGTCAGCGCCGTCCGCGGATCGCGCCACTTGTGAATCTCCGAGTGGCCGTCCGCAAACGAGAAACTTCCCGCGTTGTCGTGATACGGCGCGGGCACATCGGTGGTGTGCTTGTTGGCCATGTCATTTGGATCGTAGGTGTCCATGTCAGTACCAAACAAACCGTTGTTGATGCTCAACCCTTCATCGAGGAAGACAAAGGTGTTCGCCGATCCGGGCCGGTTCAGGTCGGACGTTTTCCGGTAAACCAGGTAGCCCGGGGTCCAGCCATCATAGTCGAAATAAATGTTCATCGTAATCGTGCGGCAGCACGGCGTACCGGCAAACAAAGGATGGGTGCTTTTGCGGGGATCGCCGGGACATTGATACACTTTGATGTTGCCGCCCAGATAACGCCTCAAAGGTTCGTCTTTGAGACGTTTGAAAAGATCAATGAATGAGTCGGAAGCTGGATCACCCACATCCACGCTCATCCAGGCAGCCGAGCCGAGCAATCGGTCGCGGTTGTCACTCGCATACATGATCCAGGCCAGGGTGAGTTGCCGGGTGTTGTTCATGCACATGACACGGTGCGCCCTGACTTTCGCTTTGGCCACAGTCGGCAGAAGCAACGCCGCCAGAATGGCAATGATGGCGATCACCACCAGCAGTTCGATCAACGTGAAGCCTTGGGGATCTGCTGATCCGCACGACCCGGTCGAAGGTTTCAGGGTTAACCTCATTGCGCGATAGTCTTTTGCACCCGAAGGAAGTCAGCGTAATCACTGAGATTGGCAACATTGGCGTAATAGGAAAGCTCGGTGCTTATGCTCCGCCATTTCCAATGTTC
Organism: Verrucomicrobiota bacterium; assembly: GCA_031423695.1. Classification (GTDB taxonomy): domain Bacteria; phylum Verrucomicrobiota; class Verrucomicrobiia; order Limisphaerales; family CAIQOK01; genus CAIQOK01. The sequence goes on from JANPGB010000220.1 coordinate 4,650, forward strand.
CGCGTGGCCATCGGCAAACGACAAGGTGGCTCCTTTGGAATGCCGGGCGGTGGGGGCATTTTGCCAGGACACCCCGCCGGCGGGCAAACTGGCCGTGACGGAAATAAAAAAAATGCCGTCGTCCAGCGTGTTCAGGCTCTCATCCATGAACACCAGCGCATCGGAGGGGCCCGGCCCCCGGACTTGGCTGAGTTTCTTGAACATCTTATACGGCCCCATGGCCCCGGCAACGTTGGCCACCGCTCCGCCCGAGGAAGTTTCGGTCCCGTCGCCCCCGTTCATGCGCGAGCTCATGGAAAATGCCCGGACCAATCGGCTGGCGGCGACGCCAGCCGGAGCCGGGGTGCCGGGCATGGCGGGACATAGGTAAATGCTCAATGACTTGTTGTAAGTGAACAAGGCGCCGTTCCGGATAAAAGCGGGGTTGGTGGCGTCGGGCATGATACTGACGACGCCTTGGATCCAGGCTTCCGGCGCCGCGAGACCGCTGCCGCCTAATATCCAGTTCGGAACAAGCTTGTCATTGTTGTCATTCGCATAAAGGTGCCAGCAAATGGTCAACTGCCTCGAGTTGTTCACGCATTGTAGGCTGGCCGCCCTGGCTTTGGCTTTTGAAAGCACCGGCAACAACAGCGCCGCCAAAATGGCGATGATGGCGATCACCACGAGCAGTTCGACCAACGTGAAGGCGCGCGCCTCAAAGTTGGCTGGTTCAGTGGATTTGTTCATTGGGTTGGTTCATCAACGAGTCGGCCGCAAAATCTTGGCAGAACTCTTCGATTGCACCCAATCGATGTCCACGTTGTTCGGGCACCTCCAACCCCACCCTCGGGGCAATGCCGTCCGGTCATCCCGCCACTTGTGAATCTCCGAGTGCCCATCGACAAAGGAGAAGCTCCCGGCCATGTCGTGGTAGGAAGCGGGCACATCCGTCGTGTGCTTGCCGGGCATGTCGTTCGGATCGTAGGTATCCATGTCGGTGCAAAAGGAGCCGAGGTTGTTGCCCCAGCCTTCGTCGAGGAAGACGAAGGTATTGGCCGGGCCGGGCCGGACAAAATCGGACATTTTCTTGTATTCGAAGTAGCCCGCAGTCCAGGTCCTCTGCATATAGCAGTTCATGGAAATGCTGCGGCACGCCGGCATTCCAGTGTAACCGACCAGTGTGCTTTTCCTCGGATCCCCGGGACATTGATACACCTTCACATTGCCACCCAGGTAACGGCCCAAGGGCTGGTCTTTGAGGCGTTGGAAGCGATCAACGAAATCATCACTGGCCGGGTCGTCCACCGACACCGTCATCCAGGGCAAGGACCCCAACAACTTGTCGCCGTCATCGCTCGCATACATAATCCAGGCGAGCGTGAGCTGCTTGGTGTTGTTCATGCAAGTGATGCGATAGGCGCGCACCTTTGCCTTGCTCAGCGCCGGCAACAACATCGCCGCGAGAATCGCAATGATCGCAATGACTACAAGCAGCTCAATCAGGGTAAAGCCACGCCGCAGATTGGTGCCCGGCAAAGGATGGGGGTGCCCAGAACCAAAAACACGGTGGAGGGTTCCGCCACGCTCGGCATGGGGCTCTATACGCTTGACCATAGCTTGACAATAACCGTTGGCCGCCTTTCGTTGGAACCATCGCGGGAAGGAGGTATTGCAAGCGCAGCCTAGCAAAATTGCGCGACCGAACCTATACCTCCAAAGAGGTATCCTGCGCAGAGTGCCTTTGACCGAGCAGTCGCAAAAGATCAAACCACTTTCCACTCGGGGCGGTGTGGAATATCAATCCAGCTTTCATCGCCGGTGCCGCCGGTGAATTTCTCGCGCGCGGGATTCCATTTCATCGGTTGCCCATGATAGTACGCCAGATTCACCAGATGACAGACCGTGGCGGTGCGCGCGCCGGTTTCGACATCGCAAATGGGTTGCTTGCGGCTCCTGATGGCCGCAAGCCAATCGGCCAGGTGATCGGCGCTGCGGTAGAGTTTTACCTTTGGATTCGGCAGAAATTCTTTCTCAATGCGATCCAACTGGTCCCGCAAGGGCATCTCACCCTTTTCAATGCTTCGACCTCCGATGGTGACGGAGATCCGACCGCGATCCACCTGCACCACGCCGTCCTGCCCAAAAAAGGTGATGTCGTTTTTGCCGGGCGCATGCAGCAGGGCAATCCCGTTTGCGTAGCGCATCCGGACACCGTTCTGCGCCGTCTGCCAATCCGTCGGCGGAAGGATTTCCACCGGGCCAGACGCATCCATGCCCAACCCCCATTGCGCGATGTCAAAATGGTGCGCGCCAAAATCCGTCACCGCGCCGCCGCCAAATTCGCGGTAGTGCCGCCAGTTGGGGTAGTTGTTGTGCACGCCCCGCGGGCTGAGAATCGAGTTGTACGGCCGCCGGGCCGCCGGACCGAGCCACAGATCCCAATTCAAACCCGGTTCCGCCGCTTCCTCCGGCAAATCACAGGGCTTGGCCGGACCGCCGACGGTGACTTCGACACGATCAATTTTTCCCAGCGTCCCGTTGCGGATGAGTTCGCAAGCCACCCGAAATTCGCGCATGGAACGCTGCATTGAACCAACCTGCAAAATCCGATGATGCCTGCGCACCGCCCTGACCATCGCGCGCGATTCATGCACGGACTTGCTCAACGGCTTTTCGCAATAGATGTCCTTGCCGGCCTCGGCGGCGGCAATGGTGATCACCGCGTGCCAGTGGTCCGGCGTGGCGATCACCACGGCGTCAATGTCAGGCCGCGCCAGCAGTTCACGAAAATCCTCAAACACCATGCAACCCTTGCCGGAACCGCTGTCGGTCTGCTTCGCGTAATGGGTGTCCACACGCTGACGACCATCCTCCCGCCGGTTCGCGTCCACGTCGCACACGGCCACCACCTGGGCTCCGTCCTTCCTCAAAAAATTGTTCAACAGCCCCCGCCCCTGCACGCCCAGGCCGATAAATCCAAGCGTGATCCGGTTTCCCGGTCGGGTCTGCGCCGACCAACTGGGAAGAATAAACGGAGCCGAGCTGAACAAGGCCGCCTGTAACAAGAAGCGACGTCGAGCAATGAGCGAGCGAGTGTTGCGAGTGTTCATTCGCCTCTTGATAGCACCACCTTCGAAGCAGCCCAATACCTCGTTCGAGGTATTGTCTGCGCCAAATTATCGGGCAATCCTTTCAGCAGTGCGCCTGCAAAATAAATCTTTGCATGGCCGCGCCAAGGTACGATTGGGTTGTGGGTTGTGGGTTGGGCGGCAGCCTGGTTGAGGGGCTGCCGTCTTC
>JANPGB010000221.1:0-13064 GCA_031423695.1 Verrucomicrobiota bacterium
CGTTGCGGACCGTGGTGTCACGGAGAAGTCCGCAACGGCGGGCTGCCCGACTGGGTCGCGAAACAAAAAGAGTACAAGCCGCGCACGGAGGACGAACGCTTTCTGAGCAAGGTGAAAATCCTCTACGGCGAAATTGCAAAGCAGCTTCACGGCCTGTTGTGGAAAGACGGCGGCCCCGTTGTGGGCATCCAGCTCGACAACGAATTCTACGGCCCCGCGTCGTATCTGTTGGCGTTGAAAAAAATCGCGGTGGACGCCGGTCTCGACGTGCCGCTCTATACGCGCACCGGCTGGCCGAACTTGAAGACCCCGATGCCGCTCGGCGAGATGGCGCCGCTCTTCGGCAGTTATGTGGATGGTTTTTGGGAACGCAGCATCGAGCCGATGCCCGGCGACAACTGGTCGAAGTTTCTTTTCTCCAGCCTGCGCACCGACGCGGACATCGGCGCGGATCAACTCGGCAAACGCAAGGCGCAGGATGATGCCGACGTTTTGAAATACCCTTATCTCGCCTGCGAAATTCTCGGCGGCATGGTCAGCTCGTATCATCGCCGCGTCCTCATCAATCCGCTCGACAGCCTTTCGCTGGCGCTGATTCATCTTGGCTCCGGCAATAATCTGCCCGGCTATTACATGTATCACGGCGGCTGCAATCCCGAGGGCAAACTCTCCACGCTCAACGAATCGCAGGCCACCAGTTACCCCAACGATCTGCCGGTGAAGAACTATGACTTCCAGGCGCCGCTCGGCGAGTTCGGCCAGGTGAATCCGCCGTATCATCTGCTCCGGCGCATGCATCTTTTCCTGCGCGACTTCGGCCCGGCGCTCGCCGGCATGACGACGACGCTGCCGGAAGTGCGGCCCACGAAGCGTCAGGAAACAAACATGCTCCGCTGGGTGGTGCGCTCGGATGGCCACGGCGGAATTGTGTTTGTGAACAATTATCAGCGGCTGCACCCGCTGGCCGTGAAATCGAACGTCCAGTTCACCTTGAAACTTCCCGGCGAAACCTTGGTTTTCCCGGAGCGTCCGGTCAACGTGCCGGCGGACGCGTGTTTCTTCTGGCCGTTTAACTTTGATCTGGGCGGGTTGAACCTGCTCTACGCCACCGCGCAACCGATCTGCCACGTTGATGGTGAGGGCAGCCGAACGGTGTTTTTTGCGCAAACTCCCGGCGTGCCGTCGGAGTTTGTTTTTGGCGATGAGAACAAAGTCGTGGCTCCTGGCGGACGGTTGGACAAGCAGAAGGGACGAATCTCCGTCCTGAAGGTGAATCCCGGCACGTCCGCGGCCATCCGCGTGGAAACGCAGAACGGCAAAAAATTTCAAATCGTCCTGCTGGATCAGGCCGCGTCGCTCACCTTGTGGAAAGGCGAATGGGCCGGCAGTGAGCGCGTGTTTCTTTGCCGCGACGCCCTGCTGTTCGACGGCGAGCGGCTGCGGCTCGTGGCGAACAAGCCGGACTTTCTGAACGTAGAAATGTTTCCCGCCCCTGCCTCGGTGATGCTGGAGTCCAACAGGCTTGGCATGGTCCGCGACGGGCTTTTCACGCGCTTCAATCTGCCGGTGCTGCGGCTCAAGACCTTCAAGGCCGAGACGGAGCAGCTCAAGCCTGCCGGGAAACTGCGGCAGCTGCCCACGAGCAAGGGGAAGAATGCCCTCGCGCTCGCGCCGGACGACGCGGATTTTTCCGAGGCGGCGGTCTGGCAGATCCGCCTGCCGGAGAAAATTGATTTCACGCATGATCCGATGTTGCGCTTCTATTACGTCGGCGATGTTGCGCGCGTGACTTTGAACGGCCGCCTCATCCAGGATGATTTCTACTACGGAAATTATTTCGACCTCGGCCTGCGGCGCTTTGCCAGCGAGCTTGCCGGAGCCGATCTGCGGCTGGAGATTCTGCCGCTCCGGAAAGACGCGCCGATTTACCTGGCCCCATCGGCGTTACCCAACTTCGGCAAGGCGGAGAGCAAGGTTGAACTCAAGCGCGTCGAAATCGTCAACCGTTGCGAGGCGGCTTTGACCGCCGGCAAAAAGTGATGCGGCGGAAATTCCCGCCCGGCTCCGGATGCTGATTGCCTTCAACAAACCCTATGGCGTGCTGTCGCAGTTCACTGCGGATGGTTCGCCCAACCGCTCGCTCGCGGAATTTGATTTTCCCAAGGGAGTCTATCCCATCGGCCGGCTCGACGCGGATTCGGAAGGGTTGCTGCTCTTGAGCGACGAGGCGGAGTTAAATCAAAAGCTCCTCCATCCGCGAAACGCGCACGAACGCGAATACTGGGCGCAGGTCGAACGCATTCCCACCGCCGAGGCACTGCGCCAGCTGGGGCAGGGCGTGGTGGTTCAAAACCGCGAGACCTTGCCGGCCCGCGCCTGGATGCTGGAGCCGCAGCCCGTCATGCCACCGCGCGTGCCGCCGATCCGATTTCGTAAGACGGTGCCGGATTGCTGGATCGGACTGGAGTTGATCGAGGGAAAAAACCGTCAGGTGCGCCGCATGACCGCCGCCATCGGGCATCCGACCTTGCGGCTCGTGCGGATGAGAATCGGGCGCTACGTCTTGGGCTCGCTTGCGCCTGGGACTTGGAAAATGCTTTCTCCGGAGGAACGCGATTCGGTCGGGGCCTGACTTACCAGCGTCCGCGCAGCCAGAAAATTGCGGCAATGAGCCCCGCGCTGACGAGCGACATGATCAGCGCCGATTCGATAAAATAGGAAACCGCCACCAGCGCAATGCCGCCAAACAAGGTGACCGGCTCGCTTTGTTTTTTGCCGAAGATGGCAAAGCCCAAGCCGATGGAACCCCAGAGCAGCGAGGCGAACAGCGAGTGGGCATCTAAATTCATTGGCGGGTTGGGCGCATGTTTGCTGCCGACGAATCTACAAACCGTGCTGGCGGCCGGCGAGCGTTGATTTAGTCTTGCGCGAATTGAACGCTGAACTTCCAAGTTATCTCCGCGTGCAGGCTGACAGTATTTTGCTGGCCGTGAAATTGCAGCCGCGCGCGTCGAGGAATGAAATCGGTGCCGCCCTCGGCGACGAGCTGCGCATCCAGGTCACCGCCCCGCCCGTGGACGCGGCGGCGAATCAGGCGCTGATCGAACTGCTCGCGGACAAATTTGATTGCGCGCGCGGCCAGGTGGAATTGGTGCGGGGTCAGACTTCACGGCACAAAACCCTCCGGTTGCACGGTCTGACGGTGGACGCGGTGGTCAAGGCACTGGCAGGGAAATCGCAGGGCTGACGCATACCCTTGAACGGTGATGACGAACTCCCTGGCCTCGATTGGCGGAGGAGTGGGAACAAACATTCCAGTTGGTGCTGTGTTGCGGAGTATTCGTCAGCACTGGGGACAGGGGATTTTCACTTGGAACTTACCATGTTCTGGGCAGTTGTTTGCCAGCGACCTTGACGCAGTGAAAGGGTGATGGCTCCGGTGTCGCGGGTGTAGAGAACCGGCACTCCTCGCTGCGCCAGCCGTTCGCGTAGATTCGCACCCGCCCGCTTGAGGGCTGGAAACTCGGAGTCGGCGATGATGATCAGTTCCGGTTTGATCGCGTCGAGTAGCACCTCGTTAAGCGGTTGGCTTTGTTCCGGCAGACAGGTGATCACGATTTCCGCGTGCAGATCGGGACTGCGTGCCAGCAAGGCGTCTTGGCCCGGACGCCCCAGATCGGACAGCAGCAGGATCCGTGTGCCGGAAAACTTGCCCAGCAGAACCAGCGCGCCGTCGTCGGCTTCGGCGAAATGATCGGCGGGATCGGGATGCAACACCGTCCAGCCGCCGAGCGAGTCGCCGCGATTCACCTCGTGATGGCGGGTTGAAAATTCCTGCAGCGCCGACCGGTAAACCGCCGAGCGAAAACGCGCGGAGCTGGTGTTGAGTTGTCCGATCGGAAAAAGGCTGGCCAGCAGTTTGACGCCGCCGACGTGCCGCAGGTCGCCATGCGTCAACGCCAGACGGGGCAATTGATTGACGCCTTGCGCGCGCAGAAAAGGTTTCATCACGGACCCAACCGCGTTGGTGTTTCCGCAATCCACCAGCAGGTCATTCTTGCTGCCCGGCGCATCAAAATAAACGGCGCTGCCACCGCTCAAGGGCAGGACCGTCAACCGGCTGGTGGAATATTCGCGCTGCCATTGGAGGCACCACAGGGCCGAGGCGAGGAGGAAACCCGCAATTTTCCAGATGCGCCAGCGGGGTTGAAACAGCCAGCCAGTGAAAACGCCAATCAGTGCGACGTAATAAAAAACCGTGGAGAACAGGCTGGGAGCCGCGACGTAATAATAGGCGGCGGGCCATTGCTCAAACCACGCGCTGCTGAGGCGGATGGCCTCCATGAGCAACCAGCCGGCGTGGTTGAAGATTTCCGCGCCTCCCGGCAGCCAGCCGGCGAGCAGCAGACTCAGGAAGTTGCTCACCAGCACGAGCGCGCACAACGGCACGGCCACGACATTCGCCGGTCCGCTGACCGGCGTGACAATGTGAAAATATTCGGCGGCCAGCGGAATGGAACCCAGCCACGCCGCGAGGGACACGAACAGCAGGTCGAGCAGGAAGCGCGCGGGTGGATCAAGCAGCTTCCGCCAGCGTGGCCGCAGTGATTCCGGCAGCAGCGGATCGGGTTTCAGCAGCCATTGGCCAACGACCTCAAACGCCGGCATCACCAGAATGATGCAAAGCACCACAAGGAAGGAGAGCTGAAAGCCAGCCTGAAACAACTGCTGCGGATCCCAGACCAGAATGATGAGCGCGGCGGCGAACAGGGAGTTGAGCAGTTCGCTGGGCCGTTTCAAAACCCAGCCAAGGATGATGACCGAGAGCATCACGGTCGCGCGGATGGCGGAGGCGGGCCAGCCGGTCAGCGCCGTGTAAAACCAGATCAACGGCAGCAGCACCAAGCCGCACGCGGCGCGCGGCAGGCCGAGCACGCGGAACAGCGAGAAAAAAATTCCGAAGATGATGGCCATGCGCAAGCCATCCACGGCAAAAATGTGATAGGTCGCGGCGCGAACGAACGGTTCGGAGACCTCCTCCGTCATGACGGTCTTGTCGCCAAGCGTCAGCGCCCGTTCCAACTGCAACGACTCGTCTTCCACCGGCATGCCGAGTGCCAGCGCCTGCCGCGCCCAGGCGCGAAAGCGGTCGGCCAGCGGCGCCGTGACGCTGGCCGGTTCAAGCACCCGCCAGTCGTTCGAGGATTCGGTTTTGAACTGAAAATAAATCTCCTGCCGCCGTAGATAGGTCCGAAAATCAAACAGCCCTTCCGCCAGCGGCCCAGGCGGGGGCGCAAGCACGCCGGTGATTTCCACCAACCGGCCGTCAAAGTAATTCCCCGGTAACACGCCGGCGTTCACGACGACGATTTTCCCGAAAGCCGGCTGCCAGACGCCGCCTGTGCGCAGGCCCGTCACCTTGACTCGCGCCATGGTCCGCCAGCTTTCCTGCTCGTCGCGCACGTAAACCCGTTGAGTCGGAGTTTCGATCAACGTGCCCCGGACGCTGACGATTTCTGCGGCGTCCTTTTGGATGATGCGGAGGTCGTGCGGAGAGATGACCGCCGTGCGCCCGACGAGGTTGGTCCAGCCGGCGCACACGATGAGCGGCCAGAGCAGGACATATCGGGAGCGGCCCAGGAGGATTGCCGCCAAAGCCAGGGCCAAGGCGCAGGAAAATAAGGCGGGCAGGGGTGGTTGAACATATTCTGCCAGCAGCAACCCACCTCCGTAACTGAACGCCACCCATGCCAGCGGACGCTTCATGAACAAGGGAAGGCTAGATTGTCGAAATGGGTTTGTGAATCACGTAATTCAAGGATTCGTCCGCCAGCGTCCAGGCGGCGGCATCCCAGCCGAATGATTTTCTGCGTGCAATTCGGCAGGCAAATCTCTAACTCTTGCTCATGACCATTTGGATGTTGGCTCTTTTGCTCCTGGCCTCGCTGGCGGGACTCGGTTATCGGCAGGGCGCGATTCGCGTGGCGTTTTCGCTTGCCGGCATTTTGGTGGGCGCGCTGCTGGCTGCACCGTTGTCGGGCGCGATCAAGCCGCTGCTCTCCGCCATGGGTGTGAAAAGCCCGGTGCTGCTCTGGCTGATTCCGCCGCTGGTGGTGTTCCTCATCGTCCTGGCCATTTTCAAAGTGGTTGCGCTGGTGGTGCATCAAAAGGTGGAGGTGCATTACAAATACAACACGGGCGATCTGCGGCTGGTCTTGTGGGAGCGGTTGAACCACCGGCTGGGCTTGTGTCTGGGGCTGGTCAACGGGGCGGCGTATTTTATCCTGGCGATCACCGCGCTTTTCCCGCTCAGCTATTGGACCTATCAGATGGCGACGCCGGAATCGGATCCAAAGTCAGTGCGCTTGGTCAACCAGTTGGGTCAGGATCTGCAGGGCTCCGGCATGTCCGGGGTGGCGCGGGCGCTGGACCGGAATCCCCCCGAGTTTTACCAAGCGGCCGACGTGGTCGGGCTGGTTTATCATCATCCCCTGCTGGAAGCGCGACTGGCGCGGTATCCCGCGTTCCTGGGGCTGGCGGAGCGGCCGGAGTTTCAGGACCTGGGGAGCGACATGCAATTTGCGGAGCTGCGCCAGAAGCAGGCGTCGCTTGCCGAGTTGCTCAACTATCCCAAGGTGCAAGCCATGGTGCAGAACCCCGACCTGCAAAAGACCATCAAAGACACCGTGGTGCCGAATCTCCAGGATTTGCAGGCATTTCTGACCAACGGGGTTTCCCAGAAATTTGACGAGAAGATTCTCGGCCGCTGGGATTTTGATCTCAACGCCTCCGTGTTGCAGTTGCGCAAAGCCAAGCCGAACTTGCCGGCCACCGAGATGCGAAAATGGAAGGGCTGGCTGGCCTCGAATTTTTCCCGCACCAGTTTTGTGGCGACCCCGGAACAGCAGGTGTTCTTGAAGAACATGCCGCGCATGACGGCGGGCGCGACCTCTGGCGATCTGCAAAAAATGGAAGGGCAGTGGAAAGGCTCCGGGGACAGTTACTCGCTCAGCCTGACGGCCGAGGGCAAGACTCAGGAAATGGCGGCGCACATTGCGGGCGACCGCCTCTCGGTTTCCGGGCCGGGGATGGACTTGGTGTTTGTCCGGGAGGATTAAGACCGGCATCCCAAGCCGGGCCGCTGCCGCGCCCTGCCGCTAAAGCGGAGCTGGAGAAAGTTCGATCAAGTTTCAACCTCGTATCAGCGCGGCGCTGCAATTTTCCGAGCTTTCACTTCGGCACCGGGAAGGCCGCCAGATCCAGCCATTGCAGCTGATATTTCGCGGGGTCCAGTCCGGCGCGGCGCGACAGCGTGTCGAGGTCTGTTTGCATTTGCTGGCTCGCCCCGGAGGTGGAGCGTCCACTGTAAAAGACCAGTTCGCCTGGCAAGGGCAGCAGGTTGGGCGAACCGCTGTCGCCACTTTTCCACGTGTTGCAGATGAAGGGGGGCATATTGGCCGACACGCTTCCGCCTTGTTCGGTCTGGAACAAAACCCAGCGTCCCGGCGGCCCGGGCGGATATTTTTCAGCGACCGCCTTCCCGTCGGCCACCCGCATCGGCTCGATGCCGGGCGGCAGATCCTTCGCGAACCGCAGGAGGCAATAATCATAACCCTTGCCAATTTGCACCAGCGCATCCAGCACCACGGCCTCGACGACCTCGTTGTTGGTCGTGCAGAAATAAACGCGCTGACCGTTGAAATGATCGGTGAGGCCCGCGTTGCCCATCGAATGCCCGCGCGCATAGCCGTGCCGGCGGGTCAACGCGGTGACCGGCACCTGGCCCCGGCCGCCCTGTGACGTCCAGCATTGCGAAAGCGCGGTCTGACCTTTCATGCCCCAGAACAGACAGTTCGTATTCCACGCCAGCAAGGGCCGGGTTTGGGCCGGCAGTTGACCGGCGGGGAAATAGCCCGCGGGAAAATTGGTCGGCAGCACATACGTGTTCCAGATCTCCATGCTCCTGCCGTTGGTGTGGTCAACGAAGTTGGTGTAAATCAATTCACCGAGCGAGCCGGGCGGGAACCGCGCCGCCGGATTCGTCAGGGCCGTCAACGTGGGGTTCGCCGGCCGGACCGCTGCCGGCGGGTTTGAGGGCTGGCCGCACAGCGGGTGCGGCGCTAACAACAGCAGGGCCGCACCCATGAACGTAGCGAGGTTGATGCGGGTCATGTTGAGGGTGGCGGAACGGGCGCCCGGCTCACTGCCGGTTCAGCGCACTGAGGACGGCCTTGACGGAAGCCAGTTCGATGTTGGTGTCAACGCCGGCGCCCCACTTGGTTTTGCCCTCGCCAGTTTTGATCTGGATGTAGGCGATGGCGGCGGCTGTCTCTCCGGAGCTCAAAGCATGTTCGCTATAGTTGGAGATTTCAAAGCGCGGCACCCCGGCCTGGGTGAAACCGTGGACGAGCGCGGCCAGCGGGCCGTTGCCTTCGCCTGAAAATTCCACCGGCTGGCCGTTGCGAGTCAGGCGGGCGCGGCATTTCACGACGCCGTTTTTGCTTTCGGTTTCGAAGCCCTGCAACTGCCAGGGCTGCGCGCGTTCGATGTATTCGCGCCAGAACATCGCCTTTAATTCCGTGCCGCTGACCTCGCGGCCGAGCCGGTCGACCGCGTCGTTGGCGATCGGCCCGAACTCGCGTTGCATGTCCTTGGGCAGTTCGATGCCGAATTCGCTCTCGAGCAAATACGCCACGCCACCTTTTCCGGACTGCGAATTGACGCGGATGACTTCGCGGTATTCGCGCCCGATGTCCGCCGGATCAATCGTGAGATACGGCACATCCCAGTTTGGGCGTCCGCCTTTTTCCCATTCTGCCAGACCCTTCTTGATCGCGTCCTGATGCGAGCCGCTGAACGCGGTGAAGACCAGTTCGCCGCCATACGGCTGGCGCGCGGGTACGGTCATGCCGGTGCAACGTTCATAGACCTCGCGGATGGCATTCATGTCCGAGAAATCCAGCTTCGGATCAATCCCGTGCATGTAGTGGTTCAGGGCCACGGTGACGATGTCGAGATTGCCGGTACGTTCGCCGTTGCCGAAGAGTGTGCCCTCGACGCGGTCCGCGCCGGCGAGCAAACCCAGTTCCGTGGCGGCCACGCCGGTGCAGCGGTCGTTGTTCGTGTGCAAGCTGATGACGAGCGAATCACGGTTGCGAATGTTGGTGCACATCCATTCGATCTGATCCGCGTACACGTTTGGCATCGCGACCTCGACGGTGTCCGGGAGATTCAAAATCATCTTCCGCTCGGGGGTGGGCTGCCACACGTCCATGACGGCCTCGGAAATTTCCTTGGCGAACTCCGGCTCGGTCATGCTGAAACTTTCCGGGGAATACTGAAGCATGACCTCGGTGCCCTTGAGCCGGTGCAACCGATCCTTGACCAGCTTCGCGCCGTTGACTGCGAGGGCTTTGATTTCGTCCTTCGATTTGCCAAACACCACGCGGCGTTGCGCGGGCGAGGTCGAGTTATACATGTGGATGATGACCCGCTTCGCGCCGATCAGGGATTCCACGGTGCGCTCGATCAAATCCTCGCGCGCCTGCACGAGTACCTGCAACCACACGTCATCGGGCGCGCGCGTTTCCTCGATGAGCCGGCGATTAAAAGTGAACTCGGTGTTCGACGCGGACGGAAAGCCTACCTCGATTTCCTTGAAGCCGATCTTCACGAGCGTCTGAAAAAGCTCCAGCTTCTGGCCGACGTTCATGGGCACGGCCAGCGCCTGGTTGCCGTCGCGCAAATCCACGCTGCACCAGCGGGGCGCATGGGTGAGGACGCGGTTGGGCCATTGCCGGCCGGGCAGATGCACCGGCGGGAACGGGCGATATTTTTTAGACGGGTCTTTGAGCATGTTGTTGTCTTTCTTGTTAACGCCGTCCGGCGGTCAGGTAAACAAAAAACCCACCGCCGGTTCGGCAGTGGGTTGGTGGAAATTCCTGGTGAACGTCTAAAACCCGGCCGCCGCGCTCTTCTCCAACAGCGCGTTCGTAAGCAGCAGGTTCAAATTGAAATTCACGGGGCGCAGCCTAGCAGGGGTGGGGAATGGGGTCAAAGGTTTTTGCCACGCTTAATTCAGGTCGGCCCGTGCCAAAAGTGCGTCAGTTGGTTTCGTTAGCTCGCTCTCATACAAAGCGATTACTTCTGCTTCCGAAGTGCCAGTTTCATCGTTGCCGTCAATTCTCCACATCGAAGGCCATCTGTGTGATTCTTTGAACCGTCGAAACCAATCTTCAAAAGCCAGCCACTGCAAATTACTACCAATAAAAATTGCGCGCATTTCATTGCAGCCTTCGCTGTGGCTGCTCCCGCTCAATTTTTGCCAAACCAGCGCCCCGATGACCTCTATTTCTTCCTTTGCCGTCAGATGCCGTAACGATTGTTTGACCGCCCACTTGGCTTGCTCAAGCACGTTCTCGGCTGAACCTTGAAACCTGAACATTTCACTCAACTGATAACCCTTCTCCTGTGCCCGCGCTTCCTCGGCTTGTTTCCAAACACGAACTGCTTCATCCACACGAAGCTCATAAACCAAGTCTCTTGATAGGCCGCAAAGTTCTCGATAAGTCGGGACGGCACTCGGTTTGGGTGATGTCGGGTGTGGTTTCGTCACGACAATGTCCGCGCTGCAAGCAGAACACTGGATAGTCAGGCCGGCGGCGGCTTCGTCAATCACAAGGTGCTGTCCGCATTTGTCACAAGCAAAACAAATGTCCATGCCTTTGCTGTGATTCAACTTCCCGTTTTCGCCAGTTCCTCGTCGGCGCGCTCGGTGAGCCAGGCGTTGATGAGGCTTTGGTAGGGCACACCGGCGCGGTTGGCCATGCGCCGGACTTTGTCGAGCGTCACGGTCGGCACGCGCAGGGAAATCGCCTCGCGCGTCGGCTTCAGATTGGGAAAGACCGCGCGTTGCGCCTTGGACAGATCGGCGTCGGCCCAATCAGTCGCCCGCGCTTCCTTCACGTATTGGATTTTTTTCGGCATACCATTTCCTTTCACGCCGGCTCATTGGCCGGATCGAAATCACCCGCAACCGCGCATCCCGCAACGTGAACGCGGACGCCAGCCACCGGCCATCGTCGGTGTGGCCGAAGGCGGGCCAGCGTTGCTCGCGCTCGCTGTGCCGGTCGTCTTCCAGAACTTGCGGCCCGTTCAAAAATAATTCCTCGGATTCCCGCACGGAAACCTGATGCTTGGCGCGGCTTTTTTCCATGTTGCCGCTGTCCCACTCGAATCCGATGATGGCGCGCAGATCGAGCATTCACGAAGGAACGTATATGCAATAGACATACATTCAAGAACTATTTTGGTTTGGCCGCAGACGAAATGTTGCAGCCGCGCAATTTTTAGCTAGGATGCGAAGAAGAGATTATGGCCGGTGCATTTGAATTCACACTGAACGGCAAACCGGTTCGCGTCGAAGCAGTTTCGCCGAACACGATGCTGCTCGAATTCCTGCGCGGCAACGGCCTGACCGGCTCGAAGGAAGGCTGCGCGGAAGGCGATTGCGGCGCGTGCTCCGTCGCCATCATCGAGCGCGACGCGAAGGGCAAGCCGACGTATCGCGCGGTGAACAGCTGCTTGATGCCCGTCTGCCTGCTCGCCGACCGCGAAGTCGTCAGCGTCGAGGGTGTGGGCTGCTCCAAGCAGATGCATCCGGTGCAGCGCACGATGGCCGAGGGCTACGGATCGCAATGTGGCTATTGCACGCCCGGCTTCATCTGCTCGATGTTCGAGGGCTACTACCGCGACGACCTCCACACGCAGGAAGATCTCGACGAACAACTTGCCGGCAATCTCTGCCGCTGCACCGGCTATCGGCCGATTCGTGACGCAGCCGTGGAAGCTTTATCGGAACGGGCGGACACGAATGGCAATGATGCTTTTTCCGAACGACTGAAAAAATACAAAGCCAACCTGGGTGCGGCAGAATACGAATTTGCCGGAGAGAAATTCTTCCGCCCTGCGTCGCTCGGCGAGCTGCTGCGCTTGCGAAAGGAAAATCCCGAAGCGCGTCTCATCGCCGGCGCAACGGAACTCGGCCTCGATATCACGAAGCGCTACAACAAATTCCGGACGCTCATTTCCACTGAAGCCGTAGTTGAGTTGAAAGAAATCAAATCCACCGCCAGCGACTGGCATATCGGCGCAGCCGTCACGCTCACCCAAATCGAAGACCAACTTGGCGAAGAATTCCCCGCGCTTGGCGACATGCTGCGCGTGTTCGGGTCGCGGCAGATCCGCAATCGCGCCACGATGGGCGGCAACGTTGTCACTGCCTCGCCCATTGGCGACAGCGCGCCTGTGCTGCTCGCGTTGGACGCGAAAGTCATCCTCACTTCGGAAGCTGGCGAGCGCACGCTGCCCATCAGCGAATTCTTCGTCTCGTATCGCAAGACGGCCTTGCAAACCAACGAAGTTCTCAAGGCCATCCTCGTGCCGCGTGGAATTTCCAAATCGGGCCGCACGCGTAAATTCGAGTGGTTCAAAGTCTCCAAGCGCCGCGAGATGGACATCAGCACCGTGGCGGGCGCATTCGTGGTGGATTTGGATTCGCAAAACATTGTCCGTCATGTGCGCCTAAGTTACGGCGGCGTGGCGGCCATGCCAGCGCGCGCGAAGAAGACGGAAGCCGCGTTGCTCGGCAAAGTTTGGAGCGCGGAAACCATTCAAAGTGTGCTGCCGATTTTGCAAACGGAGTTCACTCCGATTTCGGACGTGCGAGGCTCGGCGGATTATCGCAGCGGCTTGATCGCAAATTTGCTGCGGAAGTTTTATTTTGATCCGGTTGAAAAAGAGGTAACGGATCTCAAATCAAAACCCAAAAATATTCAGAGACTCCTCACGTCGTCTCCTGCAAAAACCCCGCCGCACGAAAGCGCGCACAAGCACGTCACCGGCGAGGCGATGTATGTCGACGACCAGACGAACGGTATGCTTGAAGTCTGGCCCGTTTGCTCACCCCACGCGCGGGCGAAGATTGTAAAACGGGACGCCACGGCCGCGCGCCAGATGCCGGGCATCCAAGCGGTGCTGCTCGCGGAGGACATCCCCGGCGTGAA
>JANPGB010000222.1:0-5918 GCA_031423695.1 Verrucomicrobiota bacterium
GCGCTGCCCGGCTTCAACCTCACCATAGGGTTGACAGTCTTTTTTCTGACCATCATCGTCCTGCTCCCGCTGGCGAGGCTGGTGCTGCGCGCGTGCGCCATTTCCTGGCGCGATTTTGTCAAGCTCGTCACCGATGACCGCGCCCTGGCGGCTTTCGAGCTGACGTTCGGCGCCTCGCTGATCGCCGCCGTCGCGAACGTCGCGTTCGGCACCCTCCTCGCGTGGGTGCTGGTGCGCTACGAATTCCCCGGCCGCCGACTCATTGACGCCATCGTGGATTTTCCCTTCGCGCTGCCGACGGCGGTGGCGGGCTTGACGCTGGCCAGCCTGTTTGCGCCGCACGGCTGGCTGGGAAAATTTCTTGTGCCGCTGGGAATCGAGGGGGCCTATTCCCGGCTGGGCGTGGTCATCGCGCTGACGTTTGTGGGCATGCCGTTCGTCGTGCGCACGCTGCAACCGGTGCTGGAGAATCTGGAACACGAAGTCGAGGAGGCCGCCGCCACCCTGGGCGCGGGACGGCTCCGCACCTTTGTCAGCGTCATCGCGCCCACCTTGTTTCCGGCGCTGCTGACGGGTTTTGCCCTGGCGTTTGCCCGGGCGATTGGCGAGTACGGTTCCGTGGTTTTCATTTCCGGCAACCTGCAATACAAGACCGAGATCGCGCCGCAGCTCATCGTCATCCATCTGGAGCAATACGAGTACACCGAGGCGATCGCGCTGGCCGTCGTGCTGCTGGTGATTTCCTTCCTGCTGCTGGCCGTCATCAACCTGCTCGAACAATGGGCCAGCCGCTTCCAACACTGATATGGCTGGAAACGTAAAACGCAATCTCCTGGCGCATCGCACGAAATCCAAGCGCGGCACGGAGGAATCGCCGTTCGTGAAGTGGACGCTCATCACCGTGGCGCTGCTGTTTTGCGCGGTGTTCCTGCTGCTGCCGCTGATCAACGTCTTTGCGCAGGCGCTCGCGAAAGGCTGGGAGCATTATCTTCAGGCGCTGAAAAATCCCGACGCGCTGGCGTCCATCCGGTTGACCCTGCTCGTCGCGGCCATCAGCGTGCCGGTCAATGTCATCTTCGGCCTCGCGGCTTCGTGGGCGATTGCGAAATTTAATTTCCGGGGCAAGTCCCTCCTGATCACGCTGATTGATCTGCCCTTCTCGGTCTCGCCGGTCGTGGCGGGATTGATGTTTGTCGTGCTGTTCGGGTTGCAGGGATTTTTCGGCAAGTGGCTGGACGCCCACGATTTCAAAATCATCTTCGCGCTGCCGGGCATCGTGCTGGCCACGGTCTTCGTCACCTTCCCGTTCGTCGCGCGCGAGTTGATTCCCATCATGCAGGCGACCGGGTCGGAACAGGAGCAGGCGGCGTTGTCGCTCGGGGCCAACGGCTGGCAGACTTTTTGGTACGTCACGTTGCCGTCCGTGAAATGGGGTTTGCTCTATGGCATCATCCTGTGCAACGCCCGCGCGATGGGCGAGTTCGGCGCGGTGTCGGTCGTCAGCGGCCATATCACCGGCCTGACGGAGACGATGCCGTTGCGCGTCGAGAGTTTGAACAATGAATTCCAAACCCCGGCGGCCTTCGCCGTGGCGAGTCTGCTGGCGTTGCTGGCGCTGGTGACGCTGGGCGTCAAAACGTTTCTGGAATGGCGGCAGGCGCGCGAACATGCGCGGGCGCAGATGTCCGCCGCACCGGTCGCCACCTCGGAGTTGGAGACCGCCTACCTGGCGCGCAAGGATTTGCAATGAGCATTGAACTGAAGAACGTCAGCAAAAAATTCGGCGAGGTGGCCGCCGTGGACAGCGTCACCTTTTCCGTGAAGGAAGGCGAGTTGATGGCGCTGCTGGGTCCCAGCGGCGGCGGCAAGACCACCGTGCTGCGCATGATCGCCGGTTTGGAGATGCCCACGAGCGGCGATGTGCTCATTCGCGGCCAGCGCGTGAACGACCTGTCGGTGCAGCAGCGCAACATTGGTTTTGTTTTCCAGAATTACGCGTTGTTCAAAAACATGAGCGTGTTCAGGAACGTCGCGTTTGGGTTGAAGATCAAGAAGTGGAAGCCGGCGGACATCAAGGATCGCGTCGCGGAACTGCTGAAGCTGTTCGGCTTGGAAGGTCTGGAAAAACGCTACCCGCACCAGCTCTCCGGCGGGCAGCGGCAGCGCGTGGCCATCGCCCGCGCGCTCGCGTCCAAACCCAGCGTGCTGCTCCTCGACGAGCCGTTCGGCGCGGTGGATGCCAAGATCCGCCAGGAGCTGCGCGAGTGGCTGGTCACGCTGCATCACGACCTGAACGTCACCACGATTTTTGTCACGCATGATCAGGAGGAGGCGCTGGAGGTGTCCAACCGCATCGTCATTTTTTCCAAGGGCAACCTCGAGCAGATCGGGACGTCGCGTGAAGTGTATGAACAGCCGGCCAACGAATTCGTCGCCCGTTTCATCGGCGTGATGAACGTGCTGGACACGGAAGTGGCCGGCGGCGTGGCGCGGCTGTGCGAGCTGCAGTTTCCCGCCGCCGGCCAGCCGGACGGCACGCGGCTGCGCATCGGCTTCCGTCCGTATGCCGTGCAGCTTTCCAGCGACCTGACCCTGTTTCCGTATCGGGGCGTTTTGCTGCGGACCTTTTTCCTGGGCATCATGCTGCGGCTGGAAATCGAGCTGCCGTCGGGTTTGATTTTGCGCAGCCGCATCACCAAGGAGGAATACGCGCAGCTCGGCCTAGAGGAGGGGCGGGAGATTTCCTTTCAAATCCGCAACTACCGCGTGCTGGCGACGGAATCCGCCGCGCTGCCGCCGGAACGGGAAGTCACCTACCAGCCGCCGCCGACGCTCGGGGAAAATATTTGAGCGGCCGGGGCCTGGCGGGCTGCGCTGGGCCTTGCCAGTTCAGGTGCCCGCCGGTTGGGGCGCAATCGAAACTGGCGGTTGCCCGACGGCCTCGACAGAATCCGCCGCATGTTGCCTTATGCGCTGACGATCTTCAGTAGTGCGTTTCTGCTTTTCCAGGTCCAGCCATTGATCGGGAAATTTATCCTGCCTTGGTTTGGTGGAGGCCCCGGTGTGTGGACCACCTGCATGGTGTTCTTCCAGGTTGTGCTGCTCGCTGGCTATGCCTACGCGCATCTGGCGAGCCGCTTTCTGAAGGCGCGGTGGCAGGTCTTCGTTCACCTGTGCCTGTTGGTCGCGGCGCTGGCGTTGGTCCAGATCACGCCGAGTGAGGCGTGGAAGCCGCGCGGCGACGGCAACCCAAACCGCGAGATTCTCGTGCTGTTGACCGTGTGTCTGGCGCTGCCCTACTTCGTGCTGTCGGCGACCGGCCCACTGTTGCAACACTGGTTCAGCCGCGCCCGGCCTGGCACTTCGCCTTATCGCCTTTATGCGCTGTCGAATGTGGGTTCGCTGCTTGCCTTGATCAGCTATCCGTTTTTTTTCGAAACGCATTTTACGCGCAAGGCCCAGGCCGAACTCTGGGCCTGGGGTTTCGCCGCGTTCGTCCTCGGCTGCGGCTTCTGTGCGGCCAAGTGGTGGAAATCGAATCTGACCAGCGAACCCGGGCCGGCACACCCCGAGGAAACTTCCATCCCAATTCCTCAAACTGCCGGTCTCGCCAGACTGCTCTGGCTGCTGCTGCCCGCCTGCGCCACCCTGCTGCTGCTGGCGACGACGAACAAACTCTGCCAGGAGGTGGCGGTGATCCCCTTCCTCTGGGTGCTGCCGCTGGCGCTGTATCTGTTGAGTTTCGTGCTCTGCTTTGACAACCCGCGCTGGTATCGCCGCACGCCCTCCGCGCTGGCGCTGATTGCGGCGGTGGTCGCGATGTGCTGGGCTTTATTTACGGGGGCTGACGCCCCGCTGCGCGCGCAAGTGATGATTTATTCGGCGGGGCTGTTCGCCTGCTGCATGATATGTCACGGAGAGCTTTACCGACTGAGGCCCGACCCGCGTCAACTCACCGGGTATTATCTGATGATCTCGGCGGGCGGGGCCTTGGGGGGATTGTTCGTGGCGCTTGGGGCACCGCTGCTGTTCACGGATTTCTACGAACTGCACTGGGGACTGCTGCTGTGCGGGCTGCTGTTCCTGGTGGTCTGCTGGCGCGAGCCGGCCGGGGAGGGCGGGCGCACGTGGCGCTGGCTGGCTGGCGCGCTCACGCTGGCGGTGTTTGGGGGGCTGGATCAGGCGCTCGCCTGGCTGGTCAGGCATCAGGCACCGCTGTTCGGCAACCGCGCCACAGGCCTGCGGATCGCCATGTGGAGCGCACTGGTGGTGATTCTGGTTCTGTGGATCGGGCGAGGACGATTCCGGAGGTTCCGTTTCTGGCGGCTGCTGGTCTGCCTGTGGTGGGGCGCGGGCTTGGTTGTGCTCGCCTTGGTGCTATGGATGCAGGCACATGGGTCCAATAGCGCAATCGTGTCCCGGTCGCGCAATTTCTACGGAACTCTGGCTGTGTACGAGTATCAACGGAACGATCCGGCGGCTCATTATTTCCTGCTTCAACACGGCCGCATCACGCACGGCATTCAGTTCGCAGACCCCGAACGGGCCAGGTGGCCGACCGCTTACTATGGTGAAGGCAGCGGGCTTGCGCTTGCGGTGCAGGCTCTGCCCGTTCGCCCTCGGCGCGTCGGCGTGGTGGGTCTGGGAACCGGCACGATCACCGCCTTCGGCCGCCCGGGTGACACTATGCGGCTCTACGAGATCAATCCCGAGGTTCGGCGGTTGGCGACCACCCGCTTCACCTATCTGAGCAACTGCCAGGCGAAGGTCGAGATCGCGCTGGGCGACGCCCGCTTGGCGCTCGAACGCGAACTGCCGCAGCAATTCGATCTTCTCGTCTTGGACGCCTTCAGCAGCGACGCGATCCCGGTGCATCTCCTGACCTGCGAGGCGTTCGAACTTTACAACCGGCACCTGCAACCGGGCGGCATCATCGCCGTGCACATCTCAAACCGTTATCTCGACCTTGAGCCGGTGGTGATGAATCTGGCCCGGCAGTTCAATTATCATTTCGCGATCATCAATCATAAGGAGGCCGCAGCAGGGCTGGAAGATGATGAGGATGAACCCCCGACCTGGTGGCATTACGCCTCCACGTGGATACTGCTGACGCGCGGCGCCGCCAGCCTTGACTCCCCGGAGATCCGTTCGGCGGCGAGTGCGCCCAGGACCAATTCCATCAGGATCCCCCTGTGGACCGACGACTTTGCGAGCGTGTTTCAAATCCTCGAGTAACGGCGGTGTCCTGCGGTTGATCCGAACTTTTGGGCGGTGACGATCCACTCCGGGTGGACCGCCGGAAACGCGCGCCGCCGGGCGGAACGGATCGGACTGATGATTTCGCGGAAGGCGGGTGCGTGGCCCTGGGTGGCGGCGGGTTTGGAAATCTTTTTACGCGGGGCGGGCTTCAGGGTTTCAAACGCGCGGCCAGCACGAGTAGCGGTGGATAAACGGAGTGCGCTCTGGGTAACTCACCTAGCGGTTCTTTTCATGTTTCTTCAGCCACGGAGTGGCGGATGAAAATAGCCCACGGTGAAACCGTGGGTGGCCGTTCAAAACGATTTCAATCCCCGGCCGTGACGGCAGAGAATCGGCTGAGGGAATTCTTTCGCCCCGTCCGGGGCTGGATTGGCTGGGGCGTTGATATCTTGGCAGTTGGATCGCTTTTGCTACCACCTTGAATTCAATATTTTCTATTTCACGAAAGCTGCTCTCGCCACCGTGCCAGTTGCTTCGCGACTTCCTTCGTTCCCGGAGCACCTGTCAGATTCCGTTTCGCCATCGCCGTTTTCAAATTGAAGACGCCCAGCGCGTCGCGGCCGAAGGTTTTATCAATGGCTTGCAGTTCCGCGAGCGTGAGTTGATTCAGCGGCTTGCCGGATTTTTCCGCCAGCGCCACGACCGCGCCGACGACGTGA
>JANPGB010000223.1:0-6112 GCA_031423695.1 Verrucomicrobiota bacterium
CTGAGATGCAGCCAGGGTTTGGGGTCATAGCTCACGCGCCCGATCACCGCCTTGTCGCCGTTGACATCCCCAGTGCTGCCGTACCCGCCATTTTGAACCGCCGCGACATAACTGACTTTCCCCACCGAACCGTAAAGTTCGATGCCTTCGTCCACGTCCCAAAAATCTACGAGCGAATGGGAGATGAGCGGATTCCGGACGGCGTCGCGCGCGAGATATTCTTCGCCAAAAGGAATGTCGAGCCAACCCACGCAAAGGTTCAACTGCCCGTCCCGGCCCCACAAACGGGAGACGTTTTCAAAATCGAGATAAAGCTCGCCGACATTCAGGTAAAGATCCGAAGCCTCGTGCGACGCCAGGTTCAGCTCGGCAAACGCATACACCTCGCCCCACACCGGCGCGTCCACAAACAGCTTGGCCTCGTCCACGCGGAATTCGGCATTCGGAAACATCCCCTTGGACCCGCTGTTGAAAAATCCCGCGCCTCCCTCGCCGCTGATCCGCACCTTGCCGAGGCTGAAACCGCCGGCGGATGCCGGGGCCGCCTCCGGCTCCTTGACCGCCGGCATGAGCCGGCTCAACTCGCCGTCGCGCTGCGTGTCGGCCTTGTGGATGTTCGCCACCTCGCGGGACAGGGATTTAATCACTTCCTGCTGCTGCTGCAGTTGTGCGCGCATCGCTGCATTGTCCTGCAAGAGCTTTTCGAGCTGGCCGGTGACATCCGTCTCGGCGGCCGGCAACGTCACTTGGCCGGCGATCAATACCAAGCCCAGCCAACTCCAACATTTGAACGCGCCGGCGCGCCGTGGCTGAACGCGTCGCAACTGTGCAATCGTCATGCCTTCCTATCGGCAAATTGTGCGAAATGGATGAGCCTCTTTTTGAATCCGGCGCGGCTGGAAGCACACTGCCTCAGGCAACGGCGCTTTTGCCCCGGTTCGAGACATCCCAGCTACCATGGAGCCGCCCGCGATGGGGGCGCTCCGGCATTAATTCCCGTCCGCTTCCGAAGGTGGAATTTTCCCGGCCGCCGGTTTCTGCGCCGCGCGCTGTTCGGCAAAAAAACTTTTCAGCAGCGCCCGGCATTCCTCCAGCCGCACGCCGCTGGTGATTTCACAACGGTGATTCAGCGTCGGGAATTGCAGCAGGTTCAGTGCGCCGCCCGCCGCGCCGCCTTTGGGGTCGCCCGCTCCAAAAACCACGCGCGCGAGCCGCGTGTGGACGATGGCCCCGGCGCACATGGGGCAGGGTTCCTTGGTGACGTAGAGCGTGCAGTCGGTGAGCCGCCAGTCGCCCACGGCATTTTGCGCCTGCGTGAGCGCGAGCATCTCGGCGTGGGCGGTGGCGTCCTTGAGCAACTCCACCTGGTTGCTGGCCCGCGCGATAATGCGCCCCTCGCGCACGATGACCGCGCCGACGGGCACTTCCTCGGCCTCGTAAGCGCGCGCGGCCTGGCGCAACGCCTCGCCCATGAAGTACGCGTCGCTTTGCAGGTCAATGATCGGCTCGTCCATGAAAATTGGGGAAACTACTTTATCCGTCGGGAGGCGAGGGCGTGGAGCAAAGGCTGCCTTGAATTGTCAGGCGGCGACCAGGTCCGTTTCCAACGGTTTGTCTTTTTTGAAACGGCTCACGCCCGTGATGCTGAAACCGAGGATCTGCCCTTGGGCATCCACGCGTTCCATCACGGCGTCGTGCTTGGTTTCCCGCATGTGACCGGCGGCCTCCGAGAACCTCACTTCGAGATAATCGGCTTCGGCGTCGAACCAGACTTTTATTTTGTCGGCCATAAATCTTCTCCAGCTTTGGGTTTGTCGGTCAGGTAGGCCGTGACCACGAACGCATCGCCCTCGGCATACTTAACCACAACGCACAGCCATTTGCCACCCACAATCGTCTGCGCGTAAAACTCGTAAAACAACCGCACCGTCGCGTCCGAACGGGAACGCCGCACCCACTGCGGCTCGCGCAACACCCGTTCCACTTCCGCCGCCATGCCTTGCATTTCGATGTGCTGAAGGATGTGGGCGAGCCGCTCGTCCGTGAGCCGCACCGTGTGGCCAAAGCAATCTTTGAGCGTTTTCATCAGGCTGGCGGGATAGTCGAACAAAAGTTCACCGACGACTCAACCCTATTCCGGCGCGGAACAACCGGTCAGCGGTGGGAGCGGGGCGATGAACCAAGTCAGCGGGGAAATTTTCCGGGAACTGGTTTGCACACATCTTACTTGTGGATGAGTTGTGGCTCACTCCTCGGTCGTTTCAAGCAATTGGTCCGAGCGAGATGTCAACAACCTGTCCAAGATGAGCTGCCAATTATCTTCATACTCTTGCACATTAATTATCCGGTAGCGGCATTCATAGGAAGCTGGGTTTCGAGGACGTTTCCATTCACGTTTGTCCATCCATGCTGAATATGTTTTGATGCAGACGATTTGTAATTGTGCCTTCGTCAAAATAAAAAAACGGTCCTTACTATTTTTACTATCGTCGGGCGGAGCAATGGCAACACAGACGTAGATTAAATCTCTGTTGTGAATTTTCTTTGACCCAAGACTCTTTTGAGCTTTGGTTTGCTGATCAAGTGAAATTTCCATCCAGTCCCGAGCATCGCTGGGCCAATTATCACCGCGCGATGCCTTGACCTGAATTGGCACGGTGCGACAAAAGTCGTCAGCAGCCAGAATGTCGAACGCAGGAACATTTCCTGAAAACGGCGTCGCAATTAGGTTGCGTCTCCCAAGTTCGGCGCACACCAGATACTCACCTATCTGTCCCGCCAGTTTATTATTTCGACCCTTGCTCATGCTTGTGATTTTACAAGCGGCCATGTCCGTTTTCATACTTCGACTCTGCGCTTGGCAAAATTTGTTGTCGAGCTTCAATCCTCATTCACCCTTCGCCGCCCGACTTTCTTCGAGTGTCCAATCATTCCGTCCATCAGGATGGCAATGGCAGTGCGCGGCGAAGAAGCCGCCGCGATATTGCCAGAACCACGGCCAGAGGCGTTCGCGGTCGGTCTGCGGAATGTGCAGGCCGTCCAGCGCGGCGCGCGGGAAGAATTGAAAGCGGCCTTCGCTCATCGGCGGCGGGAGCTGCTGGAGCTTCGGTTTCAGCTCGAACAAAAACATGAGCCAGTGCGCCTGTCCCTGAAAGCCGTGTTCGCTCACAAGTCCGGCGAGGTGGAAGTCGGTCGGCGCGAACTGCTGGCCGAGTTCCTCGTGCGCCTCGCGCGCGGCGCAAACGTAGGGCGATTCGCCGAGGTCGGTCTTTAGTTTGCCGCCGCACGGACTCCAAAAGCCGCGATTCGGTTCCTGCGCGCGTTCGAGCAGGAGGATTTCGTCACGCTCGTTGAAGCAGTAGAGCAGCGTGGCGATCTTGTAGGGCAATGACATGGGCGCAATAGAACATGAGCCCGCCAGGAAATTAAGCTCCAAATTCCAAGCTCCAACCGCCAGAGGAGCACCAAGCCTCAAGCGCCAAGGTTAACCAGCGCGAGCAGGTTTGGAATTTGAGGTTTGGATTTTCTCGGGCGCTTGGAGGTTGACCCTTGGAGCTTTTGAACATGGGGCAGGCGCTTCCGTCGTAACAGACATTGATTTTGGCTTCGTTTGCGGGTAATAATTAACCGCTGAATCAACCAACCTGTTCGGGAGTTCGCAATCCCGTGACAACGCCGTTGAAAGCGGTCGTAACATGAATTTCAAATTCTCGCTCAGTTTGTGGGGGGTGATGCTTCTTTCACTTGTCGCCAGCGCCACTCCGCAAATCACCTCGTTCTCGCCCGGTTTTGGCGCGGCAAACGATCCGGATTACATCTATATCAACGGCAGCGGATTTTCCCCCGGCACGATTGTGCTTAAATTCAATGGGGTGACGGCATCAACGACTTTCGCCATTGATGCGACTCAAATCCAAGCGCATGTCGCAAATTCAACTCCGAAAGGGACCGCCTACGTTTATCTCACCGTCGGCGGCCAGCAGGCTCCTACGAACAACGGCGTTGTTTTCACGGTGATCGGCAACAGCGACCCCTACATTTCGTCGTTCGGTCCGCCGGCCGGAACCGTCGGCACGTCGGTTTCCATCACCGGTGTCCATTTCACCGCCGGCATGTCCGTGAAATTCAACGGCACGGCGGCCAGCGGCTTCACCGTGACAGATCCGAACCAGGTTGATGTTACGGTGCCAAGCGGCGCGACCACCGGCTTCATCACCGTGGGAACCGCCGGTGCCGCGACCAACAGTTCGCCCGGGATTTTTTACCTGCCGCCGAACATCACGAGTTTTTCCCCGAGCGGCGGCCGAGCCGGAACGAACGTGGTGATTCGCGGCACGAGTTTCACTGGCGCGACGGCGGTTAAATTCGGCAGCTTGATCGCGAGTTTCGTCGTGGATTCCAATTCGCAAATCACCGCGGTCGCGCCAAACAACGTCGTCAACGGTGCGATTCGCGTCGAAGCACCCGGCGGGACCAACATCACCAGCACCAACTTCCTCGTTGTGCCCAACGTGACAAGTTTCAGTCCCACTTCTGGCTCCGTTGGTAACAGCATTACCGTGAGCGGAACGAGTTTTGGCGGCACAACTGGAGTGAAGTTCGGCGGTATCTCAGCCACGTTCAGTGGTGTGACTGCCGGCAGCCTCACCGCCGTCGTCCCCGTCGGCGCCACCAACGCCCCCATCTCCGTCACCACCGCCGACGGCACTGGCACGAGTGCGCAAACCTTTTATGTGACCGCCGCCGTCACCAGTTTCACCCCCAACAACGGCGCGCCCGGCAGCACCGTCAAAATTACCGGCAACAATTTCACGGGGGCCACCGCCGTGAATTTTAACGGCACGCCCGCCGCATCTTTTGTGGTCTCGAACAACACCACCATTGGCGCCGTCGTGCCAGGCGGCGTCAGCACCGGACCGATCAGCGTCACCACGCCCGCCGGCACGGCGAACAGCGCGGCACTTTTCTACGCCCCGCCCAGCATCAGCGGCTTCGCCCCGACGCACGGCGCGCCCGGCACCAGTGTGACGATCAGCGGGAACAACTTTCTCGGCAGCACGGCGGTCCTGTTCAATGGCAGCAACGCTGTCTTCACCGTCACGAACAACGGCGTCATCGGGGCCACCGTGCCCAACAACGCGCCGAGCGGCCCGCTCACCGTCATCGCGCCCGGCGGCACGAACACCAGCTCGGGATCTTTCACCGTGGATTACACCAGCGACATCAGTGTGTTCATCACCAACGCGCCCGGCCCGGTCTTCGTCACCAGCAACCTGGTCTACACCGTCACGGTGGCCAACTATGCAGGGCCGAACGACGCGTTGAACGTGGTGCTGACCAACACGCTGCCGGCCTCGGTCCTCCTCAAATCCGCCAGCACCACACAGGGCACATTGAACACGAACTCCAATCCCATCACCGCCGTGCTCGGCACCATTCCCTCGGGCAACAGCGCGATCATCACATTGACCGTCGTCCCGCAAACCGTCGGCAACATCACGGATACCGCGGGCGCCGGCAGCGACAATGCGGATCCAACCCTAGCCAACAACACCGCGTCCAACGTCACCCTCGTCTGGCCGCTCGCGGTGCTGGGCATCCAAAACTTGACCAGCAACCAGGTGAAAGTTTTCTGGCCCGCGCCGTTGAGCAACTTTTTCCTGCTCTACAAGACCAACCTGCTGGTCACCACTTGGAACACCGACCTGACCGCCCGCGTCATTTCCGGAACCAACATTTCCGTGACCGAGATCAACTCCAACCCCGCCAAATTCTTCCGGCTCAAGCAATAATTCAAACCCGCTGGTTAAAATCCGCGCTTGCAATCCGCCAGCGCTAGTGAAAAATTTCACAAGCTTTATGGCACACGTTAAATTGCACATTCCGGGACCGGTGGAAGTCAGCGAAAAAACCTTCAAGGCGTTTTGCTCGCCCATGATCGGTCATCGCGGCCAGGGGTTCAAAGACCTCTACGCCAAGATGCAGCCGCAGCTCCAGCAACTGCTTTACACGAAGCAGCTCGTCTATCTCTCCACCTCCAGCGCGTGGGGCGTGATGGAAGGCGCGATCCGCAACCTCGTTTCAAAGAGGGTGCTGAACTGCATGTGCGGAG
>JANPGB010000224.1:0-10761 GCA_031423695.1 Verrucomicrobiota bacterium
CCGAGCAGACGCATTGAAAGATTCATGCGCGTCTTCTACAACCACTCGCGCAACATCTATCTCATCACCCGCACGCTCGAACAGCGCATGGCGCTGGCACCGCCGCCGCCCTCGCTGCTCAAATCCCTGCTGGCCCGCCGCCGCCAGCCCGCGCCCGAGCCGGTGGACGGCTTCAAATTCATCAACGGTGAAATCCACGCCGTCTCCAGCCGCATCTTCCGCGACCAGCCGCGCCGGCTGATGCGGGTGTTCCTGCACGCCCAGCAGCGCGGCCTGCGGCTGCACCCCGACCTCGCGCAATTGATCCGCAACCAGCTCGCGCTGGCCGACCGGGAGTTTCAGAACGACGCGCATGTGCGCGAAACTTTTCTGGCGATCCTCAATCACCGCGGGAATGTCGCCCCGATTCTGCGGGCGATGCACGAGGTGGGGCTGCTCGGCAAGTATATGCCCGAGTTCGGCAAGCTGACCTGTCTGGTGCAGCACGAGTTCTATCACCAGTACACCGCCGACGAGCACACGTTGATGTGCCTCGAACAACTGGACCGCATCTGGGAGGCGCGCGAGCCGCGTTACGAAGCCTACGCCCCGCTGCTCCAGAAGCTCGAGCATCCCTTCCTGCTTTATCTGGCGCTGCTCCTGCATGACACCGGCAAACCGCTGGGCCACGGCAAGCACTCCGAGCTCGGGGCCCAGTTGTCCACCCGCGTGGCCCGGCGGCTGCAGCTCGACGGCGTGGCCGCCCACACCCTGCGCGTCGTGATTGAAAACCATCTGTTGATGGCCAGCCTCTCGCAACGGCGCGACCTGGACGACCCGTTCGTCATTCAGAACTTCGTCAAGCAGGTGCAGACCGCGGAAACCCTTTCCCTGTTGACGCTCCTGACCTTTGCGGACTCGCTCGCCACCAGTGACAAACTCTGGAACGGTTTCAAGGACATGCTGCTCTGGTCGCTGCACGGCAAGGCCCTGCCGCTCCTCGCCGGCGGGACGGAGTTCATCCGCGCCGAGGAGAAGCAGCGGGAACTTTTGCAGGACGAGGTGGCCCGGCTCGCGGGCGACCAGTTCAGCGGAGACGAGGTGGCGGCGCATTTCGCCGGCCTGCCGCAGCGCTATTTTCAAATCCATGCGGCCGCGGAAATCCTCAGCGACCTGGACCTGGCCCACACGTTCATGCGCCTGCAAGTTTCGGGCAACGACAACCTGCTCGCCCCGGTCGCGGACTGGCGCAACGACCCCGACCGCGGCTGCAACGCCGTCAAGATCTGCACCTGGGACCGCGCCGGGCTGTTCGGCAAGATCACCGGTTCCTTCAGCGCGGCGGGCTTGAACATCCTCAGCGCGCAAATCTTCACCCGCGCCGACGGCATCGCGCTGGACACATTTTATGTCACCGACGCCCGCACCGGCAACCTGGCCGAGCGGGAGCAGCGCGAGGAGTTTCAGAAGGTGCTCAACAAGATTCTGGCCGGCGGTGAGATGGACGTCAAAGCCCTCATCGCGCGGCACAAGATCACCCGCCCGCTTTACCAGGCTTACTCCGGTGAAAAAATCCCCACGCTTTTTCATTTCGACAACGACGCCTCGGCGACGCGCACCGTCATCGAGATCGAAACGGAGGACCGGGTCGGCCTGCTCTATGCCATTGCCGAGACGCTCACCGCTCTGGAACTGGACATTTCCGCCGCCAAAATCTGCACCGAGAAGGGCGCGGCCATCGATATTTTTTACATCCAGGAGTCGGGCGGCGGGAAAATCCTCACGCCCGAACGGCAGAAAAAAATTGAGAGCAAGCTGCGGCACGCCATCCACGCGCTGGATGCCGTCGGATGATTTGCCACCCCGCCGATGCACCCGGAAACTTACCGCCCCGCGCTCGTGGCCTACATCCGCGAGCAGGCCAAACCCGTGGAAAAGTTCAGCCACCAGCCCCGGCTTTATGCGCTCGCCAAATCAGTCGGCGCGGGCCTGAGCTACGACGATGACGTGGTGTTTGCCGCCGTGTGGCTGCACGACCTCGGCGTCTTTGTCGGGCACCGTCCGGAGAGTCCGGCGGCGCTGGCCGCGTGGGATTGTGCGGCGTACGCGCTGGCGCGGGCGCCGGAGATTTTAAAGCGACTGGGTTTTCCGGCTGAAAAGATTTCCGCCGTGGTGGAAGTCATCCGCACGCATCAGCCGCAGGATCAACCCGCGACGATCGAGGGCGTCATCGTCCGCGACGCCGACATTCTGGAGCAACTGGGCGCGACCGGCATTTTGCGGACGGTCTGCAAAATCGGGCGCGACACGCGCTTTCAAACTTTCCCCGATGCGTTGCAGGTGCTCCAAAAAAATGCGGACACCTTGCCGGATCAATTGAAGCTGCCGGCCTCGCGGCAACTGGCCGAACTGCGGTTGCAGGCGCTGCGCGCTTTTCTGGCCGCCGCCCGGGCCGAGCATTGCACTGGCCAGTGCGCGCCGTGATCCGGCTCCTGGCGGGAAGTCGGGGGCAAAGATTCCAACCATCCGTTCCCGCTGCAGTTGTCCGGGGGATTGGAGCTGATCTGGCCTGATTTCCGGCTTGTTTTTTTAGCGGCTGGCGAATATAGGATCCGGACTCAACTTATGAAATTTCCCTCGTGGCTGTGGATGATCGCGGCTCTTCTGGCGTGGCCAGTGGATCAGGCCGGCGCCCAAACCGTTTATCCTCCCGCGGTCATTTCGCCGGTGGTGGTGTTCGATTCCTTTGGACCGGGAAACACTTATCTCACCACGGTCGGCTGGGGGGTGGAGGGCGCTTCCGTCACCGCCGGATACCGGGGGCAGGCGGAATGGTTTGTGCCCGGCATCTCGGGCAACTTGGGCACGGTGCAACTGGCGATGTTCCGCTCCAGCGGTTCGGGCCGGTCCAATTTTTATCTCACGCAGGACAACGGCGGGTTGCCCGGAACCATCCTGGAAAGTTTTTTGAACGTGCTGAGTCCCGGCGGCCTGCTCACCCTGACCTCGACCGCGCAGGCGTTGTTGCAGGCGGGCAATGAATACTGGCTCTGCGCCGAACCGGCGGACAGCACAACCGTCAGCGGCTGGTACGAGAACAATCAAAACCACCATCCCGGTTTTGCCTTTGAGCGTTCCCAATGGGGCTGGAGTGCCTTTACGGACACGGCCCACTCCCCGCCCAGCGGCGTCTTGAGAGTCAGTGTCACACCGGTTCCCGAGCCGGCCATTGCCGGGCTGGCCATTCTGGGGATGGGTCTCTTTGCCCGCCGTTCACGCAAAACGTTTTAATTCGCTCCCAGCGAGGCAAAAGTCCGCTGCCAGCGGGGAATCCAGTAATTGCTTTTGTCGAGCGACATGACCACGGCGGTCGCACGGCCCACGATGCGTTTGCGTTCCACGGATCCCCAATAGCGCGAATCAAAGCTGTCGTCGCGGTTGTCCCCCATCATGAAGTATTGCCCTTCCGGCACGCGATACGGCGCGAAGCTGCGCATGGCCGGCAAGGCTTGATTGCCCGAGACGGCGTGCGTTTGGCCGGGGAGTTGTTCGCTGGCAAAGACGCGGCCCGAGCGGTCGGCGGCGGGGATATCTCGCAAAAATTCTTCCGCGATGGGATGGTATTCCACCGGCTGGCCGTTGATGGCGAGCGCGTTGTTGCGCAGTTCAATGGTGTCGCCCGGCAGGCCGATGACGCGTTTGACAAGCCGCTTTTCATCGTGCGGCGAGAAGAATACGACGATGTCGCCGCGCTGCGGGTTGCTCCACTCAGCGAGGTGCAGCGTGGTGAAGGGAACCTTCAGATAATACGCGAGCTTGTTCACGAAGATGCGATCGCCTTCGAGGATGGTGGGCCGCATGGAGCCGCTGGGCACGTCATTCCAGTCCGCAAGCGACGAGCGGATCGAGAAGAGAATCAACGCGAGGACGAGCAGCGGGCGGAGTTCCTTGAGCCAGAATCTTTGCACGCGCGAATGGAGAGTGTTTGCATTCATTGGGAGTTGGACCCTTGAGGACGCCAACAGTTCAACCAAGCTCGCCAGGGGTTCCAGCAAGCCGCCGCAAGTGGGTTGTTCGGGTGCAAGGGTAGAACTCGTCCCGCGGCGACGAGTGGGCGCGGCGTTCCGCGGCGCAACGCCGGGAAAAACGCTGCGGTGTGGCCGGTCCAGGTTGCGCCCGCCCGGCGCGGGCGGAAGTTTGTCGCAGCGCGACAAACGCTACCTTGGTTGCGCAGCGCCGATGCAGGGCGGGCGGTCAGCGGGAACGAGTTTGCCGAAGAAGTCGCGGCCGCCATTGTCCGGCACAATTCTTCCCGGCGCGCAGGCGGAGGCGTCGCGAAGTTGGTAGCCTGCCAGGGAATCGAAACCATTTCCGCCGCTGCCGGCGTTCACCAACGCCGGTTGATTGGTCGAGGCTGATGCATCCGACGGCAGTTGCGCGTGGGTTCCCCAAAAGACGTTGTTCTCAAAAACCGTGCGCTGACTTTTCCCCCAGTCATAGGTCACGCGCCCGTCCACGTAAAAAATGTTGTTGTAGAAAAAAGTGTCGCGCGCACTGCCGCCATCCCAGTCGTTGAAGATCATGAGCGGCAGATGCTGTTTCGGGCCGACGTAAATGGTGTTGTTGTAAACCCTCGTGTTCTTTGCGCCGCTGATGTGGAAGACGCGCGCGGAGTTCACGCCGTCGTTCTGGCTGATGTTATAGCGGATGACCGTGTCCTCGTTGTAGGAACGGCCCGGCGCGCAGATCAAAATGAAGCCGCCTTCGTTGTCGTGGCTGTAGTTGTATTGGAATAGCGAGCGGCGGCAAAGGTAGTCCGAGTCAAAACCCTGGCCGTCCTTCGTGCCTTTCATGCCGGAGACTTCGTTGAACTGGATCACCGTGTCGTCGCAATCGAACGGCCAGATGCCGGCCGCGTAATCATCGCACCGCATCCGGCCGCCGTGGATGACGTTGCTCTCGATGATGCCGCCGTTGCTGCCCCAGAGCTTGATGCCGTCGCCGCCGATGTCTTCGAGCCGGTTGCCGCGAACCACCACGCGGAGGCTGCGGGTGTGGCTGCCATTGCGCTGGCAGATGCCGTTGCGGTCGGTGCGGACGACGTGGCAATTCTCGATCAGCAGATCCTCGAAGCGCGACGGATTGCGACCCCGGCTCTCGAAGAAAATGCCGCAGCCTTCCTGTTCCTTGCGCAGATCGCCGTTCACGTCGTGGACAAACAAATTGCGGAGCTGGATGTGCCGCATCGTGCCGAAGCCGTCCGTGACAACGTGGACGCCCGTGCGTGCCGGCGCGCGGTTGGTGCCAAGGTTGGTAAGTTCCAGATCGCTGACTTCCCAGAACTCGACGTTGCGGAGCAGCAGGGTGTCGGGAAATTTTCCTTCGCCATCAATGCGCGGCAGCGGGCCGTCGCCGAATTTGCCGATGGTGATGGGAAGTTTCTTTCCGTCCACCGCCGCGCCGGAACCTTGCGGTTGAAGTTGCCCAGAGAAGTGCGAGCCCGCCTTGAACAAAAGTTGATCGCCGGGTTGAAAGATGTGCGCGTTGAGTGGAGCCAGGCTTTTCCACGCCTCCGTTTGGGAACTGCCGTTGTGGGCGTCATCTCCGTCTTCGCTGTCCACGTAATAGGTGGCGGCGCGAGCCGTCAGTGCACCGAGCGTCAAGATCGCCAGAGGCAGATTCATTTGTGATTTGATTCCTGCCACACCGTCACGCCGGCAATCGGCACTTCAGCGGCACCAAAGAAAACCTTCGCGCCTTTGGCAATTGGCGCGCGTTGCTTTTTCTCCGTGAAGTTGGTCGCGATCCAAAAACCATCGCGCCAGTCCACGAGAAAACCATCGGCAAGATTTTCCACGGCCACGCCCGCGCGTTGAAAAACTCCGCGCACGAGCTGCGCTTCGAGCTCGCCTTTCTCAGAATCCACGCCGATGTAAGTCACGGTGCCCTTGCCGAGCTTGCGCGTCACCGCAGCCGGTTTGCCGGCGTAGAATTGGTCGGCGTGTTCTGCAATGACGCTGGTGCCGGAGTTGGGTTCCAGAATTTCCGCCCAGCTTGTCCAAGAGAAAGTTTCCTTGCCGGCTTTCACCTTGCCGGAGTTGGGCGCGGGCAGGGTGTCGTAGAATTTTATCTTCGCGCCGATGAGATTGAGAATCGGCTTGGCCCACGGGCCTTCCCACAAATGTCCGCGCCGGTCTTTTTGCCCGGTGCGGCAGGTGAGGATCAGGTGGCCGCCTTGCTCCGCGTAATCCTTCCAACGCTGCACAAGTTTTTCATCCACGAGCTGGCAGGCCGGCACGACGAGAAAGGGATACTGGTTGAAATCTTTTTCCTCCGTGATGACATCCACGGGCGCACCGAGCCGTTTGAGCGCGCGATAGGATTTCAACATGTGGCCCATCGTGTCCCAGCGGACGGTCTGCTTGTGGTTGTCCACGTCCCAGCGGCTTTCGACGTTGTAGAGCAGGGCGGTGCGGCGCGCGGAGTAGGCGGCGGGTTCGTTGGCACCGGGCTGGAGATTTTTTCGGAGCGTCGCAATTTCCTGCGCGGCTTGGGAGTATTCGTGTCCGCCGGGCGTGGGCGTGACGCCATCGGTGCCGACGAGGCCGTAGTGATATTGCTCTGCGCCGAACAGCGGCTCGCGATAGCGGTAGGTGCAGACGAGCTTTGCGTTGGCAGCGAAGGCGCGCATGAGCCAGAGATGAATCGCACCGGGATACGGCTGCGGATTCACCTCGCCCCAGTTCACCTGGCCGGGCTGCAATTCCATGATGCCTTCAAAGCCATTGATGCTCCGGTGAAAGTCGTGGGAGAAGGACATCTCCGCTGCGCCGCCGAGACGAAAGCCGAGCGGGCCGTCGTTTAAATTGCCGTGCGCAGGATAGTGCGTCCAGGTGATGATTTCAAAATCCTTGCCGAGCAGCGCGGGGTTCACGGCGTTGAACATGTGCATGAAGTTGCTCGTGATCCATTGGCGATGGCCGCAATACTTCCTCAGAATACCGGTCTGAAAGCGCAGGTAATCCGCCGCCTCCTCCGCGAACCAGCGTTGCGAATCCAGCAGCGCATGTTCGTTGACCTGCGCGACGAGCTCCTTTGAATTGGGCAGACGAATCTGGTCAAAGTTCTGATACATCTGCGACCAGAAGGCGTTGCCCCAGTCCTCGTTCAACTTTTCGATGGAGCCGTATTTATTTTTCAACCAGGCGCGGAACTTCGTCTGACATGCTTCGCAAAAGCACGGCTCCTTGCCGTAGTGACTAAGTTCGTTGTCAAGCTGCCAGCCCCAGACGCGTGGGTCGTTGCCGAAGCGCTTGCTAAGTTCCTCGGTGATCTTGCCGACGTAATCGCGATAGGTCTGGGTGCTCCAACATCCCTGCTGCCGCGTGCCGTGCAACATCTTCCGGCCAGCCGCGTCCACCATGAGAATTTCGGGATGCTTTTCGGAAAGCCACACGGGCGGCGTCGGACTGGGCGTGCAGAGAATGACCTTCAACCCTTGCGCGGCGCAGAGCTGGACGTTGCGTTCGAGCCAGTCGAGCTCGAATTTCCCCTCGGTCGGCTCCATGAACGCCCACGCGAACTCGCCCATGTGGACGAACTCCAGATCGAGCTTCTTGATGTTGGCGATGTCGCGCGCCCATTGATTCGACGGCCACGCCTCCGGATAATAATACACGCCGATGCGCATGAGATCAGATTGCGGAAACGGCGCGGACTCGGCGGTTGCCTTGCAGGCAGCGAGGCCAAGGGCGGCGAGCAGGGTTGGGAGTTTCATAGTAGGTAAGTGTTAATCATTTTGGAGAAATCGCCGCTGCTGTTTCAGATCACGGCTCGAGATCACGAATATGCCGCGCTTGTAGAGAATGCAAAGCAGGGCGAGGAAGCCCACCCCAATCAAACCATAGAATCCGTATTGCTTGGTTTTTCTCCAGGCGATTTTGTGATCGTAAAGTTTCATCAACGGCTGAACCAATCGTTTGTTGTCCGATGGAGACGGCTTCTCCGACAGTTTGCGGTTGCAGTTCCAGCACGGAATGATTCTTGAAAAAATTTGGATCCTTCTGCTGGGCGATTTTGGCTTCGAGAAGTTTTGCGTGCAGCCATTCCGTCCCTTCGTGCGAATCGGGATCGCGTCGCAGGCCTTCGTTGATCCAACGCAGTGCCTCTTCGTTTTTGCCAGACAACTCGTAAGCCGTGCCCAGGTTGGCGGCGATAAAATATTGGCCGGGTTTCTCTTTTTCCAACTGTTGCAGCATCTCCACCGCTGCCGGGCTGCGGCCGAGATACATCAAAGCCACCGAATAATCGCTGCGATCGTTGAAGTTCGTGGCTCCGCGCAGACTGGCTTCCATGTGCACGCCGTCAGGCTTCTTATCCTTCTGTAAGTAATAACGCAGCAGCCTTGCGCCTGCCCTGCCGGAGGTTGAAACAGATTTGCTGTTAAATTTCGTCCCGGTGATCCAAATGCACGAATGCGCGGTAAGCGCGAAGAAAAGCAAGGTCAGACCGGCAGTAGTCGCTTTCATGTCGAATTGAGTTGTAGCACTTTTGAGGTCACGGCTTCAACCACTTCTGAACCAGTCAATCGCCATTGGACCGCTCAAGTACACCCGCCGTTCTCCGATAGTCGCTTGGCGGGATCGCTGCGTCCGGCCCTTGGAAAATTTATGAAACACTCGCTACTGAAATGGCTAGCCGTGACACTGACGGGCCTGCTCCTGCTAAACCCCGCCCGCGCGAACGACCCCGCCCCGGCCCAAAAGTCCATGGGCCTGCTGCGCAAAACCACGCTGGCCTTGTTGCAGGAGGGCAATGAACGCTTCGTTTGCGGCACCCTCAAGCATCCGAATACCGACCAGGCGCATCGCTCGGTCGCGGCGTTGGAAGGACAGGAACCCTTCGCCACCGTGCTCGCCTGCTCGGATTCCCGCGTCCCGGTGGAATTGATTTTTGACCGCGGCGTTGGCGAGATTTTCACCGTCCGCGTCGCGGGCAATGTCGCGGACACGGACGAGATTGCGACGATTGAATATGGGGTCAGTCATCTGCACACGCCGGTGGTGGTGGTCATGGGCCACACCCGCTGCGGCGCGGTCACCGCCGTGGTCAAGGGTGTCGAACTGGACGGTTTGCTGCCGCAATTGGTGGACAACATCAAGCCCGCCGCTGAACTCGCCAAGCAGCAAGGGGGCGATGAACCGGCCATCATTGCCAATGCCATCAAGGCGAATGTGTGGCAGTCCATTTCCGACGTGCTGCGCCGCAGCGCCATGGTCCGGAAGGAAATTGAAAGTGGCAGCGTTAGTGTGATCGGGGCGGTTTACAATCTGGAGACCGGCACGGTGGATTGGCTCGGCGAACATCCTGACCAGAATGCCATTCTTGGCGCCTACAAGCCGGAAGCCAAGCCGCTCGCCGCGGTGCCGGGCGCGGTGCTCCCCAAGGGCCCCGCCCCCGGCTTTCACGCGCCGGACGAGGAGCCTGTCAAGAAGGCCGCGTCAGTCGCGCCGCTTGCGAGCGCCCCGCCCGTGGAAAGCAGCCCTCACGGGGCGCACGCCCACTGAGGTTGCGCCGGGGCGCCCGCCATTGCCGGACACGAAATTCGCTGAGCATGGGCTTCCGCTCCCGGTCTTTGTTTCGGCGGGAGAAGTGATTTCCTTCAATCAGTTCAGGGTGTCCTGGGCGGGAGCTTCTCCGCCGCCTCGGGCCATACGCGTCATTTATTTCAGCCCGGTCCAGATTTTCAGGAACTAATTTCAACATGGAGCATCGCACCTGCGTGAAATTCCAGTTTGAAAAGCAGTCAGTTTCAACGGGGCTCTGGTGCAGACGGCTGCCCGGGGCTGGCCGGTTCGGGATCCGGGTGGACAACGATTCTGGGAGCGTTTTGGAAACTGGGGAAGACAGTGACTGCTGATTCGAAGCTGATTCAATCACCGTGAAGCAAACCTTAACAT
Organism: Verrucomicrobiota bacterium; assembly: GCA_031423695.1. Taxonomy (GTDB): domain Bacteria; phylum Verrucomicrobiota; class Verrucomicrobiia; order Limisphaerales; family CAIQOK01; genus CAIQOK01. The sequence goes on from JANPGB010000224.1 coordinate 9,939, forward strand.
CCAGGGAACAAAGTGAATAAAAGCATTGGCCGTGTCGGAATCGCAAGGAAGTTTTTCCTATTTGGAACTGTCGCCACAACCCTAGCCGTAACTGCCTGGCAGAGCTCGGCGCAGATTGTGACGCTTACCGATATTAACTCGGTGGCGCAGATTAACACGGCCAGTCAGGCTGGCATGTTCAACTGGATTGTTGACGGTCAGGATCAGTTGGCGCAGCAGTGGTTTTGGTATCGCGTCGGCCCTGTTGGCCCTGAGTCTTCAGTCAACACGATTAGCGCACCCACGATTATCACTCCCAACGCAAAAACTTTGAACGTCAGTTACAATAATGGAGCGTATGCCGTTGCGATCAACTACACACTTAACGGTCAGGCACCGGGCAGCGGATTGTCCGGTCTTGGCGAGTTGATCCGCATCTCCAATTTCACGGCAGCCCCGCTGGACTTCCATTTCTACCAGTATTCCGATTTCGATTTGGGAGGTCCCAATTCGGTTCAGCTTACTAAAAACCTTTTCACAGGCCTCTATAACATTGCCGATCAAGTCGGGACAGGAGCGACACTCAGCGAGACCGTGGCCACGCCGGGCGCAAATCATGGTGAAGCCGGTTTGTTCCCGTTCACACTGAACCGGTTGAATGACGGCTTGGCCACAACCCTGAATGACAACAATTCGGCCGGGCCGGGTGATACGACTTGGGCGTTTGAATGGGATTTGACCATTCCTGCTGGAAGCTCATTTGATATCAACAAGGCCCTGAGCCTTGCCGTACCCGAGCCTTCCTCTGTAGCGCTGATTTCCTTGGGAATCATGGCCGGCGCAT
>JANPGB010000225.1:0-5970 GCA_031423695.1 Verrucomicrobiota bacterium
CCTTCACGCTGGCCATCGCGGCGGGGGCGTCGCCGCTGGAAGCGGCGATCATTTCCAATTACGCGGCGGGCATCGTTGTCGGCAAGGTCGGCACGGCCATCACCACGCCGGAAGAATTGCTGAAAAGTTTTAGTCACGGATGAAACACGGATTTAACAAGGCTATATGAAAGTGTTTCCAGCCACAAAAATTGGATGGGTTAATTTGATGGTGTTCCCGTTCAAGGCTTATATGGTAATTGCCCTTCCGTTTTGCATCCTCTTTAACGCGTTATTCCCGCAGCCATTTACCGGAACTGATTCAGGTGGACCTTGGTTTTCCGCGATCATCATTACCTACGGTCTGTGTGCCGTGCCACTTTTGCTCGGATTGGTTGTTCAATTTTTTATTTGCAAAAGGGAAGACGCATACCAAACGCTGTTCTTTTTAGTTCCGTCATCTTTGATTGTTTTGTCGTTCTACTTTAAGGAAGCCCAACACAAGCGTTCAGAGAAAAGTGAAAAATGGAAAACCCAAACCTTCGAAATGAAGTTCGATGAAGTTGTGAGACGTTTGACAAATATGGAGCAACAAAGCGGTGAAAAATGGCACTGGACTCAAAAGCAAGAAGACAAGCCATCTAACAACATTTTGCATTCTCGCCTTTTTGTAATAAGTGAACATCAATCGGATGCAGATATAGTTTTTGAAGTCTCGGTATGGGCAACTGAAACGAATAACACAAAAGTAACCGAACGAACTATCAAGTTCGGCTCAAATCGTGATCCAGATTTGCACGAGCAAGATTTGTTGACTGAAACGAATCGAATTCATGCGATAATAAACGCGATTCAAAGCAAATAATTTCCGTGTTTGATCCGAGTTCAATCCGTGGCTAAAAATGAATTCCAAAAAAATTTCCATTGCCGAAATCCGCGCGATGAAAACTCGCCGCGAAAAAATCGCCGCGCTCACCGCGTACGATTTTCCGATGGCCAGACTCCTCGACGAGACGGGCGTTCCCGTGCTTCTCGTCGGTGATTCGCTCGGCATGGTGGTGCTCGGTTATCCCGACACGACACATGTGACGATGACCGAGATGGAACATCACACCCGCGCCGCGGCCCGCGCGAAACCTTCAGCCTTGCTCGGCTCCGACTTGCCATTTCACAGCTACGACACGCCGGACCAAGCCGTGGCCAACGCGCGCAAGCTCGTTGCCGCCGGCGCGGAGTTTGTGAAAGCCGAGGGCGGACGGGAAATTCTGCCGCAAGTCCGCGCGATCATTGGGGCGGGCATCCCGTTCATGGGCCACCTCGGCATGTTGCCGCAGCATGTTCTTGAAGAGGGCGGCAAGTATCGCATCAAAGGGCGGGACGAAGACGGTCGCGCAAAACTGCTCGACGACGCGGCGGCTTTGGCGGAAGCCGGCGCCTTCGCCGTGGTGCTGGAACTCGTCACGCCGCCCGTGGCGAAGGAAGTGACGGAGAAATTTCCGTTCGCGACCATCGGCATCGGTTCCGGGCCGGATTGCGACGGACAAATCCTGGTGACGCCGGATTTGATCGGCACTTTTCCATGGTTCACCCCCAAGTTTGTCAAGCCGCTCGCGAACACCGCCGAGCACATGCGCGCCGCGATTTTCGCCTGGAAAAATTCCGTGCAGAACCCGGCAACTTCGTGTTGAGTGTGACGATGAAATTCTGGCTCCCGGCATTCATATTTCTGCTAGCTGGCCTCGCGGGCTGCGTGACCAAATCGCAGGCCGATGCGCAAGCACGCATGGCTTTTCTGGAGGGGCAAAACCAGGCCCTGATGCGGTTGCAAGAAAACAAACGGTCCCCTGGTGGTTCCGGCCCCGGCGTAACGCTCATCGGACCGGTGCGGAATCTGGCCGTGCCCTGGCGCACCGGCCTCACCCTCACGCAGGCGATCGTCAGCGGGGAATATACCGGCACCGGCGATCCCTCGGCCATCGTGATCCATCGCAACGGCCAGGACATCCCCATCAGTCCGAAAGGGCTGCTCAACGGGGAGGATTTCGTGCTCCAATTGGGAGACGTCATTGAAATACAACCCTGATCGCCTGAAAGAATGACCACCCCCGAGCCGCTGCAACAAATAAACCGCACCTGGGTTCGTTACCAGCGCCGCACGCTCAGTTATTTTTCCGGCTGCGATTACTTCCGCCTCGCGAGCCATCCCGCCGTGCTCAAGGCCGCGCACGACGGCCTGAACAAGTTCGGCCTCAACGTGTCGGCTTCGCGGCTGACCACCGGCAATCATTCGCTCTACCCGGCGCTTGAAAAGCAGCTCGCAGATTTTTTTGACGCCGAGGATGCGCTGCTGGTGGCCAGCGGGTATGGGAGCAGTCTGGTTGCCGCGCAAGCCTTGGCCGGAGATTTTTCCCACGCCCTCGTGGACGCCCGCGCGCACCCGGCGCTGCTTGATGCCGCGAACCTGCTCGACTGCCCCGTGCTGAGATTCGAGCACCGTGACCCGGATGATTTCACCCGCGCCCTTTCGCGCTGCGGCCGCGCCGCCCGCCCCATGGTGCTGACCGACGGCATGTTTTCCCACGACGGTTCGGTCGCGCCGCTCCAAGCGTACCTGGAGAGGTTGCCGAAGGACGGATTGATTCTCGTGGATGACGCGCACGGCGCGGGCGTTCTTGGCAAAACCGGCCAAGGCAGCCTCGAAGCCGAGGGCGTGAGCCGCCGCCGCATCGTGCAGTGCCTCACGCTAAGCAAGGCGTTCGGTGCGTACGGCGGCGCCATTCTTGGGACCCGCGCGCTGCGAAAAAAAATACTCGGGCGCAGCCGGATGCTGATCGGCAGCACCCCCCTGCCCTTGCCGCTGGCCAGCGCCGCGCTGCAGGCGGTGAAGATTTTGCGCACCGACAAATCCCTGCGCCGCCGCCTGCTTCACAACGCGGATTATGTGAAGTCCGCCCTGCGCCAGGCCGGGCTGGCCCTTCCCGAGACGCCCGGCCCCATTGTGCCGCTGCATTTGCCGGATGAAACGGAGGTGGCCGCGCTCAGGCAAAAGCTGCTCGCGGCGAAAATTTATCCGCCGTTCATCCAATACCCCGGGGGTCCGGCCAACGGCTACTTCCGTTTTGTCATTGCGAGCGAACATACGCGGTCGCAGTTGGACAATTTGCTGGGGGTGTTGACCAGCCGGCGCCGGAAATAATTTCCTGAAAGTTCGCAAACGCATGAAGAAACAAAACCGGAGCACGTCAGACCCATGCGTGATTGATGCACACCACACCCCAATTGGGACGGCGAACCCGCGGGCGTTGAAGCCAGACCAGCCGGGCTGGCTCGTTTTCAGCCGGGTGGGTTTGCTTCGTGGGCTGGCGCTCCTGCTCTTCATTGCGACGCCCGTCCTTGGGCGGGCCGAGCTGACGGTTTTGCATTTGAAAAACGGGGACCGCATTGCCGGCAACATCATTTCCGAGGACACGAACCGCGTCATCATCACCACGAGTTGGATCAAGGAACTGTCCATTCCCTCGGCGGAAATCCAGCGGCGTGATCCGGCCACGACCTTGCCTGCGGGCGCGCTGGCATCGCACGAAATCGCCCCCGTCGCAAACGGTTTCGCGACACCCCGCACCACCAACACCCCGCCAACCAAAACCAAGCACTGGAAAATCGAAGCCCGCGCCGGAGCGGATTTTCTGTCCGGCCCGAAGAACCAGCAAATTTATTACGGGCGGCTGAAACATTCTTACCTCCGGCCCTACCCCTCCAACCCCAGCCAGTCGTTCCGCAACGTGGCGGACTTCGCGGTGGATTACGGGCTGACGCAAAACTCCTCGTCCGGAGGCGACAAGAGCAGCGTCCTCTCCGCCAACCGGCTCTCCGCCAGCGACAAGACTGACTTCGATTTTGGAAAGGGCCGGTGGTTCGTCTATGACCTGGCCGGGCTAGGCTATGATGAAATCCGGAAGATTGATTTCCAATATGCCATCGGGCCGGGCCTCGGCAACCACCTTATCACGCGGACCAATTTCCTGCTCAATGGCGAAGTGGGCGTGGATTATCAGGAACAGTATCGTTCGGATAAAACCACGACCAAGAACGTGTTCTTCCGCATCAGCGAGGACAGCACCTGGAAGATCAACCCAGTGACAACGTTCACCGAACGGTTTGAATTTTTGCCGCGCGCGGATTCCACCGACTTTCGCGCCCGGGCGGAGGCCACCCTGAGTTATGCACTCTGGCGCAATGTGTCGCTGCACCTGAGCATGCTGGATCTTTACGACACCAAGCCGGCGCAGGACGTCACGCGCAACGACCTGCAGGTCCACACCTCGGTCGGCGTGACGTTTTAAGACTCGCGGGCGCACGAACTGTCTTTATCAAGTCGGCGATTGTTGTATGGGCGGCGAATCCAGTTCACCCCGGATAAATTACGCGATGGCGGAGTCGAGTTAGAGACGGTTTTATCTGAACTCGTGTCGGCAGGCTTTGCTCGGCGACGCGCTCCAGCGTCACTCGAAAAAAGATTAGAATCGCTTTCACTTAAATGGCTTCAAGCACTCCAGAAAAATTATGGAGTTGCGGGGTTACGCAAGAAGGGGGAAACCGGCAAGGATTATTTCGAACGAATCGTGCAACCGCTCATTACGGCGATGGGTGCAGAAAGGCTTGACGAAGAATTGCCTCCTGAAGAAGTCTTCGAGCTTATTACGCCTGATGTGCTGCGGGTCGATTTTGAACAATTTCGCACCGACATTCTCGCGCACACATCGAGCGGGATGATGGAAAGCTATCGGTGGTTCAACGACATCGCGGATCTGATTCGAGCTGGCGGCGATTTCTCAAAGCGCACAAAGGTGAAGGCGATCTTGACCGACGACTGCCCGTGTTGTCTTGAAGCATCCAAGAACTTGGAAAGCGCCACGACCGTTACGCTGGAAATGTTGCCACCGTTTCATCCTGGTTGCTGCTGTTGTCCTGGCGTGTTTGAGCGCGACTCTAAATGAAACAAAGAAAAAATTGTTCGCGCAGTTCGCGGTTAAAAAATTTCAATCAATCAACTCGTAAGCCGGCAATGTCAAGAACTCGGCGAACTCTTTTGCCTTCGACATTTCGCTGAACAATTTCGCGGCGCGGGCGTAATTTCCAGCGGCCAATCGTGCGCTGCCGACTTCTTTTTCAATGCGCGCCATTTCCTGCGGCAGGATTTCGTCGTAAAGCTGGGTCGTGATTTTGCGGCCATCGGCGAGCGCGGCGTTGTGTTTGAGCCATTGCCAGATTTGCGCGCGGGAAATTTCGGCGGTGGCGGCGTCTTCCATCAGATTGTAAAGCGGCACGCAGCCGTTCCCTCCCAGCCACGCTTCGAGATATTGCACGCCGACGCGGATGCTGCCGCGCAGGCCGTCCTCGGTGATCGTGCCGGTCGGGACGCTCAACAAATCTTTCGCGGACACGTTCACGTCGTCGCGCTGCTTGGAGATTTGATTCGCGGTCGGCATGCGTTTGTCGAACGCCTGGAGCGCGACGGGCACGAGGCCGGGATGCGCGACCCAAGTGCCGTCGTGGCCGTCGCCGGCTTCGCGCTCCTTGTCGGCGAGGACGCGGGCGAGCGCGGCTTCGTTCGCCGCCGGGTCGCTCTTGATGGGAATCTGCGCCGCCATGCCGCCCATCGCGTGCGCGCCGCGACGATGACAGACCTTGATGACGTTCAGGCAATACGCGCGCATGAACGGCGACGTCATCGTGACCTGCGTGCGGTCGGGGAAAGTGAAGCCGGGACGGTTGCGGAATTTTTTAATAAAGCTGAAAATGTAATCCCAGCGCCCGCAATTCAATCCCGCGGAATGCTCCTTCAATTCAAAAAGAATCTCCTCGGTCTCGAACGTGGCGAGAATCGTCTCGATCAAAACCGTCGCGCGAATCGAGCCGCGCGGAATCTTCAGCGCGTCCTGCGCGAAATTGAAAACGTCATTCCAGAGCCGCGCTTCGAGATGGCTCTCCA
>JANPGB010000226.1:0-17345 GCA_031423695.1 Verrucomicrobiota bacterium
CGCGCGCCCCACCACCGAACTCGCCGCCGAGGAACTCGATCTGGTCGTGACCGAATGGTTCGCGCAGGTCTTGCAGGAACCGCCCGGCGGAGCGGATCACATGCTCACCACGCGGGGCCGGCTGGCATTGCTCATCGTGGACATGCCGGGCAAATGGCAGGATCAATTTTTGCGGCCCGGCCCGTGGCCAGAAGCGTTCGTGAAGGCGATGCGTGAAGCTTACCTGCGCGCGGGACCGGACTTTCAACTTTCCAAAATGACGCCGCGCCCGCTGGACCTCGGGCCGGTCGCCACGTTGACCAGTCTGAGCATGGGATCGTTTCGCAAGATGGCGACTATTTGGGTCCTATTTGCGCTGATCCTGGTAATCATCTTCATTCTGCTGCATCTCCACTGAACATGGCCGCCGCCGAAAAATCCAGACCCGATCCGGCCATCTATCCGCATCGTCCCGTGCGCCGCGGCTTCCGGCTGTTCATTTTTTTCTCGGTGGCGTTTTTGCTCACGGGAGTTGTTTCGATGCTGTTTGCCGATCTGCTGTGGCGCAGCGGCTGGAGCGGCTCGGCCACAATTTTGATGGTGCTGTTCGTAATCTTGTTTCTCCTCATCGCCATCGGCTGCGCGCTGGCCATCTTCGGTTTCATCCTGCGGCTTTTTGGCGATCCCGACCGGCTCACCAAGATGGCGGATTATCAGTCCACGAGCATCGCCGGCGTCAGCACCGCGATTGTTTTTCCCACCTACAACGAGGAAGTCGCCCGCGTGCTGGAAGGTTTGCGCGCCACGTATCTTTCGCTCGAGCGGACCGGGCAGTTGGAGCATTTCGACTTTTTCATCTTGAGCGACTCGACCGAACCCGGCAAATGGGTCGAGGAGGAACGTCGCTGGTGCGAACTCGTCACCGAGCTGGATGCGCTGGGAAAAATTCATTACCGCCGCCGCGTCCTGAACGAGGGCAAAAAGAGCGGCAACGTGAGCGATTTTTTGAAAGCCTGGGGCCGGCGCTACCGTTACTTCATCGTGTTCGACGCCGACAGCATGATGCTCGGTGAAACCGTCGTGAGCCTGGTGAAGTTGATGGAGAAGCATCCGCAGGTCGGCCTGATCCAGACCATGCCCGCGCTCGTGAATTCCGAATCGCTCTTCGGCCGCATCCAGCAATTCGCCAACCGCCTGTATGCGCCGATCTTCATCGCCGGTTTGAACTCGTGGACCCAAAGCTTCGGCAATTACTGGGGCCACAACGCCATCATCCGCACCGATCCGTTCATGCAGTATTGCGATCTGCCGCAACTGCCCGGACGCAAGCCGTTCGGCGGCCAGATTCTGAGCCACGATTTCGTCGAAGCGGCGCTGTTGTTGAAAGAAAACTGGCAGGTGTGGTTCGCCTACGATCTGGAGGGCAGCTACGAGGAAATGCCGCAGGACATGATCGGCAACGCGCAACGCGACCGCCGCTGGTGCCAGGGCAACATGCAGCACGCCATGGTGGTGTTCGCGCGCGGCTTGCGCGGCATCAGCCGGATTCATCTGGGCATGGGCATCTTCGGCTACCTCGCCAGCCCGCTGTGGCTGCTGTTCCTGCTCGCGTTCAACTGGGCGCTGTGGTCGAAACAGTATTCCGGGCTGTCGGAACTCACCGTTCCCAATTTCACCCCGTTCATAAAACTCAGCGGCCCCGAACACGCGTTCCTCATATTCATCATCTGCATGTGCGTCCTGTTCCTGCCGAAAATTCTCGCGCTCATTGATCTCGCGCTGGATCGCCCGCGCTGCCGAACCTTCGGCGGTTTTTCCAAGGCGGTGTCAAGCGCGGTGGCGGAAACTTTTTTTTCCTCGCTGCACGCGCCACTGCAAATGCTGTGGCACTCGAAATTTGTCGTCACAATTTTGTGCGGCATGGGCGTCCATTGGGGCACCCAGAACCGCACCGCCGACGGCATCTCCTGGGGAACGGCGCTGCGTCAGCACTGGAGCCACACGCTCATCGGCCTCGGCTGGGGCGCGGGGGTCTGGTGCCTGGATCCGCGCACGTTCTGGTGGTTTTTGCCGGTGATGGCGGGGATGATGGTGTCCATTCCGTTGAGCGTGTTCACCAGCCGGGGCACGCTGGGCGGCAAGGCGCGGGACCTGGGATTTTTTCTGACGCCGGAGGAAACCTCGCCACCGCCGGAGCTGGATACGTTGCGCGTGCGCATGGCGCTGTTGGAAAAAACCGGCGCCGCCGCGTCGCCGCCGCCGGATGCGAGCATTGCCGAGGCGGTTTTGGATCCGTATGTGAACGCCATCCACGTCTCGCTGCTGCGGGAAAAGCGCCTCAACCCAGCCTACAACGAAGCGCTGACAAAACTTGGCGTTGGCAAACCAGCGGTGCGCGAACTGGGTGAAAGGCTTTTGGCGCAAGGCCCGGAGGCGCTCACGGCGCGGGAAAAACTGCTCGTGCTTTCCGATGCCGAGGTGATGCCGTGGATGCACCGGCAGGCATGGATGCGTTCCGGAAAATCCCTGGCCGCGTGGTGGCACACCGCCATCCGGAAGTACGCGCACTGAAGCCCTCTTCAAAAACCCTTTGCCACCGGCGGTGGAAACATTAGCATCGCCCCTCCTGCTGCGAAACAGCGGCAACTATTTTATGAAATGTTTCAATATTGCGGTTCTGGCCGGCGACGGCATCGGCCCCGAAGTCATGCGCGAAGCCATCAAGGTTTTGCGCGTCACGGAGAAGAAATTCGGCTTCACGCTCAATCTGACCGAGGCACCCGTCGGCTGGGCCGGCATTGACGCCGCGGGCAAGGCGCTGCCCGAGGCCACGCTGTCGCTTTGCAAAAAATCTGAGTCCATCTTGTTTGGCTCGGTCGGTCTGCCAGACCGTGATCCGACCATCCCGAAAGAAGAACGCCCGGAGCGCGCCGCCCTGCTTCGCATCCGGAAAGAGTTCGGGCTGTTCGCCAATTTGCGGCCGGTGAAATTGCCCAAGGCCCTCGCCCATGCCTGCCCGCTGGCGAAGGAACGCCAGGGCGACGGCATTGATATTCTGGTCGTCCGCGAGTTGACCGGCGGCATGTATTTTGGCCAGCCAAAAAAAACCGAGGACATCGGTGGCGGTCATCAGCGCGCAATTGACACGATGGTCTATACCACGCCGGAGATCGAACGAATCGCGCACGTCGCGTTCAAGGCCGCGCAGTTGCGCCGCAAAAAACTCACAAGCATTGACAAGGCGAACGTGCTGGAGAACGGCATTCTCTGGCGGGAAGTCATCACCCGCGTCGGCAAAAATTATTCCGACGTGACGCTTGACCACATGTTCGTGGACAACGGCGCGATGCAACTTGTGCTGCGTCCAACGCAGTTCGACGTGATGCTGTGCGAAAACATGTTCGGTGACATTCTCAGCGACGAAGCGGCGGCGCTGGGCGGCTCGCTGGGCATGTTGCCCAGCGCGAGTCTCGGGGCGACCGACGGCGGAAACACATTTGGCTTTTACGAACCGGCCGGCGGCACCGCGCCGGACATCGCCGGAAAAAACCTGGCCAATCCCATCGCGCAGATTCTCTCGTCGGCGATGATGCTGCGGAACAGCTTTGGGTTCAACGAGGCGGCGGCGGCGATTGAAACAGCCGTGGCCAAGGCGATTGAAGCCGGGAATCGCACCGGGGATATTTTCAGCCCGCACGAAGCAGGAGCGAAAAGGGTTGGCACGCGGGAAATGGGCGACGCTGTGGCGGCGGGTCTGCTTTAGTCTGGCCGAGATAAAAAAACACCAAGCCCGCGAACCTCAAGGTTGCGGACTTGGCGCTTTTGATTTCAGCCTTTGATTAACGGACGAAACGACGAAGAGCGGTCAATCCCCCCAAAGCCAGCATCATCAGTGCAGAAGTAGTTCCCGCATCCGGAAGGTCAATTCGTTGCGCGCTGGCGGTGGCGGTCAGGAGTGAAACGAGCGTTAAACCGGTAAGTATGTTCAGGATTGTTTTCATATTTTTGAGAGAAGGTTCAAGAAAGAATTAGCAGGCACCATGCCTCCATCCCGGGCGGTTGCTGCTTCCACGCTTAAGAACTTCAATGTCAGGCGAATAGGCCTTTTCGCAGCAAAAACCGTTTTTCATCAGGAAAATGGATAATGAAAAGAAATCCGACAGAATGCCAGGGCTGCTAAGCCAATAACAACGAAGCAAACTGCATAATCCTGCGCAATACCCGATAAAAAAGGTCCCTACATCACCTGCCTAATATTTGTAATGAGTACCGACAGCTACATCGTGCCAGCGTCGGCTAAACCAGGGGGCTAGCTGTGAATTTTAAGCTCATCAAATTCATTCTCTTGCACCCAAGCCCCGAGACTTCTGCTTTTCGGCCAAAACGCTGGATTTTAGACGGCCAGCTGGCCTGAGCTTGCCAACCACCGGGGTATTGCGGTATGCCTTTTCCATGGGACTTATGACAAAGCAGCCCATGCCCACGGACTTCAAGGTGCTGGTTTGGATGATCGTCGTGCTGGTGGTTCCCTTTACGCTCACGCTGATGACCATTAGCGAACCGCGGTCGCTGGTGGCCGATCTGCGGGCGAATCCCACGCCGCACGGCTACACCTGGAGCCTTTCCCTGTTCGTTGTGCCGGTGATGGTGCTGGCCAGCTGGGTTTCGTTTCGAAAACAAAATCCGGTTCAGAAAAAAGCTTTTTGGAGCACCGCCGCGTTGCTCGCCAGTGGCGGTGTTTTTCTGGATGTGTTTTTTGGACTCACATTTTTCACCTTCGTCAATCGTGAGGCGACCCTTGGATTCAGCTTTTGGGGCTGGTCGTTTTCGCAGGGATGGCAGAAGGTGGTTCCCGTTGAGGAACTCGGTTTCTACTTCTTCGGCATCGTCGCGGTGCTGCTGGCTTATGTGTGGGGCGACGAATACTGGTTCGGAGCATACAATCTGGACGATGCCCCGCGCCGCGGAAAAAAATTCCGGGATTTGTTTTCATTTCACCTAAGCTCGGCAATTTTCGGCGTGATAATTTTTGCGCTGGGCTGGCTGTTCAAAAAATTCGGCCCGCATCCGTGGCATGACGGCTTTCCGGGATATTTTCTTTTCCTGACCACGGTGGCCATCACGCCGAGCATTTTATTTTTCCCGGCCGCCAATCCCTACATCAACTGGCGGGCGTTCAGTCTGGCGTTCTTGTTCATGCTGCTGGTGAGCGTGTTTTGGGAGGCAACCATCGCCGTGCCGTATCAGTGGTGGGGATTCCAGCCCCGCCAGATGCTCGGCCTGTTGATCAACGGCTTCTCCGGTCTGCCGGTGGAGGAACCCATCCTGTGGCTCGGCGTCACCTGGGCGACGGTGATCGTCTACGAAATCATCTACACCTTGCTGTACGCGCATGCGCCTGCATCAAGCGCCTCTTCGCTACAGAAATAGCCGGTGCCAGCCGGCCCCGGCGCAACAATTTTCATTCGACATTCCCGCTTCGAAGTTCAAAATTTAGCCGTGCCGATTTACGAATACGAACTGTGCGAAGGCGACTGCAAGGTGTGCGGCGGCAAGTTCACCCTGAACCGTCCGCTGTCAGCCGCGCCGCTGACCAAATGTCCGGCGTGCAAGAAGCCCGTCCGCAAACTCATTTCCTCCTTCAGTTCGCCGCACAAGCTCAAGCCGCTGTCCATCACCGACGCCAAGAAGGCCGGCTTCACCGTCCTCAAGCGCCTGGGCAAGGGTGAGTACGAACGGCAGTAGGAAGTTTCATCTGACCGTTTCCGCCAAACCCACGCCATGCTAAAACAACTGACCGACTGGTATTCCAACGTGCTGGATCAATGGGGCTATTGGGCGGTCGGCCTGTTGATGGCCGCCGAAAGCACCGTCCTGCCCATTCCCAGCGAAGTCATCATCCCGCCCGCCGCCTATAAGGCCTGGAGCGGTGACGGCTTGGAATTGCTCGGCACGCGCTACACCGGCTGGACGGCGCAAATCCTTCTCGTGCTCTTCGGTGCCGTCGGGTCGTGGCTCGGCGCGGCCTTGATGTATTGGGTGGCGCGCGGAGCCGGACGTCCCTTCGTGCTGCGCTACGGAAAATATTTTCTGATCTCGGCCGAGAAAATCGAAGGCGCGGAACGCTGGGCGGCGCACTACGGGTCGTTTGGCATTTTCGCCTCCCGCCTGCTGCCGGTGGTGCGGCATCTGATCGGCATTCCGGCCGGCATTGTCCGGATGAACTTCTGGAAATACTCGCTCTACACGCTGGCCGGGGGCGGCTTCTGGAGCGCGGTGCTGTGCTGGCTGGGCGTGAAAGTCGGCGGCCAGATCAGCAAGGGCGAGATGCACAAGGTCACTTTCATGCTGGGCGGATTTCTCCTGGTCGTGGGCGTGCTCTACTATTTCTTTGTTCACCGGCAGATGAAGCGACGGGCAAAGTGATCCGGAATTCACGTTTCACGCCTCACGCCTTCACGTTGATCAAAGTCTTCACGACCCGGTTCCCCGCCGTCATCGCCTTGAGCAGTTCCGGCAATTGACTCAGCCTGCATTCGCCGTCCACGAAATCCGCCGCGCGGATCACGCCCGTCTCAATGAATTCCAGCGCCCGTCGGATCGTGCGCAGCGTGTGATGGAAGCTCGCGAGCAACGTCAGGTTCGAATAATGAATCAAGGTCGTGTCCAGCGTGATCTCGGTGCCCGCCGGGCAGCCGCCGAAGAAATTCACCGTACCGCCCTTGCGCACGAGATGGACGCACGCCTCCCACACTTCCGGCTTGCCGACGGCTTCGATGACCACATCGAAATGCGCCTTGGCCACGGCACGAATTTTCGCGACGAGGTCGTGGTCATCCCCAATGTCAATGACATGGGCGGCACCGAGGCTCTTCGCCGCTTCAAGCCGCGCAGCGCGGCGTCCCGCCACTGTCACCTCGCAGCCAAGATTTTTTGCCAGCGCGACAAACATCAAGCCAATCGGGCCCGCGCCCATCACCAGCACCCGCTGACCGGCGCGCAGTTTCAGGTCGTCGACTCCCAGCACCACACACGCCAGCGGCTCCGTCAAAGCCGCGTCGCGAAAAGCCGTCGAGGGTTTTAACCGCAGCAGATTTTTTTGCACAAGGCGCGCCGGCACCACGATGGATTCCGCGTACGCACCATTCAGGAACAGCAGGTCATCGCAGAGATTCTCCTGCCGGTTGCGGCAGGAGAAACACCCGCCGCACGGCGCGGAATTCGCGACCACGACTCGGTCACCGATGCACCAATCTCCGCTGGCGTCGGCAGGACGCGTCACTCCGTGCGCGCCGTCTTGGGTGTTTGCGGAAGCGGCGCGCAGGGGACTGACGCACCCTACCTCGGCGATCACTCCCGCCAGTTCATGCCCGAAGACCGCCGGCGGCACGATCATCTTCGCGTGATAGCCGCGCCGGAAAACCTTCAGGTCGGTGCCGCAGGTGAGCGCGGCCTCAATCTGGATGCGCACCTCGCCCGGCTTCAACGCGGCCGGCTGGAGGTTTTCGATGCGAACGTCTTCTTTCCCGTAGAGAACAGCGGCTTTCATATCAAACAATCACGCGCAGCGGCGGGGCTTTGACAAAGGCGGTTTCGCGCAGATAAATCGGCTCCAGCTTTTCGCCCGCGATAAAATCGCCCCGGGTGGCCGCCAGTCTGGCCAGGGTCGCCGCGTGGGAGGAAACAATTTTCCCCGCGGCAAACCAGCGCGTCACTTCCGGCCCGATCAAAACTTCGCCCGCCGCTTCACGGGCCTGCGCCTCCGCCAGTGTCACGATCCGCAGCGGTTCAATTTCCCGGCACGTCAACGGACTGATTTCATAACGTGCCAGATAAAACTCACCGCGCTGGGCGTCCACGACCACGCTGGCCGTGCCGGAAAACCCTTCCGCCTGCGCCTGCGCGGCGATGCCCTCCGTGCTGCTGATGCCGAGCAGTTTCACGCCAGTGGCAAGCTGCCAGCCCTGCCCCAGCGCAATCGCCGCGCGGATGCCGTGGTAGGAACCCGGACCAAGCCCGATGGCGAGGCACCCGATCTGTTCGCGCTCCAGCCCGGCGTCGGCCAACACTTTGGTCATCATTCCCAGTGCGGCCGTGTTGCGGACGGCCACTTCGATGGCTTCGAAAGCCGTCTGGCCGGCGGCGACCGCCACGCTCCGCCGCGGAGAGGAAAATTCAAGCGCGAGAATGTTCATAGACGAGGCGGCGCTGGGTTTCGCTCAGGATTTCAATGTTCACAAAAACGGTGTTGGCCGGCAGTTCATCGCGCAACCGCTCGGCCCATTCAATGACTGCCACGCCGGCCGGGCTCAGGTATTCCTCCACGCCCGCAGAAAGAATCTGTGCTCGCGTTTCAAGACGGTAGAGGTCGAGATGAAACAACGGTAGGCGTCCGCCGGGGTATTCGTTGACGAGCGTGAACGTCGGCGAATGGACACGTGTGGTGACGCCCAGGCCGCGCGCGAGGCCCTTGACGAACTGCGTCTTGCCCGCGCCCAGATCACCGGAAAGTGCGATGACCAGGCCGCTTTGGGCGTCGCGGCCCCAAGCTTCCCCGAGCGCTTCCGTCTCGGCGGGGTTATGAGAAAAAAACTCCATGGAGATTGAATCCGTTGCGAAAACAAGGCGGTCGGAGGTCGGGTTTCAGCGCCGAAGGTGGAGCGCAGGCCCCACTCGAAAAGCTTTATTTAGCAAAGACCGCATCCACTTCCAGCAGGAAGTCCGGCAACGCGGCACAGTTCAGTTTCTCACCCGGCCCATGCACGGTTCGTGCAGTGAACCGGCCATCCTTGGGCAGCCGGTGGACTTCTACCTGCTGTTCCGGCGCGAGCACCAGCCAGCACTCTTTGACTCCGGCGGCGGCATACGCGGATAGTTTGGAGCGGTCGTAATCGTGGCTGGTCACGCAAACTTCAATGACAAACTCGGCGGTATGCGGATGGTCGAGACGAAAATCGTTTTCGGTTCCGCGAATCACCGAGACATCCGGCTCCGGTTCGGAATCCGGGCAGGTAATGGGTTGTTCAATCCGCAGCAAACAACCCGGCGGCAACACCGTTTGCAGGAGATTTAGCAAGCGCATGACCAGGAAACTATGCAGTGGTGACTTGGACATTTTTTTATACACGATCCCGTAAAGGAGTTCGGTGTTTTTTGGAATCAAGCCCGCGTCGCCGAGCGCGCGGTAGGCGGTGATGGACAGTGGCCAGATTTGCGCGCCTTGCAGTGGAAATGGAACCGGCTCGACCGTTTTCATGTTGCGCCAAATCTAACGTCGCCCCTCAGAATTGCAAGGTTGCTGAACTCGGGGCTATGAGAAATGTTCGTAACCATGGACGTTAAATGGCCGCACGCCACGCTGATCGCGCAGGTGGACGCCTTCGTGGGCGATGATTTTTCCAATGCACTTGAGCGGCAACTCCGGAAACTTCTTTTTCCAGGCGTCCATCAGCGGCACGGCGTCCTTGCTGGCCAACGTAAACAACAATTCAAAATCCTCGCCGTCGGTGAGCGCCGCCAGCAGCGGCGGTTTGCCGGAACCCTCGGTGCGCGACGCGAGTTTCGCCGCGCGGCTGATGGGAATGGCCGTCGTCAGCAACTCCGCCCCGGCGCGGCTGGCTTTCAAAATGTGCCGCAGATCGCCGGCCAGTCCGTCGCTCAAATCCATCATCGCATGAATGGAAAAATGCTGCGCCAGCCAGCGCGCTTCGGCCAGGCGCGGCTCAAACTCCAGATGCCGCCCCGCCAGCGAGCCGCCCAGTTCGCCGGTGACGAAGATGGCGTCGCCCACCTCCGCGCCGGACCGCAGCGTGGCTTTGCCGCGCGGGACATGACCCAGCAACGAGATGGAAATCAATATGCGCTCGGGATTGGTGGTGGTTTCCCCGCCGACCACGGCCACGTCGTGCTTGCGGGCAAGCGCGTTCAGGCCGTCGTAGATTTTTTCGATCAGCGCCGGATCGAACTCTTTCGGCAGCGCAATCGTCACGAGCGCGGCGGTCGGCGTGCCGGCCATCGCCGCGATGTCGCTGAGACAGCGGGCGAGCGCTTTGTGGCCGATCTTTTCCGGCGGCGTGTCCTTCTGAAAATGAATGCCTTCGACCACGGCATCCGTCTTGAACAGGAGCAGTTTGTCGGGCAACCCCAGGTCGAGGACGGCGCAGTCGTCGCCCGCGCCGACCACCACGGATTTGTTGGCCGGCAAGGAACGGGTCAGTTTTTCGATGAGTTCAAATTCGTTCATTACAACTTTGGATCGGGATAGAAATGTTTCAGCACCAGCATCGCCAGATTGCTGGCGTTGAACAAGGCGTGGACGGCGATGGGCGCGAGCAGATTGTCGGTCTTTTCATAAAGCCACGTCAGCGCCAGGGCCAGCAGGAGCAATGGCAAAAACGTGGCGACATCAAAATGAATCAGCGCAAAGAGGAAACTGACGCCCAACAGGGCCAACCGCGGCCAGCCAAGCTGCTTGATGAACGGATACAACAGCCCGCGAAACATAAACTCCTCCGTCACCGGCGCGAGCACCACGGCAAAGCCGGCGAAGTAGGCCCGCATCCACCAGGACCGGGCATTTTCGATCAGCTGCACCGCCGCCTGGTCGTCGGGAGGAAAGCCCAGCTCGGTCAGAGCGAAAACGCACGCGGCCTGCAAGGCCCAGACGGCGGGCAGCGTGACGAGAAAGATGAGCAACCCCAGCCGCAGGGCGCGCTTTAATTGTGGCCCACTGAAACCGAATCCCTCCCGCCAGCCGATCTGATGCCTTTGCCAAAAACTAAAAATCAACCCGCACGCGGCACCTTGAAAGGCGAGCGTGCCCAGCACCAGATTTCCAAAATCGTCCGCATGCCGGAACCCGCTGACATTGAGCTTTTGCAGAACATTGCTCAAGACCCCGCCCAGACAGATGCAAAACAGCAGCGCGGCGAAAAACAGGAGGACGGTCAGGGGCCGCCACGGTTTGACAGACAACATGCCGGGAGGTTAATCAGCCGGCCCGCAGGTGACGACGCAAAACTTGGCGCAGACGAGGCCAATGGATTCATTTCCTGCGTGGTGGTCGTCAGCGCGCCGTGGCGGCCCGGCCTGTAGCGAAGCGGCCTCAACTGCGAGACTCGGGAGAGTGCGGTTCGCGGGCGCTGCCGCCGGAGGATTTTCGCTGGTGCTAAAAAAAAAAGACCGGCAATCTTCACGCCGTGTTGGCATACGCACTGACAATTTTCACCAGCGCTTTCCTGCTGTTCCAGTTACAGCCGCTGATCGGGAAATACATATTGCCGTGGTTCGGCGGCGCACCCGGCGTCTGGACGACCTGCATGTTGTTTTTCCAGGTGCTGCTGCTGGGCGGCTATGCCTACGCCCATTTGATCTCCACCCGGTTCAAGCCCCGCACCCAGGCAGTTCTGCATTTGGTCTTAATCCTCTCCGCGCTGGCATTGCTTCCCATCACGCCCGATGCCTCTTGGAAGCCGGATGGGCATGGAAACCCCGAGCTGCGAATTCTGGTTTTGCTGATCGCTTGTATTGGGCTCCCCTATTTCGCGCTCTCGTCCACCGGCCCATTGATGCAAGACTGGTTCAGCCGCACCCATCCGGGTGCATCCCCGTTCCGGCTCTATGCGCTTTCGAATCTGGGCTCCTTGCTGGCCCTGCTGAGTTTTCCCTTTTTTTTTGAAACCCACTTCACCCGCTCAACCCAGGCCAGATTATGGGGGTGGGGTTTGCTGGCCTATGCCATCAGCGGCGGTTATTGCGCCTTAAAATTTTGGCGGTCTCCACCTCACGAACCGGCCGCGGCGGCCGGGAACCGGGAACCGGCTGCGGCGGCGCCGTCCACGCCGAGGCAAAAACTCCTCTGGCTGTTGCTGCCCGCGTGCGCCTCCGTGCTCCTGCTGGCGGTCACCAACAAGATCTGCCAGGACGTGGCGGTGATCCCCTTTCTGTGGGTGCTGCCGCTCTCCCTCTATTTGCTGAGCTTCATTATCTGCTTTGACAACCAGCGGTGGTACGTCCGGACGCCTTTCACCATTGCGCTGATCGCGGCGATGTGGGGTATCTGCTGGGCGCTGTTTCATGGACTGGAAACACCCGTTATGCAGCAGATCGTAATTTATTCAGCGGGCCTTTTTGTCTGCTGCATGGTCTGTCATGGCGAACTCTACCGGCTCAAGCCCGACCCCAAAAAACTGACCGGTTTTTATTTGATGATCGCCGCCGGGGGCGCCTTGGGCGGGGTGTTTGTCGCCGTCGTCGCGCCCCTGATCTTTACCGGCTACTTCGAACTCCAGTGGGGGCTGTTGCTCTGTGGTTTGTTGCTGCTGGGCGTTCACCTCTGGGAACCGGAGCCTGAAGCTCAGTCCCGACGGCGAGGGCGCACGGGAACCCTTCGGTTACGCAGCCTCTGGTCGGCCGGTTTGGCTGCCAGCCTGGCCGCGCTGGGAATCGCCCTTCTGGTGCATGCTTACACTACGAGTGCCGCCACCGTCGAACGAACGCGAAGTTTTTACGGCGTGCTGAAGATTCTCAAGCAGCACTATCAAAAACGTGACTGGGACTACGTCACGCTGGTGCATGGAAACACCGTCCACGGCATGCAATTCACCAATCCAAAACAGGCAGGCCTGCCCACGGTTTACTATGGCGAGAACAGCGGAGTGGGTTTGGCACTGCGCGAAATGTCCGGCGCTCACCGGCGCATCGGCCTTGTCGGCCTTGGCGCGGGCACGCTGGCGGCATACGCCCGGGCGGGTGATTTCGTCCACGTCTATGAGCTCAATCCGCAGGTCCTCCGCCTCGCCAACTCCCGGTTCACCTTCCTTTCCAACTGCCCGGCCAATCTCGAGATCACCTTGGGCGACGCCCGCCTCTCGCTGGAAAAGGAGGAGCCGCAAAACTTTGACCTGCTGGTGCTCGACGCCTTCACCAGCGACGCCGTCCCGGTTCATCTGCTGACCAAGGAGGCGTTCTCGATCTACGAACGCCACTTGAACACCAATGGTCTCATCGCCGTGCATGTTTCCAACAAAACCTTGAACCTGGAGCCGGTTGTCATCCAGCTCGCCCGCCACTTTCACTACAACTTCGTGATGATCGACACTCCCGCTTCGGGCGAGAAACTTGAGCAGACTGGCTCCACGAAACCAAGCCTGACCACCCCGAATGAAGATTCCTGGAAGGTCGCCCCCCCCCTGCCAGGCGCTTCGACGTCCGGCGAAAACTCCTGGAACCTGGATCCCAACGGAATGCTGGAAACCTCCCCTTCTGAATGGCTTATGTTCAAGGCTGAAAAACCATGGAACATCAGCTCCAAATGGATGTTGCTGTCGCGTGGCGACAAGATTCTAAATTCTCCCACCGTCATGGTCGCCGCGCGACCCGTGCAGCCGCCGGCCGAAAACACCCCGCTTTGGACCGATGATTTCTCCAGCTTGTTTCAAATTCTCGGCTCGGAACCGCAGCCGCAAATCGATCCGGCGTTCACCGACGCCCAGAATCGAAAGGCCTCCGATTCGTTCCGGCAAAAGGATTTCAAGGGTGCCATTGCACGTTTGCGTTTCGCGCTGAAAAAACTCCCGCGCTCGCCCGCACTTTTGAACAACCTGGCGTTTTTGCTCGCCATCTGTCCCGATGCCTCGCTGCGCAACACCCCGGAAGCGGTTCAGCTTGCTGAAGCTTCGTGCCGGCTGACCCACTACCATGCGGCGGCCGATGTGAGCGCCCTGGCCGCCGTCTATTCCGAAGCGGGCCGCTTTGCCGAGGCGGTGAAAATGGCCCAGAAAGCGACGGCCCTGGCCTTCGTGGCGGAAGATCAGGCCTTGCTAAAGCAAAATCAGAAACTCCTGGAACTCTATCGGTCGGCTCGCCCGTATCACGAGTTGCATCCTCCCTGACCCGCCAAAATCAGTTGCGGCATCCTCCCCCTTTGCTCGTTTCCCGGCGCCGCCTCGCCCGGCGCGCAACCAAAACTTCTCATTGGTGTTTGTCTCCTGATTCGCTATACTAAATTTATGATGCGCAATGGAAAAACACTGGCCCTGGCCTTGAGCGCGTTGGCGCTCGGCAACGGCGCGCAGGCGCTGACCTCCGACTCGCCGGGCGGCCCTTACCATGGGATTGTGGAACGCAACGTCTTTGACATTCATGCCGCCCCGCCGCCGCCACCGCCCGATGCCAACGCCGGCCTCCCGCCACCACCCAACATCCGGCTGCAAGGCATCACCGACATTCTGGGCCGGAAACAGGTGCTCTTTAAAGTGCAGCTGCCGGCCCGGCCGCCGGCGCCGGCCAAGGAGGAATCGTTCATCCTGACCATTGGCGAACGCCAGGGTGACATCGAGGTGCTCGAGATCAACCCCAAGGCGGGCACGGTGAAAATGAAAAATTACGGCGTGGTCACCAACCTAAGCCTGGAATTCAACAGCGACAAACTCGTCAACGTGGCGCCCGCAGCCGCGCCAATTCCACCGCCCATGGCCGCGCCAATGACCGCTCCCGGGGCCATCGCCCCGCCACCCACACTGCCAGGTTTGCCGGCGGGCAAATTCCCACGCACCTTGCGACTGCCCGGAAACCCCCAGCCCAATGCGGGGACACCAAATTATGGGGGCCAGAATTATGGGGGCACAGGATTTGGATCGGCTTCGTCCGCCCCTAATCCCACAGAGGATCAAAGCGTGCCTCAACCCCACATGTCCCCGGAAGCGCGCGCGCTGTTAATTGAGCTTCAAAGGCAAAAATTGAAAAATGAAAAAAATCCGATGGCGGACATATTCCCTCCCACTGAAGCGACTCCCCCGGCGCAATAATCGAAAAATAAACCTCGCCGCAATTCTCCCCGGTGACGGCACGCGTTGATATTATTGGCTCATTCATTTGAGTTGGGATTCACCTCCCGGGCCTTTCCGTAGTAGTAAGACGCTTCCTTGGCCTGCCCTTTGGCCATGTACGCTTTTCCTAGGTTTACATACGCCCGCCAATTGGCCGGGTCGCTGCGAGTCGCCTTGAGAAAGTATTGGATGGCCTCGTCCACTTTGCCGGACCGGGCGAACACCACTCCCAGATGGTTCAGCACCTCCACCTGCTGCGAGGTATGGGCCAGGGCTTCAGTGTAATACCGGATGGCTTCGGGAATGTTGCCCTCGCGCTCCAGGGCCGTTCCCATGTTGTAGTAGCCTTCAAATCCGCCGGGGCTGATCGCGATCGCTTTCTGGTAATGGGCTTTCGCCTCCTCCAACCGCCCCTGGTGAAACAGAATGTTCCCCAGGTTGTTGTAGGGCTGGGAATAACCAGGCCCGAGCCTCTGGGCTTCGCTGTATTGCTGGAAGGCTGCGTCCATTTTGCCGGCGGCCTCCAGATCGTTCCCCCAAATATTATGCGCCATCCACGAAGTCGGATTTCTTTCAACGGTGGTTCGCCAAAGGGTTTCGTCATCTGTGTAAAGTCCCGCCTGCCGCCAGGTCAGAATACCCAGCGCGAGCAGCAGCGACCCGCCGAGGGCCGGTTTCAAAAGTGGCGCAGCCTGCTTGAGAAAATCGAAACCCCGGTCCATTCCCGCCGCCACCAGCGCGAAGATGCTCAGGCATCCGAAATACTGCCAGTGATCGGTCACGAACGAATACCGCATCATGTAGAGCAGCTGCACCATCACCAGCATCGAGGTGGCGATGTAGAAATGCAGCACGGCCACCAACACCCCCTTGCCGATGCGCCCGCGCAGCCGCCAGAGCGCAAAGAGAAACGCGAACAAGGCCACTGGAAACAGGCATTGCCACCACACGCCGGCGTCTATCTTCCATTTCTCGTAAATGAAGTTGAGTTGGTACGGAAAGAAAAGTTTCCCGAGATAAAACCAGAACGACCGGCCGGAGAGCAGCACCCGGTTCGCAAAGCTCATCCGGAATTCATCGCCCGTGGCACCTTGCAGATGCTCAACGTGCAGCGTCAGCATCCCCATCCCCAAGGCGATGCCCAGCATCGCCGCCAACGGCCACAAGCCGCGCCAGGCAATGCGATCTCGTTTCCACCACGTCACCAGAAAAAGCGTCACCGGCAGAAAGCTCACCGCCGTCTTGGCGAACATCGCCAGCAGGAACAAGCCGAGCGCCACCGCCGCAAAACGCCAGGGCCTGACCGCCGGCCGGCCTTCATAGACTCCCAGGCCGGCAAACTTCACGTAGGCCCACGCGGCCCCCAGCGTCAAGGAAAGTGAGAGCGTATTTTTTAGTTCCGTCATCCACGCCACGCTCATCGCGTTGACGGGGTGGAAGGCGAAGATCGCCGCCGCCAGCCAGGCGCCGCGCACTTCCAGACGCTTGAGCACCTGCCACAGCAGCACGGAGGTCACGCCATGCAGAAGCACCGTCGTCAGGTGAAATCCGAACGGATTCAAACCGCACGCGTGATAGATGAGGGAAAAGGCGCTGAAGGTCAGTGGATAATACTGCCCCGTCGCGTGCGGCTTGAACCAGATCTCCCACCAACTGCTCCACGACCGGATCTTGACGTTCTGTGAAATATAACGGTCATCGTCCCACAAAAAGTTGCCGTGCATCGCGGGCCAATAAACCACCACCACCACCGCCATGAGCAGTAACGACCCGAGCCACGGGTGCCACCCCGGCTTTGGTTTGCTTGCTTTCAGATCGTCACGCGGCGTGGTCATTTCCAAGACTGTCCTTTCCCGACACGGGTTTCAAGCCTTGGTGCATGACGCTTGTTCCACAAGGAGCCTATTGGGGCAGAGGGGCGCGTCCGGGTTGGAAAATGGTAGAACTCCTCGCGCCGCGAGGAGTCAGCGCCGCGTTCAGCGGCGCAACGCCGCGGCGCAGCCGCGCCTCACGCCCGTTCCGGTCGCCTGCTCCGCAGGCGAGGTTGTCGCCGCGCGACAACCGCTACCAAAACCAAAGATAGTTGTCGCAGCGCGACAACGGATACCAACGCAAGGTTAAAAATCCTCGATCGACACGGCTGGTAGAACTCCTCGCGCTGCGAGGAGTAAGCGCCGCGTTCAGCGGCGCAACGCCACGGCTGAGGCGTGTCTCACGTACATTTCGGTCGCCTGCTTCGCAGGCGAGGTTGTCGCAGCGCGACAACCGCTACCAACGACGATCAACCCACATTACTCCTCAAACTTGGGCTGCGGGCCATCGCCGAAATAGACGTAGGGCCACTCTTCGGGACGTGACACGAGTTTCTTCCGGACTGGATTGGCCAGAATGTAATCCGCTTTTTGGCGCCGGCTCTCATCGTGTCGCAACCGATGTTCGAAGAAGTCATCCTGCCAGGCAATCCCGATTTCCTTGGCTGTCCATTCCTTCCATTTGCTGAGGATAAGCCGGATCGGTTTGTCCGATGGTGGAAATGAC
>JANPGB010000227.1:0-3696 GCA_031423695.1 Verrucomicrobiota bacterium
CCAACGCGTGGCCGGCCTCGTGCCAGGCGGTGAATTTCTTTTCCTCGTCCGTCATGGCCATGCTGCGGCGTTCGCGGCCCCAGCGGACTTTGTCGCGGGCTTCCTCGAGTTCGGGCATGCCGACGCCCTTCTTGTTCGTACGGGCGGCGAGCAGCGCGGCTTCGTTCAAGAGATTGGCGAGTTCCGCGCCGGAGAAGCCGGGCGTGCCGCGCGCGATGATGGACAAATCCACGTTGGGCAGGAGCTTCACGTTCTTGGCGTGAACCTTCAAAATGCCTTCGCGTCCGCGCACGTCGGGCAAGTTCACCGTGACCTGGCGGTCAAAGCGTCCGGGGCGTAACAGGGCTGGATCCAGCACGTCGGGGCGGTTCGTTGCGGCGATGATGATGATGCCCTCCTGCGTGTCGAAACCGTCCATCTCAACGAGCAACGCATTCAAGGTTTGTTCGCGTTCATCATTGCCACCGCCGAGACCGTGGCCACGGCTGCGGCCCACCGCGTCAATTTCGTCAATGAAGATCAGGCAGGGAACATTCTTGCGCGCCTGCTCGAACATGTCGCGCACGCGGCTCGCGCCGACGCCGACAAACATCTCCACGAAATCGGAGCCGCTGATGCTGAAGAAGGCGGCGTCAGCCTCGCCAGCAATGGCTTTGGCCAGCAAAGTTTTTCCGGTGCCGGGCGGTCCGACCATCAGGACGCCCTTGGGAATGCGCCCGCCGAGGCGTTGAAACTTTTTCGGGTCTTTCAAAAACTCGACGAGTTCGGAGACTTCCTCGATGGCTTCCTCGATGCCGGCCACGTCCTTGAAGGTGGTTTTGTTGCGCTCCTTGGCGAGCAGGCGGGCCTTGCTCTTGCCGAAACTGAGCGCGCCCTTGCCGGCCATCTTGATCTGCCGGATGAAGAAGAACCAGATGAACCCGCCGATCAGCAGGAACGGGAGCACGCCGAGAACAAAGCTCCACAAGAGTTGGTTCGGTTCATGAATCCCCGAGGAAGGCAGGTGGTTCAATTTGTTTTGGACGTTTTCCGTCAGGAAAATCTTCGTGCGAAACGGGACGAACTCCTCGATGCGCTTGCCGCTGGCATCCGTTTTGGAATTCATGTAGGTCCCCTCAATGATCTCGACCGGGTGAGTCTGCGGGTTGAAGTTGACGGAGGCGGTGGCCACCAGATTGGAATCCAGCAGCTCCAAAAACTTCTGGGAATACAGCATTGGATCGGCGCCGCTGTCCAGCTTGCCCTTCATCATCACGAGCGCCACCAGGCTGGCAATGATGGCGGTCCAGACGATCCAGGTCTTCGGCGGCACGCGAAACTCGCCGCCCGGGGTTGGGTTTTTGTCCTTGTCGTTCGATTTATTGTCGTCAGCCATGATATAAAATGTGCGGCAGAGTAGCACGTCCTGCGCTGCACCGCAATCGGCGGAATTAAAGCCGCTTCCAGTGCCATTGCAAGCAACGTTTTGTCGCGGAGGTCAACTTGAACCGTTCCGCGATGCGCAATCGCTCCACCCAAAAAATTTCTCCGGCCACCGTCGCCGCCACAATCAGTGCGTGGCGCTCGTCCCGCGGGATTTTCCCGTTCACAAACAAATCCTGCAGCTTGACCGGCGAATCCATCCCGCTGGGCTGAAAACGATCACCCGCCCGCCAATGCCGGAGCGTGATCCTCGGGCCGATCCTGTCCGCGTCGTAGCATTCCCGTCCCGGCTGCGGTTTCGGCGGCTGGCGACGGCGCCACCCCGCCAGGCGCCACTGAATGTCCACGCCGTCAAAGGCGGTTGCGCGTCCGACCCGCGCCAGATCCAATTCGCAAACAGCCGGATTCGGCGTCGCCACAATGCGGGACGCCTGCATGCGCAAGCCCCCGTCGCCTCCCTGCATAACGGCCAGTTCCGGCGAAACTTTAACCCAATGATCGGGCCGGATCCGAAGCGCCTCCACCAAATCGAAGCTGGGGGTGATCTGCTGATCCAGCAGTTGAGTCTGAAGACAGCGCCGTTGGAGGGCCACGGGCAATTTCGCGAAGGGCCTAGCCTGACCGGACGCCCCGGCCAGCCACTCTGCCGCCAGCTGGCCGACAAATTCCGATTCCGCCCCGGCAATCTCCATCACCCGTGAAACCGTCCGGTCGAGCGCGGGTTGATATTCGCGCCGCAGCAACGGCAGCAACTCCTGCCGAATCCGGTTGCGCAAAATATCGGGCGAGGCGTTGCTGGCGTCTTCGCGGAACAAAATTTTATTTTCTCCGGCGAACTTTCTCAACGTGTCTTTTGGCTGATCAAGCAGCGGTCTCACCAGTTCAAGGCGTGAATTTGCCGGCGAAGGATTCCGCCACTTCATCCCCGCGAGACCTTCCCCGCCGCTGCCGCGCAAGAGCCGCAGGAAAAAAAGCTCCACCTGATCGTGGGCGTGATGGGCGAGGGCGACGGTACGGATTTTCCGCCGCTTTGCTGCGCGCGCCAGAAATTCGTGCCGGACTTTTCGCGCGGCCATCTCCACGGAGATTTTCTGTTCGCGGGCCAGCGCCTGAACCTCGGCGCCCTCAACGATGACAGGCAGGCCCAACTTGCGTGCCGTGCGAACCACCAGCCGCGCATCCGCATCGCTGCTGCGTCCGCGGAGGCGGTGGTTCAGGTGCGCGACGGTCAGCCGCCAGTCATGTTTTCGAGAAAGTTGGTGCAGGAGTTGGAGCAGCACCATGGAGTCCACCCCGCCGGAAACGGCCACCAACACCGGCTGCCCGCGTCGTAAAAGACTGCGGCTGCCAATGGATTTCTCAACCTGCTCCGGCAAATCGCTCACCCGCCCATCCTAGCGAATGGCCGCAGGGGGGCAAGGTGATTGGACTGCGCATGGCGGCTCATTTCGATGCAGCGTTGCGCCCGCGACTCGACGACTCGGCGCGCAGCGCGACACTACACCCAAACTACGGCAGTTCCCGCAACCGGATGCGCCGGTATTCCATCTGGCCCCGGTCACCTTCCAATCCGATGGGGCCGGTCGCGGGGAGTTTCAACGCGGCTTCCAGAACTTCGCCGTTGCAGGTGCAGAAGGCGACGTTGTTGGTCACGGCCACCACCAGCTCATTCCAGTCCTGCGGCTTGTATTGCGTGAGCTGTTTGTAGGGCCCGGCAATCAGATAGTCGCGACATTGCAACTGCGGCTGGCGGAGGAAGACGCCGCTGTCGGCGTTGGGCGTGGCGCGGAATTCGAGCTTGAGAATAAAATCTTTGTGAAACTCGCGCGTGGTCCAGAGCTGCGCCAGCCTTCGGCCTTCCGGCGGCGTGGTGACGATCAGGCGCCCCAGCTTCGCGACGTAACGACCGTCGCTGCTCGTCGTCTGCCCCTTGAAATCGTTGGTGCGAAAACCCCAACCGCTCAGATCCGCGCCGTTGAACAGACTCATGAATTCATTCTCGATGGTGAAGTCGTCCGGTTCGGTTTCCAGAAATCCCAGCGTGGCAAAAATCGGACGCAACGCCGCCGCCCATTTCAAATAGCCGCTTTCGTTCGGGTGCAGCAGGTCGGGAAATTCAGAGAGCTTGGCATCGCCTTGGGAATCGGCGAAGAGCGGCCAGGTTTCCACCAGCGTGAGCTGTGGATCACCTTTCATGGCGACGGCGTAAAGCTGGTTGAGCTGTTTGATTTTATCAGCGGGCCGTTTCTTCGTGTCGGAACTGGGGAAGACCTG
>JANPGB010000228.1:0-2765 GCA_031423695.1 Verrucomicrobiota bacterium
TGCCGCGTCGTGACCAGCGCTCGCATCAGGCCGCGCGGCTCCCCAGTCCCGTGGCCGCCCGGCCTTCACGCTCACGCTCGTCACACCGCCAATCCAATTAACTTCCCGTCAGGCGTCGGGAACACCGCCGCCTGACCGAAAGCCAGGGAAAGTTTGTTCCCCTCGTATCCTTCGCTTCGCGCCACAAATCCAGCCCGCACATATTTGACGCCCCAGTCATCGTTGTAAAATCACACCGTTTTCGTCAGGCGCGATGAACTGACGGTTCCATTGTATGGCGTTCGGTTCCGCGTCAAGGTAGTCGCCCCGCCACCCTCCCGCTCCACCTGTGACCCGGCCCCGCCCGCCGGGGAAATTCTGCCTCTGTGATTCATCGCGCGGTTCCTGTTGATCGCTGTTTAGACCGGATGATCGAGATCGATGACAACCCGTTACCACACCTCGCACCCGGGGGGTGGAAAAGATTTTTGTGACCCGAACAGGCTGGTTCGCGAATACACCTAAAATGAATGCGAATCCCATCGATCCACACTTATTGGCCCGACTGGCCAAACTTCCACACGTTCTCGCGCAGTCGGTGCGGGGACAACCCGAAGCCATCAACACCTTGACCGACATTGTCGAGGCGCGCGAACGCGAAATGTATCCTCGGCGCGGTTGCCGGTCAGCAGCGCTCTTCGTCGGCCCCACCGGGTCCGGCAAAACCGAAATGGCCAAGGCGCTGGCCAAGGCGCTTCACGAGGAGGATCGCCTGCTGCGCATCGATGTGAGCGAGTTTGCGCATCCCAACAGCCTCGAACTCGCGCTCGCCGAGGGTCCCGACCGCCTCGGTCGGTTCGCCCGCGCCCACGCACGGGTGCCAGCCGGCATCTGGCTCCTGGATGAAATTGAAAAGGGCTGCGAGGAATTCAAGGATCTGCTCATCCAGATGATCTATGAAGGCGAGGTGACCCTGGCCTCGGGACGCACCCTGGATTTCAGCAACATTTACATCCTGGCCACGAGCAACCTCGGCTCACGTGAAATTCTGGAGCGCGAACATCTGCCGTTTGAATCGCTGGAGAATCACGTCCTGGAACAGATGGAGGCCTGGCTGCGACCGGAGCTCCTCGCGCGGTTTGATGCCCTGATTGTTTTTCGACCGCTGGAGTGGGTGACGCAGAAGGAGATCGTCATTAAACGCCTGGACGAACTGGTGGTCTGGCATCACGAACGGCACCAACGCGAAATCACCTATGACGGTGACATCGTGGAGTTCCTGTTGGCGCGGGGATTCTCACCGCGATACGGTGCCCGCCCGCTCTTGCGGACCATCAACCGCATGGTGTCG
This sequence comes from Verrucomicrobiota bacterium, assembly GCA_031423695.1. Taxonomy (GTDB): domain Bacteria; phylum Verrucomicrobiota; class Verrucomicrobiia; order Limisphaerales; family CAIQOK01; genus CAIQOK01. The sequence continues at coordinate 1,331 of JANPGB010000228.1, forward strand.
CTCGCCATCCTGCATGCCCTGCGCAACGGAGCCGGTGGCAGTGGCCACCTGGTCATCCACGGCGAACAGCTTCGTATCAATAGCCAATAACTCCATCAACCTATTAAACTATATGAATATAGCCGAAAATGAACTAACTCCGCATCTCGTAATCCAGCTCACCACAATTATTCTGTTGTGCCTGCTTTGCTGGTTAATTCTTCACCATGCGCCGCGCTGCCTGCAACGGTTGGTTGCGTGGGTGCGGCAAAGCCGCATTTGCATGGGCGGCCTGTCCTGGCGGCGCGAAGACTTCGCCGCCGGCTGGCTCATCACCGGCGGCACCGGCACGGGCAAAACACTCTCCGGCTTCACGCGCCTGCTCCATGAAACCTTCCACTGCGAACCCGACTGGGGCGGACTGGTGATTGACGACAAGGGGAACTTCCATGAGACGGTGCTGGCGATGGCCCGCCACTTCGGACGCGAAGAAGACATCATTCTGCTGCGCATTGACGAGTCACCCGGCGCGAAGCCCGTGCATCGGTTCAATCTTACCGGCAACCGTAACATTCCATTCATGACCTATGGACGCATGGTCGTGGACACCGGCGTCGCCATGGGACAGCGCCAGGATCAGGCTTTTTTTCGCACGCAGGTCCGCGACCAGATTGCGGCCGCTCTGCACACGCTGCATCTGCTGGACTGCGAGGTCACCCTCGAAAACGCCTATCACCTGCTGCGCGATTCGGCCAGGGTCACGAGCTTTGCGGCCGAACTGCGCCGGTTGGAAACTCCGACCGCAGACCAGCTCGCCACCCATTTCGAGGAGCAGTTTATCAAACAGCCGGCCGAGCAGCTGGGTGGCGTGCAGGGCAGCATCTCCAACTATCTCGGCGGCTTCCTGGACCCGGCGCTGGCTCCCGTGTTTTTCCGCGACAGCACGTTCGGCTTCGAGGATCTGGACCGAGGCAAAATCATCTGCCTGGCGCTGCCGCAAAAGTTTGCCGTGCAGCGCCGCTATCTCTGCACCTACCTCAAGCAGCTGTTTTACTTTCACGCGTTGAGCCGGTATGACCGGCCCGCCGCCGAACGCGCCCGCCACAATCTGCTGATGCTCTGGGCCGACGAGGCCCAGCACTTCGTCACCGACAGCGAGGATGGTCTCAGCGATTACAACGCCATTGACCGCATCCGCGAAGCGAAGGCGACGGTGGTCCTTTCCACGCAAAGCATCGAATCGCTGTTGCCGCCCCTGCGCAAGGACAAGGCGGCGGTGCTCCGGCTCAATCTCCGCAACCGGCTGGTCTTCCAGGCGGCCACCGAGGAGGACGCCCGGGACGCGGCGGATTTCCTCGGCAAACGGCTGCGCCAGAAAGTAACCCGTTCCTACGGCCAACGCGGCTCCAACCGCAGTTATGTCGAGGAGGAGATTCATCGGCTCAAGCCGCACAAG
>JANPGB010000229.1:0-1902 GCA_031423695.1 Verrucomicrobiota bacterium
AGAACTTCACGTGCGAGGCGGATGCCATCGGCATCATCCTCGGCGAGATATTCGGCGAGTCCCGATTTTGTGGCATGCATTTCTGCGCCGCCAAGTTCTTCATCCGTGGCGATTTCGCCGGTAGCGGCTTTCAGTAACGGAGGTCCTGCCAGGAACACTTTGGCTTTGCCGCGGACAAGGATTACGTAATCGGAGAGGCCCGGTACATAAGCGCCACCTGCAGTCGATGACCCGTGGACTACCGTGACCTGCGGAATGCCGGCGGCGGACATCCGCGCCTGATTGGCGAAGCCGCGTCCACCCTCAACAAATATTTCGGCCTGATAGAGCAGGTTCGCGCCGCCACTCTCGACAAGCCGCACCACCGGTAGCTTGTTTTCCCGGGCGATCTCCTGGACGCGCAGATTTTTCTTGAGCCCCATGGGTGCGGTGGTGCCGCCCTTTATGGCGCTGTCGGAGGCCGTCACGACGCAGCGGATGCCAGCCACGGTGCCGACGCCGCAGATGCCGCCACCACCTTGGATGCCAGCACCGCCGTCATCGTCATGCATTTTGAGACCGGCGAGTGTGGACAGTTCCGACCAAGGCGCGCCGCGATCGAGCAGAAGCGCCACCCGTTCGCGCGGCAGCAACTGGCCGCGCTTGCGGAATAGCGCCTCCTTGCCGTCGGACTGAGCGCGTACTTTTTCTTCCAGATCACGGACATTCGCGATTAATGCCAGCATTTGTTCGCGGTTTTGCCGGAAACTTTCCGAAGCAGGGTCCAGGCGGCTCTCGATGACAGGCATTTGGCACTCATGCGGTATAGGGTTTCAGCCGCCCAGCACTCGTGGCTTCTGCGCCAAGTGGAAGCCTTCAAATTCTGGCGCAGGGTTCGTATTCGGCGGCATAGGCCGGCTGATTTTGGCGTTGGGTGCGGCACCATCGACACGGAGCGTTGAGCCGGAGATGTAGGCTGCGCCATCAGACAATAGAAAAACGATGGCGGCAGCGGTTTCACTTTCCGTGCCCATGCGGCCGAGTGGGGCGATATTTTTCAAGCTGCGAATGCGCTCGCCCATTTCGGGTGGGTATTGGTCCATGCCCGACGAGGCGATCCAGCCAGGTGCAACTGCGTTGACGCGCACGTTTGATCTCGACCATTCGAGTGCGGCGGTCTCCGTGAAGTTGACCATGCCGGCACGGGCCGCGCCGGAGTGGCCCATCGCCGGCATGCCCATCCACATGTCGGCGACGATGTTGACGATGGAGCCGCCGTGGGTTTTCATCCATTGCGTGTAGCACTCCCGCGCCATCACAAAGCCGCCGGTCAAATTGGTGCGCACGACGGTTTCCCAGCCCTTCTGGCTGATACTCTCCAAAGGCGCCGCAAATTGCCCGCCGGCGTTATTGACCAGGTGGTCGATGCGTCCGAAGTGGGCGAGGATGGCAGAGACAACAGCTGTGGCCTGAGCTTCCTCACGAATATCACACGCAAAGCCTGCTGCTTCGCCACCGGCGGCGGCGATCTCTACAACAACACTATCCAGCTTCGTCTGTTTTCGACCGACCAATGCGACCTTGGCGCCGAGTGAAGCCAGCTCATGAGCTGTGCAGCGGCCGATACCACTGCCACCGCCCGTCACCACCGCCAAGCGTCCGTCAAACAGGTGGGGTCTGAATACGGATTGGTAGCGGGAGGAATGCGCCGTGTCTGTCATGATAAGCCGATGGACTAAATTTGAGGTTGCCTCAAATTCGAGATTGGCGCACAGTCATGGCGACTGTCAATGCGGATCACGCTTGCTTGCATGACGCAACGCTCCAACAGAAACCTGGTGAAATTGCCCGTGGGCCAATGGGGGGCGCGCGAAGCCGGCATTTTGGATGTCGCGCAGCGGATCTACGCCCGGCGTGGCTATG
>JANPGB010000230.1:0-9987 GCA_031423695.1 Verrucomicrobiota bacterium
TCAGCGGCACCGTCTTGAGATTGCCCGCCACTTCAGCGATGGGCACCGCCTTCGCGCCGTCTCCGCGCGCGGCCACCATGACCCCGAAAACCTTGTCGTTGATAAGTTCCACGCACTTCGTGCCGAGCCGGGTCGCCAGCAGGCGGTCGCCGGCGGAAGGCGTGCCGCCGCGCTGGACGTAGCCCAGAATAGTCACGCGCGCTTCGAGGTGCGTGAGTTCCTCCAACTGCTTGGCCAGGCGGATGGTGTTGCCGGTGTGGCGCGCATTGAGCACGGCCAGTTCGGTTTTCGCACTCTGCTTTTCCGCCTTGGTCTTGGCGTTGAGCTTGCGTCTGGCCGCCGCCGCGAAATCAGCCGCGTCCCCTTGGGACATCGCGCCTTCGGCCACGGCCACGATGCTGAAGTTCGTCCCGTGCTGGCTGCGCAAGCGGATGGCGGCGGCGATTTTTTTGACATCGTACGCGATTTCGGGAATCAAGATCACATCCGCGCCGCCGGCAATGCCTGCGCCGAGCGCCAGCCAACCGGCGCGATGCCCCATGATTTCCGCGATGATGATGCGGTGATGGCTGTGCGCCGTGCTGTGCAACCGGTCAATCGCCTCGGTGGCGATGCCCAGCGCGGTGTCGAAGCCGATGCTCGCGTCGGTCAGGGCGATGTCGTTGTCGATCGTCTTGGGGAGGGTGATGATGTTGAGCCCCTTTTCGACGAGCCGCAGCGCGTTCTTGTGCGTGCCGCCGCCGCCGATGCAGACGAGCGCGTCGAGCTTGTTGCGCTTGTAGTGTTGGACGATGAGGTCGGTCACGTCACGAACGTGGCCGGCAAGATTCATTTTGTGGGGCTTGTCACGGCCCGTCCCGAGAATGGTCCCGCCGACGGTTAGAATGCCGGCCAATGTCCGCTTGTCCAGCCGCACGCGCAAGTCCTCCGCAAGACCGCGATAGCCGTCGCGGAAGCCGACGATCTCCATGCCGTAACCGCCGAGCGCTGCCTTGCCGACGCCCCGAATGGCGGCGTTGAGTCCAGGGGCGTCGCCGCCCGCCGTGATGATGCCGATGCGTCTGATTTTTTTCATGCGCTTTTTTATCTTAACCACAGGTGGTCTGAAATGACCTTACGCGAATTTCACGAATTATCGCCAATTTCGAATTCGCGAGAATTAGCGTAATTCGCGTAAAGATTTTATCCGTGTTCATCGGTTTACAATCCACCGAACCGGCGGTGCCGACGATGGTATTCCTCCAGCGCGGTGAAAAATTGCGACTTGCGGAAATCCGGCCAGAGCGTCGGCGTGATGACGAGTTCCGCGTAGGAGATTTGCCACAGGAGAAAATTGCTGATCCGCATCTCGCCGCTGGTGCGGATGAGCAGATCGGGATCGGGCCAGTGGCGCGTGTAAAGATGCGATGCGAAAACCTTCTCGGTGATCTCCTCTGGATCCAGTTCGCCGGACTTGGCTTTCTTGGCGATGCTGCGAGCGGCGTCCACGATTTCCGTGCGCCCACCGTAGCTCAAGGCGAGCACGAGCGTCAGGCCGTTGTTCTTGGCCAGCGTGGCGATGGATTTGCGGAGTTGCTCCTGCACGTTCTCCGGCAGGCGGTGGATCTGGCCGATGGCTTCGAGGCGGACGTTGCTCTTGTTCAGGTCGGGCGTTTCCACCTTGAGATAGTGGATGAGATACTTCATCAACGCGTCCACCTCGTCCTTGGGGCGGTTCCAGTTCTCGGCCGAGAACGCGTAGAGCGTGAGATACTTGATGCCCACTTCCCCCGACGTGCGAATGATGATCTTGGCCGACTCCGCACCACGGCGATGGCCTTCAACGCGCGGCAGGTGGCGTTCGCGTGCCCAACGACCATTACCGTCCATGATCACCGCGACGTGCTGCGGCAGGTTGGCTTTGACTTCGGCACTTAGTTGCGGCGTTGAAACACTCATACTCTGGCGGCGATATATAGTCGCCGGATTTGGCGACGGTCACTGACCATCGCTGCAAGGTTAAACGAATATTGTCTGGTCACGACCCGGCCCGACAGACGCGATGAACAATTTTGCCCCGGTCAGCTCGGAAATCGCCTTCACATACGCACGGCATTGGGGCGGAAGGTCTTTGAATGACTTCGCCTTCTCCGTGGACGTTTGCCAGCCGGGGAATTCGACGTAGATCGGCTCGCAGCGCGACAGCACTTCGATGTCGTTAGGAACGTAGTCGTAACGCTTCTTGCCGTCGCGATAGCCGACGCACACCTGGATCGTTTCGACTGAATCGAGGCCATCAATGTTGGTGATCGCGAGGTCGTCAATGCCGTTGACCATCGTCGCGTGCCGCGTGGCGACGCTGTCAAACCAACCGCAACGACGCGCGCGACCGGTGGTCGCGCCGAACTCGCGGCCCATGCCGTGGAGCAGATCGGAGATCACCGCGTTCTCGGTCGGCAACGGACCTTCGCCAACGCGCGTGGTATAGGCCTTCATCACGCCGACGACGCGATCCATCTTGTGCGGCGGCACCCCGGAACCGGTGCAAGCGCCGCCCGCCGTGGTGTTCGATGAGGTCACGAACGGATACGTGCCGTGGTCAATGTCCAGGAAAGTTCCCTGTGCGCCTTCAAACAAAATATCTTCACCGCGACGGACGGCGTCATGCAGCATCACCACGGTATTTGCCACGAACGGCCGCAGATAATCCGCCGCCTGACGATACGCCGCATAGACCTGCTTGAACGACAGCGGGGTCGCGCCCATGGCTTTGAGCACGGCGTTGTTCTCCTGGATTTTCAAGCGCAGCTTTTCTTCAAAGCGTCCGGCGTTGACGAGATCAATCATGCGCAGGCCGACGCGCGCGGCCTTGTCGCCATAGGCCGGGCCGATGCCGCGCTTGGTGGTGCCGATTTTATTTTTGCCCTTGCGGACTTCGCGCTGGGCGTCGAGTTCGCGGTGGTAGGGAAACACGACGTGCGCGGTTTCACTGACGATCAGATTGTCGCTGACCTTGATGCCAATCTTGCGCAGACCTTCGATCTCAGTGACGAGACCGATGGGGTCAATCACCACGCCGTTGGCGATGACGCAGGTTTTCTTTTTGCGCAGGATGCCGGAGGGGATGAGGTGGAGGACGTATTTTTGTTTGCCTACGAAGACGGTGTGGCCGGCGTTGTTGCCGCCCTGCGTGCGGACGACGATGTCCGCCTGCTCAGTGAGCACGTCAATGATCTTGCCTTTGCCTTCATCGCCCCACTGGGCGCCGACGAGAATTGTGTTTGCCATAGTAAAAATAAAAATCCCCGAACTCACATTCGGGGCAAAGCGCGCTGTCTTTGCGGACAAAAGCTAGAAACCCGCGCCGCCGGTGTCAATCTTGGAGAATGAACGCACGCGCCCTTGGAAACGGCGATGCAGCTTGAACGAGGAATTTGCCGAACCCCAAGAAAAGGTGATATTGTCCGGGGTCGCAGCAAAGCCGGGGCCGCCTCGACTCAAGTATTCCGGCCCGGCGACGATGGAAAATAACAGTTGCGACCCGTGGTGAAATGCGAAAGAATTTGATCAGTCCATTGTCGAAAAGTTCCCGGAAAGATTCCATGACCTACTACGAGCAACTGTTGAGCGAGATGAATAAATCCATGGCGGCGCATCCGCACAGCGCCATGGTCATGGACTACGGCTCGCAAAAAATCCTCGCATCCGGCCGGGATCTGGAAAAAATGGGCCGGAAGATTCGGGCCCGCAAACCCGCCCCGGGAATTTCCGTCATTTTCCAAAAGCCTAAAGAGAATGCCGTGTGGATTCTCGCCAACCGGCACCGTAAGTGACCCTCGTCTATCCGGCCATTGGGGGCAGGCCGATCATTCTCGCCGTGGTTCAGAACCTGATCGCGGGAGATTATTTCCTGATGCAGATGCTGCTGGACACCGGCGCTGATCAAACCTGTTTTCCCAGCCAGCTCGCCTCCATTTTGGGACACGACAATCATTACCCCGGCGTCGTCAAAGACGTTTTGCACGGCATCGGCGGCGTTTCAACCAGCTATCTTCACAGTGTTCAGGTGAGTTTGCTGGATCCGAAAAAATCCACCCAGAAAAAGCCGGTGATCGCCTGGACCGCCTACGAGAAGGCCGCCCTGTTTGTCGAGAATCTCGATTGCGGATTCGGCCTGATCGGCATGGATCTGATCCGGCAATGGAAACATCTTTCGTTCGAGCCCAACAAGGATGGAATGATGATCCGCATCGTCACTGATTGAACAAATCATTTGGCGTGAACTGCTGCGCCTGGCCGACCAAAGAGCTCGACATCCTTTATCACGACACCGAATGCGGCGTGCCGGTGTATGACGACCGCGCAGTGTTTGAATTTCTCAAACTCGAAAGAATGCCGTCTGGATCATCGCCTGGTCAGCGCAGGCTTTCCTCCTTGTCACCCAGTTTTGGCCGCCATACCTTCCGTTCGACGTCGAAGAACTGAATCCGGTTGGTGGTTGGCGCAAGCCTGGCCAGTGAAACCACTCAGTTCACAGCGCAAGAGGGCCGCGACGGGCACCAATGGAGACCGGATGCCTGCCGTCCCCGAGGCGCAAAACGAAATGACACCAGGAAAGGAACGTTATGGCCGTTGAAGCTCTGGATTGGGACGATTTGATGGCAAGCTTGGAAAGCGGCCAGGTCATACCCATCGTCGGCCAGGATTTGTTGACCGTCGAACGGGCGGGTTGCTGCACCAGCGCCTATCACCTGCTGGCGCAGGAACTGATGAAGGACTTCGCGGTGCCTCCCGAGCAGGTGCCGCAAGATTGCACGCTCAGCCAGGCCTTGCGCCATCATCTCCATTTTCGCGACATCCGCGGCCGCATCTACACGCGCACCAAGGTGGCCTTTGACCGCCTCAATGCGCCCATTCCGGAGCCGCTCCGTCTGCTCGCCCGCATTCCCGCTTTCCGACTGTTCATCACCACCACCTTTGATTCATGGATGGAGAAGGCGTTGAACGAAGAACGGTTTCAAGGCGCGCCCCAGACCATCCCGATCGCGTACTGTCCGGAGGACGCCCCGGATCTCACGCCGGCGCAGCTTCAATCCGGACGGCCCATTGTCTTTCAGATGTTCGGCCGGGTCAGCGGCCGCCCGTGCTACGCCGTCTCTGAGGAGGACATGCTGGAATACCTGCACGCGTTCCAGGCGAAACCGCCCCGGCTGCTTTGCGACGAGTTACAACGCAGCCACCTGCTGTTCATCGGCAACGGCCTGCCCGACTGGCTCGCCCGGTTTTTCATCCGGACGGCGCGCGGCAAGCGCATCATTGACAACCGCAACATGAGCGAGTTCGTGGTGGAAAACCAGCAGCGCCCCGACAACCAGCTCGTCTCCTTCTTCAACCAGTTCAGCAGCGAAACCAATTTTTTTCCGGACACCAGCCCGGTGGATTTTGTCCGCGAACTCCACGCCCGCTGGCAGGATCGCCACCCGGACAGCGCCCCTCCGGCCGGCGGGGAAGCCGCGCCCGTCCGCACCGAAGCCGCCGGCCTGCCGCCGCGGTTCATCTTCATCAGCTACACCCGGGCGGACGCGCCGGCCGTACAGCGGCTGCGGGACGCCCTGGACGCGGCGGGCCTGGATACCTGGGTGGATTTGCAGCGTCTCGAAATCGGCGACGACTATGATCACAAGATTCAAAACAACATCCGCAACTGCTCGCTGTTCATGCCGGTCGTGTCCGCCAATACCGAGGCGAAGCCGGAAGGCTACTTCCGCAAAGAGTGGCATTGGGCGTTGAACCGGCTCCCGGACTTCACCGGCTCGGACCGCCCGTTTCTCGTGCCGATCACGCTGGACGATCTGCGAATCGAGAAGGCGTTGGTGCCGGATTCCTTCAAAGCCGCCCACACCGCCTTCGCACCGAAGGGTGCGCCGCCGGATGCGCTCGTGGCCTCGCTCCGACAAATCATGCGCGACCTCGCCAAGCGGGAAAGGATTTCCGTATGACGCCCCCCGCCAGCCTTTTGCAGTTGAGCGCCGAGCATCCCTGGCCCGGCCTGCAATCCTACAACGAGGCCGCGCACGCTTTCTTCTTCGGACGCGCGGAGGAGGCCGACGCGCTGCTGCGACTCGTCCGGCGCGAGCGGCTCACGGTGTTTTACGGGCAGTCCGGCCTCGGCAAAACCTCGGTGCTGCAGGCCGCCCTGTTCCCGCGCCTGCGGGAGACGAACCTGCTGCCCATTCCGTTGCGCCTCGATTACGCGGAAGGCGCGCCGTCCCTCAAGACCCAGGTCACCACCGCCCTGACCGCCGCTTTCCGCGCCCACAAAATCGAGGCGCGACCGCCGGCGCCGGAAGAGTTTTTGTGGGCCTACTTCCATCGGGACGACGTGGACTTCTGGGACCCGCGCAATCAACTGGTCGTTCCCCTGCTGGTGTTGGATCAGTTTGAGGAGCGGTTCACGCTGGGCCGACGCAACGGCAAAGTGGATGCCGAGGCCGCCGCTTTTCTCACCGAGCTCTCGCAACTGATCGAAAACCGTCCGCCGCCGGAGTTGCGCGCGCAGTTTGACGCGCATCCCGAAACGGCGCACGCGTACGATTTCGAAAAGCAAACTTGCAAGATCATCTTCAGCCTGCGCGAAGATTTTCTGCCGGAACTGGAAGGCCTGCTGCCGTTATTCCCCTCGCTGCGCGACAGCCGGTTCCGGCTCCGGCCCATGAACAAGGCGCAGGCGCTGGACGTGGTGCTCAAGCCCGGAGCCCAACTGGTCGCGGCGGACGTGGCGGCGGCCATTGTGGACTTCGTCGCCTACTCGCGGCACGCGAATCCCGACGGCATCATTGAACCCGCGCTGCTGAGCCTGGTTTTGCAGGAACTCAACGCGCGCCGGATTCAGCGGGGCGAGGCGCAGATCAGCCGCGACCTGCTCACCGGCAGCAAGGAGCAAATCCTGTTCGATTTCTACGAACGGGCCATGCTGGATCTGCCGCAGAAGGCGCGGCTCTTTCTCGAGGACGGTTTGCTGACCAGTTCCGGTTATCGCGACACGGTGGCCTTGGAAGACGCGCGCAGCGAATTCGGCCTGGAGGACTCGTGGCTCAACACTCTGGTTGCGCGTCGCCTCATCCGGCTGGAGGAACGTAACGGGGTCGCGCGCATCGAGCTGGTTCATGACCTGCTCACGGGCGTGATCGCCGAAAGCCGGCGGCGGCGGCTGGAACGCGAGCGGTGGAAGCAGGAGTTCGCCAAAGAATGGCAGTCGAAAAATGAAAAAGCCCTCCGGCTCGCGGCCCGGCTCAACACCACGGCAGAGGACTGGAATCGGGATCAGCCAGCCAAAACCTCCCTGCTGCTCAAGGGGCCACCCCTGTGCCAGGCGGCGGAACTGCTGGCGAAACATCCCGAGCTCCTCAAACCGGAGACGCGCGAACTGGTCACCGCCTCGCACGCCCGCCGCCGGCGTGGACGCCTGCTTTGGTCGGTCGTTTCCGTCGTCTGTGCAGCGTTGGTGATCGCGGCCACACTCTACGAACCGGACGACCAACAGCTGGCGCAGGTGATCATAGCCTGCCTGGCGTTCGTCACTCCCTGCATCCTTCCGATTTTCGACCGCGTTCCCCACCGACTCACCTCGCGGACGTTTGCCTGGAGCGCCTGGCGTTGGAGCCTCTATGCCTGGGTGGCCTTTGTTCTTGGCGCACGGTACGGCCTGGATCCCTCCGGCCTCGGGGAGGCCATCGGCGGCGGTTTGGTACTCGCCTCCATTTTGCTGGTGCCCGTTTTCAAATGGAGGAACTACATCCAAGTGCGCCGACAGGCACTCCAACCGTCGCCGCGATTGCCGTGGGCGCCGACCATTGCGTTGACGATCACCGCCGTCCTGCTCCCGGCTTTGATCGTGGTCACGCAGACCCACCCCGGGTTCTTCAAACTGGCCAGTCAGGAGACGGCCCACTATAAAACCAATGCGCTTGGCTGGGTCGTGAAAACAACGACGCTCCGACGCAAGGCGGCCGGCAAGGTGATGGAGACAAGTTACTTTCAGCCCGCCTCCGATCCTGATTACGAGCATAAATTCCGCACGACCTACGACAAGCAAGGCAACATAATTGAAATGGCCGCGTTTGATGCCGTCGGCCATCCCTCCTCCAACTCATGGATGGGCGTGCCGCTGACCCGAATTGCCTATGATCAGCACGGGAAGGAGACGAACCGGACTTACCATGGGGCGGACGGCAATCCCGTCCGGACGAAATTCGGTTACGCCCAAATCACCGCCAAGCACGATGCGCAGGGCAACCAGATTGAATGGGCGTGTTTCGATATCCAAGGCACACCCGCCACGGATTCCACAGGCGTTCACTCGTGGCGCAAAAAATTCGCGGGCACCAACTGGATCGAGTGGGAAAATTTCGGCGTGGAGGGCCGGCTCACGCAGCCCCTCGGAGGCTACGCCAAAACCACCGCCAAGTACGACGCCGCTGGCCATCAAACTGAATGGGCCTGCTTCGACACCAACGGCCAGCCAACTCTTGATCTGAACACGGGCAATCACATGGCCAGAATGCGGTATGATGGCGGCGGGAGGATGACCAACTGGATTTTCCTCGGCCTGCAAGGCCAGCCGATCCTCACGCGAAACGGCTACGCTGAAATCAGGGCGCAATATGACGTGCGGGGCAACCAGATCGAATGGGCGTGTTTCGACGTTTCCGGCCGGCCGGCCACCGACCAGTCCGTCGGCACCCACAGCTGGCGGAAGCGATTCCAAGGCACCAACTGGATTGCCTGGGAATATTACGGCATTGATGGCCGGCCAGCCCAACCCAAGGGGGGCTTCCCCAAAGTCACGGCCAGCCATGATGCCCGCGGCCATCAAATCGAATGGGCCTGTTTTGACACCAACGGCATCGCCACAGTGGATCCATTCAACGGGATTCATCTCCTCCGACTGGCCTACGATGGGCAAGGAAGGGAAACCAACCGCGCGCACTACGGCGTGGATGGAAAGCCCACCGCCACCAAAGAGGGCCACCACTTCCAAGCCACGAGGTATGACGCGGCCGGCGTGAAAATTGGGGAAGACTTCTTCGATTTGGACGGCCGCCCGCTTCAATACCGCACGGCGCTCCGCGTCCTGCAAGTTTTTGCGAATAGCGAAGCCGAGCGAGTTGGGCTCCAGATTGGCGACGTGATCTGGGCTTACGGCGAGTGGAAATGCTACAACGGCCAAAAGTGGCCGGATCTGCGGCAGGCAACATCCTCTCTGATCGAGCAAATTCAACGACCCGGTGATTCGCCGAGGGAATTGGTGGTCTTACGCTCGGGCAGGCCGCTGAAATTTGAAGTCCGACCGGGCCTGCTGGGAATGCAATTCGACAGCCGGCCGATCCCGGAAAGTTGGATCGAAGCCAACACCCCGCGTTAAAATCAACCATGCAACGCTGCGCCTGGCCCACCAAAGAACCCGACATCGCCTACCACGACACCGAATGGGGCGTGCCGGTGCATGACGACCGAGTGCTGTTTGAGTTCCTCATTCTCGAAGGAGCCCAGGCCGGGTTGAGCTGGTCCACGATCCTGAACAAGCGCGAAAATTATCGCCGCGCGTTTGACGGCTTCAACGCCCGCAGGATTGCAGGCTACGATGCGGACAAGGTGAAAACGCTCCTCGCCGACGCGGGAATTGTGCGCAACCGGCTGAAGGTGGCGTCGGCGATTTTGAACGCGCAGGCTTTCCTGGCGGTGCAGAAGGAGTTCGGAAGTTTTGACTCATACATCTGGAGCTTCGTCGGCGGGAAGCCCATTCAGAACCGGCGAAAATCAGTAAGGGAATTTGTTGCCCGCACGCCGGAGTCGGACGCGATGAGCAAGGACCTGTTGAAGCGCGGGTTTAAGTTCGTCGGCTCCACGATCTGCTACGCCTTTATGCAGGCCGTCGGCATGGTGAACGATCACACCGAGGACTGCTTCCGGCACCGGCAGGTTCAACGAAAACAAGCATAGAGCAGC
>JANPGB010000231.1:0-8249 GCA_031423695.1 Verrucomicrobiota bacterium
GCCGGTCTGCACCGGTTGGCTGACGGATTTGCGCTTGATGATGCCGGGCGCAATTTTTTCGACGGGATAAAAAGCGTCTTCCTTGATCGGCCCTTTGCCGTCCACCGGACGACCGAGACAATCCACCACGCGACCGAGCAAACCTTTGCCGACGGGAACGGAAAGCAATTTGCCGGTGGTCTTGACCTCCGAACCTTCATGCACGCCGAGATAGTCGCCAAGAATGATCGCTCCGTCTTCGGTTTCTTCGAGGTTGAGCGCGAGGCCGATGACGCCGCCGCCGAAGTCCAACATCTCGTTGGCCATGCAGTCGGTCAGACCTTCGATCTTCGCGACACCGTCGGAACATTCGCGGACGATGCCGACGTTCTGCTTGTTCACCGACGTCTTGACGCCGCTGATTTGCGCTTCGATTTCTTGCAATAGATTGCTCATATCAAATTAATTTCCGTTCGCTGCCAAAATTACATCGCTGCTTCCAACTCGGCCAGGCGCGCCTTCACGCTGCCGTCAAACACATCGCTACCCACCTTCACGCGCAACCCGCCGATCAACGAAGGGTTGACCGCGAATGTCACGTTCAAGCCCTGGCCATAACGTTGTGCGAGATTCGCCTTTACCGACGCCTGCAACGCCTCGCTGGTCGCCACTGCGCTCTCGACGTGCGCCGAGCGACGTTCGATGTCCAGCTTCACGAGCCGCTGAAAGTGCGACAGGATGCCAACGAAACCACGCGGCTTCTTCTCGATCACCGCCGTCACGGTCTGGCGCACGCGGCCTTCGTCCAACACGCCGCTGACCTTGCAAACGTTGAACAACTGCTTCGCGTCGCGCCGGGCTTGTTTGCTGATTTTCATTTTTTGGTTGGTAGGGAGGGCAGTCCTCTGCCCGCCGCGGCGTGCACGGAGTGCGCGCCCTACCTTTCAAATTCAATTCGCCGCGAGTTGCTTGTTCGTGTCTTCCGCCAGACGCGTCTGCTGCTCGGCCGTCAAAATATTTCCCGTGACCTTCGCGCTGGTCGCGACCACGAGGCGTCCGACTTCCTTGCGGAGTTCCGCCTTCATGCGCACGAGTTCCGCTTCGCTGGCCTGCCGCGCCTTGGCGATGATGTCATTGGCCGTGGCGATGGCTTTCTGGGATTCAACTTCCAAAACATTCGCGGCCGAAGCGCGGGCTTCTTCAATCATCTTGTTCCCCTGCGTGCCGGCTTGGGTCAGGATTTCCTGCGCCTTGGCCTGCGCGCTGGCGAGTTCGGATTTGATCTTGTCGGCGTTGGCGAGGCTCTCGGCAATTTTCTGCCGGCGCTCTTCAAGCACTTTGAGAATCGGCTTGTAGGCAAAGCGGTGCAGCAGGAAACAGACGATGGCGAAGCTGATGACCTGCGAAACGAACAATTGCGTCTGAAAGCCGAACTGTTCGCCGGTGTTCTTGGCGAGGTCGAGCAGGTTGCGGGCGGCAAAAAAGATATGATGTTGCATAGCTGTCTAAAAATCTGGTGTGGCGCGGAGTTTTGCGACTCCACGCCAAGGTCTTAACCCTTCGCCAAGAAAATGGCGAAGAACACGATACCTTCAGCGAAGGCGGTGCTCAAAATGGCCTGCACGAGAATCTTCGTGGCCGCGCCGGGATTGCGCCCGACCGCTTCCGAAGCCTTCATGCCGATGAGTCCGACGCCGAGAGCCGCGCCCAAACAGGCGAGACCGATGTGTATGCTACCAGTCATTTAATTACCTTTCGTTGTTCCCGCCGCCCCCCGCGATTGAACACGGTCAAAGCGGCGAAATTGCTTTAATGGTGCGCGCCTTCGTGACCTTCTTCATGCGTGCAAATCAGCAGCGTGAAGACGGCGGTCAACAACATGAACACCAGCGCTTGAACCACCCCGACCAAAAGTTCCATCGCGTAAAACGGCAACGCGAGCAGCCAGCCAAAACCCCAGCCACCCATCGTGGACATGGCTTCGAGCATGTTTTCACCGGCGAAAATATTTCCGTAAAGACGGAAGCTCAGAGACACCGGGCGGAAAGCGATGGAGACCACTTCCAAGACGCCGACGACAATGAAAACTACGATCATCAATACTTTCAAGGCTCCCGTCGTGTCGCCTTTTGGTCCGAACAAGTGGAGGATGAAACCGCCGGGACCGTTGGCCTGCAACGCCCAAACCGTCCAGCACACGAAGAAAATCATCGCCATCGCCAGCGTCATGTTCAGGTCGGCATTCACACCGCGCAGCAAAGGACGGGAGATGTGATGCAGCGCACCGTGTTCATCGGGATGGCCCCAGCCAATGGTGCCGACGCCGGGGAACAGGCCCGCCCAGTTGGTGAACAGGATGAAAATGAAAACGGTGGCAAAGAACCAGAAGGTTTTTTTGACGAGATCGTGGCCGATAATGCCTTCCAGAAATTCGTAAAGGCTTTCCACCAGCCATTCCCAGAAATTTTGCGCGCCCGACGGCACGGCCTTGAGGTTCTTGGTGGCAACTTGAGCGAAGATGATGATTCCCAAGGCCACGATCCAAGTCATGATCATCGAGTTGGTCACGCTGAACGGGCCGATCTGAACGTGGGGAGCAGCGGCTGGCAGGCCTTCGGCGTGTTCCTCGTGGGCGGCGTGGGCGGCGTGCTCCACTGCGGCAACGGCGTGCTCTTCAGCGGCGCTGACGTGCATCGTCGGCAGGGCCACGAACAAAACGGACGCCAAAATGATTTTAAGCAATCGCATCGAACTTCTGAATCCCCGTCACCCCGGCGGCCTGGATTCAGGGCCAATTCCGAGCAACGAAAGGACGCGCAGATTGCCGTGTTGTGAAATATTTCACAAGAGTTTTTTTATTTTTTTTATGGCCGGCTTGGAAGGCAACACGGGTTGGCCGGATTCCGGGTGAAAGCCAGCAGGACAGCCGTTTCCCTCCGGCTTTGAGGATGTTTCCCCAATTGAGCTGGGTGGCCCAGGCGTCGCGCTAGTTCTTGTCGGTCTCTGGCCTGAAGGCGTCGGGATGGATACTCCACGCAGGACGGATGGGCGGACCGAGGTTTGCCTCCCCCTGTTTTCTGCAAGACGCGTCAAAACCGGCGAGACGCCGGTGCCACCGACCAGCAGGCTGACGTGCCTTTGGCGTTTGGACCAGTCGGTGTTCGCGTCGAGCGTGTGGCTCGAATGTCCGGCCATGGGCCGGATGCTACAACCCGGCTACTCTTCGCTGGGTCGCCAATCCAAAACCTTCAATTGAACCGTCGTCCGGCCATTGAACTCATTGACCTGCGGCGCGAAGGCGAGATCAAACTTTCCGACGGGCAACGACTCCTTGCCCGCGCCCCACCAGACGCATTCGTGCGTCACGCCGCCACCGTCGGTTACCCACAGTTTGACGTGCTGCTTGTCCGCGCCCATGCGTTTCAACGGTCGGCTGTGCGTGACTCCGCGTGCGCAGAGTTGCACGGCGGAATTGCCCATGCCAGTCGGCTTGAGGCGATCCAGTTCGGCCAGCGTGGCAAGCGAGATTTCATTCAACGCCACTGCGGCATCGAGTCGCAAAGGCGGTTGCAATTCTCCCGGCTTCAAACTGCGCCGGGCAATTTCGTTGAGGCGTTTGCGGAACGCGTCGAGCTTGTCCGGGTGAATCGTCACGCCCGCCGCCATCGCATGGCCGCCATGGCGGATGAGCAGGTCGTCGCACTCGCGCAATGCTGCGGCGAGATCGAAGCCGGCGATGCTGCGACCGGAACCGCGCCACTCCGCGCCGTCGCCGCCGATGATGAACGTGGGGCGATAAAATTCCTGGAGTACGCGCGAAGCGACAATGCCCACGACGCCGATGTGCCAGAGCAACTGGCCTTCGACGATGACAAAGTCCGTGTCGGGATTGAACCGGGCTTTGATCGCGCCGATGACTTCCTTGACGATGGTCTTCTCGATGTTCTGCCGTTCGCGGTTGCGGGTGTCGAGATTTTGCGCGATGGGCGCGGCGGATTTTTCATCACGGGCGAGCAGGAGCTGCAACGATTCCTCGGCGGTTTCCAAGCGTCCGGCGGCGTTCAAGCGCGGCGCGAGTTGAAACCCGACTTCGTAGGTGCCGATGGGGCCGTTGATCTGCGCGACTTTCTTCAACGCGAGCAGGCCGGGTCGTTGCGTGGTGTTCAAGCGCTCCAAACCGGCGGTGACTAAAATGCGATTCTCCCCAATGAGCGGAACCAAATCCGCGATGGTGCCGAGCGCCACGAGATCGAGCAGGGGCCGCAGATCAAAATCCGCCGCGCCGGGCAGATCGGTTGCGCGGCCGCGTTTGACGAGCGCGTGGGCGAGCTTGAAGGCCAGGCCGGCGGAACATAACTCGGTCGAGGGAAGACTCGTTGCCGGCTCTCGACTGCCGACTCTCGACTCTCGATCGCTTAGTTGCGGGTTCACCAGCGCCACGGCGGCGGGCGCGGGATCGGAAACTTGATGGTGATCCAGGACGATCACGTCCACGCCGCGCGCTTTCAGCCAGGCGATGGTGCTCACTGCCGTTGAACCGCAGTCCACGGCGAGCAGCAGCGTGGTGGAAAATTTCTTCAGACAATTTTCCACGCCGTCCTGGCTCAGGCCGTAGCCTTCGTCCATGCGGTGCGGCAGATAATAATTCACCGTCCAGCCGAGGCGTCCCAGCACTTCAAACAAAATCGTGGTGGAGGTCACGCCATCCACGTCGTAGTCGCCGAAGATGACGAGCGGTTCGTTGCGTGCGCGGGCCAGCAGCAATCGTTCGACGGCGGCGGCCATGTTCGGCAGGAGGAACGGATCGGCGAGCTGTTTGAGGCGCGGTTCGAGAAAGCTGGCAAGGGCGGCGGGTTCACTGTGGCCGCGATTGACGAGGCATTGGGCGAGGAGCGGCGAGATGTTGAGTTGCTGCGCCAGTTGTCCGGTGAGGAGCGGCTGCGGCGGGGCGAGGTTCCAGCGGAATTTCATGGGGCGGAAAAATATTTCAGCAACGCTTCCCATCCGTGAGCCAAAGCCGCCA
The DNA here is from genome assembly GCA_031423695.1 of Verrucomicrobiota bacterium. Classification (GTDB taxonomy): domain Bacteria; phylum Verrucomicrobiota; class Verrucomicrobiia; order Limisphaerales; family CAIQOK01; genus CAIQOK01. Next base: position 5,003 of record JANPGB010000231.1, read on the forward strand.
CGATGGCCCCGCCGACCAGGACGAAGAAGATGATGTTCGCCAGCACCACGGCGTAGGCGATCCAGATCAGCACGCCGTCCTCCTCCATCATGCTGGCGGCGAGCAAAATGATGGCGTAAGCCGGCAGGGAGTTGGAAAAGAAAAACGGCGGCGAGGGCAACGGCAGAGCCAGCACCAAGGCGAGGGCGGCAATCAACAGGGTGTTAGCCAAAATGGCGGGGCGCGTGGCCAGCCAGGGCGTGCGGCGTGGCCGGATGAACTTTTCCAGCCAGCGCAGGAATTTCACACTGCCGCCGATGGCGCGCTGCTGGACGCCGGGCGGCAGTGTGCGTTCACCGAGGAATGCCGGCAGGCGGGCGGATTTGCCGAGTGCCAGGCGCAGCGACAGCAGCAGGATGATGCCGCCCATGACGGTGCTGACGCCAGGCAATGAAACCGGCACGACAAAGGGCAGGCACAGGAGGATGATGACCAGGAAAATCCCCCGGCCTTCGGTCCGGGCCAGCAGCCGGTTGAGCGTCAGGCCGGAGGAGCCGGTTTCTTCGCGCAAAATTTCCGCGAGGCGTTGGGACAAGGGCTGGTTCATGGTGCCAGGCGTCGCGAGGGTTTTTCCGGAGCGCGGACTCGGCGGTCCGCGCTCCGGGGAGGGCGGCTCCGCCAGAATTTTGGTGGCAGCGGCATCGTGACAGTTTAGGTGGCTGGCGGGGGCGTCGCCCCGCGCTTTTTGTCGCGCTGCGTCGCGGCAAAGGAGAGCACAATGGAAATTAAAATGATCCCGCCCACGACCAGCAGGGAAACGCCGGTGGGGATCTCCGCCTGGAACCACCGGGGCGAATCGTCATGCGGGGCCAGCAGCATCTTGACGCCGACAAAAACCAGCACGAGCGACAGACCCACTTTCAGGTAGCGGAAATATTCAATGGCCCCCGCCAGCACGAAGTAGAGCGAGCGCAGGCCGAGGATGGCAAAGACGTTTGAGGTGAAGACGATGAAGGGCTTGGTGGTCACGGCGAAGATGGCGGGAATGGAGTCGAGCGCGAACACCAGGTCGGTGGTTTCCACCACCACGAGCACGAGGGCCAGCGGCGTCAGCATCCGTCGGCCATTGAGCCGGAGGCTGAATTTCTGGCCGTGCATCTCCGGAGTGACGGGGAAAAATTTCCGGGCGAGGCGGAGGAGGGGATTTTTTTCCGGATCCACCCCTTCATCCTTGGCCAGCAGCATTTTGATGCCGGTGAACACGAGGAACGCGCCGAAGAGGTAGAGCGTCCAATGGAAGTGCTGCACCAGTTCCGCGCCGGCGGCGATCAGCGCGCCGCGCATCAGGAGCGCGCCGAGAATGCCCCAAAACAGCACGCGATGCTGATACTGAGCCGGCACGCGGAAGAAGGTGAAGATGAGCGCAATGACGAAGACGTTGTCCATCGAGAGGGACAGCTCGATGATGTAGCCGGTCACGAATTCGACCGCCTCCTCCCGCCCGCGCAAGAGGCTGAGCAGTCCGGCGAAGGCGAAGGACAGCGTCACCCACAAGGCCGACCAGGTGAGCGCTTCCTTGAATTTGACCGTGTGCGCACTGCGGTGGAAGACACCCAGATCCAGCGCCAGAAACACCAGCACGCACAGAATGAAACCCACCCAGTGCCACTGGGTGATTTCAATCGGTGCGAGCATGGCGGGGGATCAGGCGCCGACTTTTTCGGCGGCGGCCTGCTCTGCGGCGACGGCGGTGGAGGCCAGGCTCGGGCGCTGGCCCTTGTGCCACCACAGCACCAGCGCGCTGGCGATGTAGATGGAGGAATACGTGCCCGTGAGGATGCCGATCAGGAAGGTGAACGCAAAGTCGTTGATGACACCGCCGCCGAAGATGTAGAGCGACAGGGTGGCGATGAACACCGTGCCGGAGGTGATCAGCGTGCGGCTCAGCGTTTGGTTGAGCGCCTGGTTGATCACCTCGCGGAACGTGCCGCGCACGCCCAGTTTCAAATCCTCCCGGATGCGGTCGAAGATCACGATGGTGTCGTTGATGGAGAAGCCAATGATCGTGAGGATCGCCGCCACCGTGGTGGCGTTCAACTCGCGGCCGGAGAGGAAGTAGATGCCGATGGTCATCAGCACGTCATGGATGATCGCGATCACCGCGCCGACGGCGAACGAGAATTCATAGCGGAAGGCGACATAGACGAGGATGCCGAACAGCGCCAGCAGGGAGGCGATGATGGCGGTCTCCTGAATTTCTTGACCAACCGTCGGGCCGACGCTCGCCGTGCTCAGGACGTTGAAGTTTGCCGCCGGAAATTGCTGCTTCAACGTCTCGACGACCTTCGCGCTGGTGTTGGCGACTTGGGAGCCGGCTTTTTCCTGGAGCCGCGTGGTGATGCGGAGGTTGTCGGTGCCGCTGGAAATATCGCGCTGATAGCCGACGACGACCTCGCCGGCGCTGGCCTTGGTGGCGGCTTCGCGGAGCTTGTCCACCTCGACTTTGTGTCCCTGATCGAAGCTTAGTGTGACGGTGTCGCCGCCGACGAACTCGACGCCGAAGACGTTATGGCCGCGCACGAAGATGCCGTAGCTCAAGCCGATGATGATGATCAGCCAGGAGGCGACGAACGCGGGCACAGCCAGCTTCATGAAGTTCAGTTTCAGCGTTGCCGGGATGAGGTGCAGCATCGGCACGGATTTGACGATGTCCTTGTGAATCAGGAAATCAAAAATGAGGCGCGTCACGACGAGCGCGGTGAACAAGCTGGCGGCCACACCGATGGTCAGCGTGACGCCGAAGCCTTTGATCGGGCCGGTACCCATGAAAATCAGGATGATGGACGAGATCAACGTGGTGACGTGCGAATCGAAGATCGTGCCGAACGCGCGGTCGTAACCGGCCTGCAGCGCGCCCTGCAGGGACTTGCCCTTGGCGGATTCCTCGCGGATGCGCTCGAAAATAAGGACGTTGGCATCCACCGCCATGCCGATGGTGAGGACGACGCCCGCGATGCCCGGCAGCGTGAGCGTGGTGCCGAAGGAGCATATGACGCCCAAGAGAATGATGACGTTGAGGATCAGCGCGACGTTGGCCACGAGGCCGGCGAGGAAATAATAAACCGTTATGAACGCGGCGACGGCGATGATGCCATAGACGGACGCCTTGATGCCGCTGGTGATGGAGTCTTTGCCGAGCGTCGGATCCACGGCGCTGGTTTCGATGATGTGCACCGGCGTCTTGAGCGGATTTTCGAGGACGTTCGCG
>JANPGB010000232.1:0-2704 GCA_031423695.1 Verrucomicrobiota bacterium
CCACCGGCCCGCTGGCGCTGTCCACCTGGTTGGTGTCGCCCGTGGTCGTGTCACCGCTGGCCCCGGCCGTTTTCGGCTCGGCGGGGATGGTGGGCGGGGCGACCAAGACGGATTGTCCGTTCATGCGGTTGCCGGGGGCGAGGGTCAGGCACAGGGCACACCAAACAGTGGCTTGAAGTTTGGCCGACCGTCCGCCGAAGCCGTTCCGGAGTTTGTTTTCCATGGTCGTCCTTTTGGGTTTAGCCGGTTTTTTTCGTGTTGCCGCGCGGGCTGCTTTCAAGCCACTCGCTATCTTGGGGGGAGGGCTGCCATTTTTTCAAGGAATCTTCTAAGGCCTCGCGCAAGCCGCGTATTTTTATCCCGGTGGAAAGTAGTTTTGAAGGATCGAGCAGGTTTTGGTTGCGGGGCGCCTTGGCCGCGTGCCGGTAAAAATCGGCCGGACTTTCCCAAAACTCAAATTTCCGGTTGGTGCGTAGAATGCGCTGAACCGCCGCCAGGATCTGCCGGGTCGTCGCGGCTCCGGGATTGACGATGTTATAGGTTCCGAAGGGCGCCCGCCGTTCCCAAAGTTGCAGGCAGGCGCGCACGAAATCGCCACGGTGCGTGAAGGAATTAATCCCGTCCAGCACCTTGGGGTACTGCTGGATTTTTGTGAGATAATTTCGCGGGTGGTTGAATTCGTCGAAGAGGATGCGGGGACGCCAGATGTAACACTGGTCGCCCCAGCGCAGGGCTTCTTCCGCGAGCGCCTTGGTGCCGCTGTAAAAGCTGCACGGGGGCGAACGGAAAGAGCAGTTGGGTTCATCTTTCTCCGTGAAGCCGCGGAATTTTTCCGGGTGCATGTCAAAGAGTTGGCGCGTTTCCGGCAGGTTGAGATCGCGTTCAACCTGCAGGCCGCGGTGGTTGGCAATTTTTGCACCCGAGTAAATGCAGCCGGAGGAGACATGTCCCCAAGGTGTTTTGGTCAGGTAACAAACGCGGGCCAGGGTCTGTGGCAGGAGGGTGTTGGCTGCCACGGCTTCGGCGCGCGCGGTTTCGCAGGCATCAATGTTCGGGTGGCCGGGAAAGCCGGCGGCGTTGAGGACGAAGTCTGGCTTCAACGTGTGCAGGTAATTGAACAGGGTGTCAAAGCGGGTGTAGTCCACGACGCGGCGGGTCAGCGGTGTGAACGGGGTTTTGCGTTTGCGCAATTCAGCGGCGAAGGCCCGCCCGAGATAGCCGGTGGCTCCAAGTAGTAGAATCATAAGTCGACGCAGGGTTGGTGTTAACGAGGGAAGCCATGCCCGCGGTTTGTTGCGGGCATGGCGTTGGTTAATTTTAGTGGAATCGAAACGCAGCGGAGCACCGCTGGTTTCAGCGGGTGTTCAAGCCTTCCAAACGCGGCAGGAACCGCTCGGGATTCCCGACATGGCGTTGCGAGTGTCCACAATGCAGCGGGACCATTCGGCCAGTTCGTGGTAATTGACGGTGGAATGCTTGGTGGAAATCAGCACCAGATCAAAACCTTGCAGGATTTCCTTGTTCCACGCCACGGATTGGGTGCCGGTCCATTGAGCGTGTTCGCGAGTTGGGCGGATGATCGGGACGTAAGTATCGTGATAGGCAACCTCGGCCCCGCGCTGTTTGAGCGACTCCATGAGCACGTAACTGGGAGACTCGCGCTCGTCATCCACATCCGCTTTGTAAGCCAGTCCCACCACCAGAATGCGGCTGCCCTTCACGGATTTGCTTGCTTCATTCAGGGCTTCGGCGACACGATTGATTACGTATTCGGGCATGGCGGTGTTCACCTCGCCGGCCAGTTCAATGAACTTGGTATGCTGCCCATACTCGCGCGCCTTCCAGGTCAGGTAAAATGGATCAATCGGGATGCAATGGCCGCCGAGTCCTGGGCCGGGGTAAAACGCCATGAACCCGAAGGGCTTGGTCTTGGCAGCGTTGATGACTTCCCAAACATCTATACCCATGGCGCTGTAGACGATTTTCAACTCGTTCACCAAGGCGATGTTCACGCCGCGAAACGTGTTTTCGAGCAGTTTCGTGGCCTCGGCCGCGCGGCAGGATGAAACTGGGACCAGAGTTTTGATTGCTTTGGAATACAGCTCCGTGGCTTTTGCCAAACAAGCTGGAGTGTAGCCACCCACCACTTTTGGGATGATGGCTACTTTGCTGTCGGGATTCCCGGGATCTTCCCGTTCTGGCGAAAAGGCCAGGTGGAAATCCACCCCTGCCTTAAGGTTGGAACCGGTTTCCAGCACGGCGCGCAAATCCTCATCCGTCGTTCCAGGATATGTCGTGGATTCCAGCACCACCAAGGTGCCTTTTTGCAAATGCGGGGCGATGCTCCGGCCGGTTTCAACAATGTAGGAAATGTCCGGCTCGCGGTTCTTGTTAAGTGGTGTCGGTACACAAATGATGACTGCCTCGACTTCCTTCACCCGGTTGAATTCGGTGGTGGCTGAAAAGGTGCCGGATTTAACGGCTGCGGCCACCGCTTCGGAAGCAATGTGCCGGATGTAACCTCAGTGGAGCAAACCTTCAAGATGCTGACCTTGATGAAGCTAACCTCCAAGGTGCGAATTTGCAAAAAGCGAACTTATACAAGGCTGATTTAGGGAAAGCTAACTTACAAGGAGCTAATTTACAGTCAGCAAACCTAATTGAAGCTGATTTAAACAAGGCTAATTTACAGTCAGCAAACCTA
>JANPGB010000233.1:0-2625 GCA_031423695.1 Verrucomicrobiota bacterium
AACGAGGGTTCGATTCCCTTCACCCGCTCCAACATCAACTTTAGCCAACAAAATCAATACTTTAGTGAGTATTGGCACTTTTTAAAATTGGCCAGTGCTAAAGTCTGGTGCTAAAATGTCCAGAGATTTCAAAGATGCTCAAGGATGGTTTTCTATGCTTTTTAGGCGGCAAATTTCTCATTGTTAATGCTTGCAATATAGGGTGCTGAGAACCGTCAAAATTCAGGATTGGAATTCATACACCACGCCTTCTCGCTGGTTCGTTCCCAGAGCATGTGTTAAGCAATGCTCGTGCGTGAGCGTGATTGCGGCCCGCGTCGTCCTTGTCGGCAATGATGTACACGTCCGCATCGCGCAACGTCTTGGTGTAACTGTCGCGCCATTTGCCCGCGCCCATTGGATTGCACGTCGCGTCAAAGGATCGTTGAACTATTGCCAAAACGTCCTTCTCGCCTTCGCAAATAAAAACTGGCGTGCCATTGGCAACGGCGTGAAGTATTTCCGGCAGGCGAAACAAAACCAATTCAACGCCTTTAAGATTCCAGATCCAGCTTCCTTTGCCATCTGGTTGGCGTTGGCGAAAATCCTTTGGATCGTAGCGGACAGCCTGAAAAAGCAATTTCCCGCTGGCGTCGGTGTACTCGTATGTTGCAACGATGCGCTTGCTGCCATTGGTTGAAGCGGGCCGCTCGGGCGGTTTGCCAGCCAGTCTTAAAATTTCCCGGCGGTGTGTGGCGTCGTCAGGATTGACCGCGCAACCATATTTTCCGTCAGGCCAGATTCGCAGGTGATTTCTAGACTTGTCAGAGCCAGCAGCGCGACACGCGGGACAGGCGGCCTGAATGGTGCCGTCTTCTTGACTTTTAACATTTTCGAGCCGTCCCGTGTCGAGCGAAACTTCACCTGACATAATCCAGCCTTTCTACCCATTCCCGGCGGCGGCTTGCCGACAGTGCGCGTTTTACGGCCAGTTTGCCACGTAGGACGATCATGTCCACGCGCCGTCGGGTGCTGCCGCTGGCTTTGGAAAAGCGCAAGTGACTTTTCACGCGTGGCCTTTGTCTTGATACGGTCTAAAATGCCAGAGTGGGCAGCTATGGTTGGTGCAATCGCTGATGGCTTGGCGGTCGAAACCGTTGCACTCCGCGCATTGTGCCTTGATGGCCGTCCGAGGTGAGCATTTTCCACACATGGCTTGCGTCAGGAGCTTGCGGAACGACTCGGGTGCCGTTTCGATACGCCGGGCGCGTTTGGCGGCGATTTGTTGGCTGGGGGAAGGGTTTTGAAGCTCAATCGTTTTCATACCGGCTTCGCCGCCTCCGTTTCACACTTAACGATGAAATCCAAAATGGATTGAAGATGGAAAAGTCGGCAAACCGTCCACCGACTTTCAGTGACATGGCGTCACTTCGCTCAGGATGTCGGGAGGCAGGTCAGCTGGGCTTCAAAGCGGGGAGGCGATGAAGCATCCAGGAAAGATCCAGGCTGGGAGTGACTTCGCTCAACCGCTGAAAATCCACCGGCTTGACGAGGAACACCTCCGCACCCAACCGGCGGGATTCGGCAAGATCCTTGCCCGCTTTAGAACCAGTCAGCACGATGCCGGGTATCGGACGGGTCCGCGCATCAGACTTGCGCCCGGCCTGCGGCCCGTGCAGAACGGAAACACAATCTGGCCGGCGTCATGGTTTTTAATCCGCTTCTGGCAGCGGCGGCGCCAACAAAATCCGATCAATGATTTCAATCCCTGGGTTTGGTTTCCCGGTCCTTTGCCTTTGAGTTCAAGGTGCGCGGCAAGGTGGTTTGGGGCGCAGAAATCAGAATCCAGGAATTTTACCCCAAGGTTTCCGGCCAGCCTGACTTCATTTATTTCGGCGTGGCGGGATGGGTCGTTCGCGATTAACCTTTGCTCCGTAATATGCGTCCGTTGATTTACGAAATGGCCACCGCGCACACGCCAGAGTCGCTCGTCGAGCAACTCCATGGCGCGCCGGGCACGGTGCTGTTGCGCAGCGCGCTGTTTGATGCGCCCCAGGCGCGGTATTCATTCGTCGCGGGGCGTCCGTTCCTGACGTTTCGGTCCTTCGGTTCACGCTGCGAGATCACCCATCGCGATTCACGGTTCCCGGACCGCGTCCAGTTCGGCAACCCCTGGCAGTTGTTGGACGCCTTGCTGGCCCGCTGCGAACTGCTGGATGAAATTGACCTGCCATTTCCGCTCGGCGGATGCTTCGGCTACTGGGGCTACGACCTGAAGAATTTCGTGGAGCCAAGACTCCCGCGCCGCGCCGTCAACGATCGCGAGCTGCCCGACTGCCACGTGGGTTTTTACGACAGCCTCGTCGTCTTCGATCATCGCCTGGGCAAGGTCTGGATCGTCTCCACGGGTCTGGACGCTGACGGCTCGCGCGGCGAGCAGCGGGCGCAGGAGCGGGCGGAGTTTTGGAAAGCGCGGCTCGAATCTACCAGCAACGTAGCGCAGACATTCCTGTCTGCGGGTTCGGGCGACGTTACAGTCGCCCCGCGGGAAACCCGACAGGTATGTCCGGTGGACCCCCAGACAGGAATTTATGCGCGACGTTGCTGGGTGATTCGAGCCGCGCTTTCCAAAAAACCGCCCGCGCC
>JANPGB010000234.1:0-26597 GCA_031423695.1 Verrucomicrobiota bacterium
CGGCGAGCTGCGCGATCTAGAAACCATCAAGCTCGCGATGGTCACGGCCAGCACCGGTCACCTAGTCTTCGGCACGCTGCACACGCCGAGCGCGGCCAAGACGGTGGATCGCATGATCGACGTGTTCCCGGCCGAACAGCAGAACAAGGTGCGCGCCACGCTGTCCGAATCCCTCAAGAACGTCGTCGCGCAGAATCTCTTCAAACGCATTGACAAGAAGGGCCGCGTGGCCGCCCTGGAAATCCTCGTCGTCACCAATGCGATCGGAAACCTGATCCGCGAGGGCAAGACCCACCAGATTCCCGGCATGATCCAGGTCGGCAAGAAAATGGGCAACCAGCCGCTCGACGACGCGATCATGGAACATCTGCGCATGAAGCGCATCTCGCCGGAGGAAGCCTACGAGAAGTCCATCGACAAGAAAAAATTTCGTCCGTTCCTTGCCCAGCCGCCGGACGACGACGACAACCCCTGATCCATGCGCCGCCCCGAACTTGACAACATTTTAAACACCATGCTGGACAGCCGGCCGGAAGTCTCCGACCTGCTGTTCACCGTGGACAAGCCGCTCCAGGTGGAGTCGTTCGGCGAGTTGAAGTCCGTGGACTTTGACCCGAGCCTGCCCCGGCTGACGCCCTATCAGACGGAGATGATCGCGCTCAACCTGATTGGCGAAAACCAATGGCATATCGAGGACCTGTTGCGCAAAGGTTCCTGCGACGCCGCCTACACCCTTGTGGACAAGGCCCGCTTCCGGGTCAACATCTTTTCCCAGCGCGGCAACTACTCCATCGTCGCCCGCAAGCTGAACACCGAAATTCCCACGCTTGATTCGCTGAAATTTCCGGACACCATCAAACAGTTGCCGCGAGAAAAAACCGGCCTCATTCTCGTCACCGGCGCCACCGGCTCGGGCAAATCCACGACGCTGGCGGCGGTGCTCAGCGAGATCAACCGCACCAAGCCCGTTCACGTCATCACGCTGGAGGACCCCGTTGAATTTGTGCATCCGCACCACATGGCCACCTTCAACCAGCGGGAACAGGGCACCGACTTCGACTCATTCGCCAACGGTCTGCGCGCCGCGCTGCGCCAGGCGCCCAAGGTGATTCTCGTCGGTGAAATGCGCGACCGCGAGACGGTGAAGATCGCGCTGAGCGCGGCCGAAACCGGCCATCTCGTGCTCAGCACTTTGCACACGATTGACGCCGGGCAGACCATCAATCGCGTCCTCGGCATGTTTGAAACCGAGGAGCAGGAGCAGATTCGCGCCCGCCTGGCCGACACCTTGCGGTGGATTGTCAGCCAGCGGCTCGTCCCCAAAATCGGCGGCGGCCGCTTTCCCATGCTCGAAATCATGGGTTCCAATTTGCGCACCCAGGAAACCATCCGCCTCGGGGAGAGCGAAGGGAAAAGCTTTTACGAGATCATCGAAGCCAGCCAGTCGTTCGGCTGGCGGACTTTCGACTACTCCGCGCTCGAGGCCTACGAGACCGGCAAAATCACCGAGGAGACCGCGCAGTTGTTTTGCTCCAAACGCGGCCCGGTCACACGCGGCATCGACAACATCAAAAAAGCCCGCGGGGAATCCACCACGGACGTCGGCTCGCTCCGCATGAAATCCTTTCAGGAGGTGGTGCGCTCCGGCGACACCCCCATCACCGGCACCCTTAAACTCAAGTGATCTATGGCGGACAAATTTGAATTTCTCAGCGCCGCCGACAAGCCGGCCCTGCTGGCCTTCTCCACGCCCGAATGGCTGGAGGCCGCGCGCAGCGCCCTGGCCGAACTCGGCTACAAAGTCCACACCGCCGCCACGCACGGCGATTTCCTCACCCGCTTCAGCCAGATCCGCTACCAGGTCGTCATCGTCGAGGAACTGTTTGCCGCCAATGTTCTCAGCGAGAATCTGACGCTCCAGGCATTGCAAACAATGCCCATGACGCAACGACGCCACTCGACCGTCATTTTATTCGGCGATTCCTTCCAGACCTTCTCCCCGCTGCACGCTTTCCAGCAGAGCGTCCACGCCGTGGTCAGCAGTTCGGAACTCTTTCTCCTGAAGCAACTCATCGAAAAAGCCATCGGGGACAATTCGATCTTCCTCCACAGCTTCCGCGAAACGCAGACCCGCGTTTTTGCCGGCGGCAAGGAAGAATAATTCCCGCCGCAACCCGCCCCCACCTTGAACCGCCCCACCGCCCCCGGACGGGACCGGTTAATTTCGGATTGCCTTCGCCCCGCCGCAAATTAGTCTCGCAGCGCCATGACGCTCGCAGACTTTGAATCCGTTGACCTGCAAACCCCGACCGGCCCGATGCGGACCTTTCTCTTCCGCCCCAAGGCTGGGGGGCGCTATCCCGGAATTCTGCTCTACTCAGAAATTTTTCAAGCCACCGCGCCCATCCGCCGAACCGCCGCCCTGCTCGCGGGCCATGGTTACGTCGTCGCCGTGCCGGAGATCTGGCACGAGTTTGAACCCGCGGGCAGCGTGCTGCCCTACGATCAAGGCGGCGCGGACCGCGGCAACGCGCTCAAGCTGCAAAAGGAATTGCGCGCCATGGACGGCGATTCGCGCTCTGTTCTGGATCTCCTCAAGTCGCATCCGAACTGCACCGGCAAACTGGGCTCGCTCGGCATTTGCATCGGTGGCCACCTGAGCTTCCGCGCGGCGGCGAAAAACTCCGACGTGCTCGCAGCTGCCTGCTTTTACGCCACGGACCTGCACAAGGAGACGTTCAGCAAGACTGGCAATGACACGCTCGCCGGTGCCCAAGCCATCCAGGGCGAACTCCTCATGATTTGGGGCCGGCAGGACCCGCACGTCCCGCTCGAAGGCCGGAAGAAAATCTACAACGCGCTCTGCGAACGGGACGTCAATTTTACCTGGCACGAATTCAACGGCCAGCATGCCTTCCTCCGGGACGAAGGTCCGCGCTACGATCCGGCGCTCGCGCTTCAGTGCTATCAACTGGCCTTGGAACTTTTCCACCGCAACCTTGGTGAAGGTGCCCTGCCCGCGAAGGCGAGCAGCGGCCCGGCGGAATCGAGGCATTAATAAAGTCGGGGGCTCGAAACAACTGGTGAAATGCCGGCATTGATTAACACTCCGCCTCCCTGCCCCGTGGTTAGAATCAAACGATGGCTCTGGTTGCAAAACCTCGCAGCGCTGGACAACCGCGCCTCCGTCCTCTGGCACAATTTTGACTTTCCTGCAGCGCATCGACTGCCTTGGGGCGGTGTCGGAATCCACAACCCAGGAGTTGGTCCGGATAAATCAGGCGCTGTGCACCGGACCCCAACAGCCACATAGCTTCAAGCCCTCAGTGTTGCCATCTGTCGAGCACCATCGCTCCAACCCAGCGCGTGTTGTATTTTTCAATCCACGCATTGTTAGCCATGGGTGAAAGAGTCAACGCATCGTAAGCCTGATCGTCCATGCCGCGAAACGGCAGCGGCTCCACGCGCCAGCCCTGGCCCACGTGAAAATCCGCGTCCTTATCCCACCCGACGACGTGCAGAAAAAAGTCGCGCACAAAACCGGCGGGCTTCGGCGGCAGTTTGTCGGCAGTAAATGACAACGCCAGTTCGTCCCCGCCGTTGAGCAATGCAAGCGCGTCGTCGCTTTTTTCGACCAGTACATTCACCGCACCATAGCGCGTGCACCAGCCGGCCGGCGTGCGCCGCCATGGCGGACCGTCATGAACCTTGGAGTAGTCCGGCGTCAGCGGCAGGAACTCGGGTAAATCTTTGAACTCGCTGAAACCGCGCCAGTGCAAATCAGTGCGCGCTGCCGTGAGGTGGAATTGCTTGTTCGCCTCGGCGGAAACTTTCTCGCAGACCGCAGCGGAGTCCCAATGAATTTCAAACGCCGTCGTCAGGCGAAGCTGCCGCGCGCCTGCCGGCAGTTTGCCTTGGAGGTCAACCAGAATGGTTTTGGTTTTGCCGCACGGCGCGCCCACGTCCACCTCTACTTTTTTCCAGGAGCCGTCGGGCAGTTGCGCTTCCAGCGTCGGAAACGGAAATGGCAGATTCGCGTCGAGCGATGCGCCGATGTTCGCCATGCCGCCGCCGAAACGCAGCCAGCCGTTGAGCGAGAGCACCAGCGGACGATTCACCGGCAGCCCGCCAAAATCCATCGTCACGGAAAACGGCTCGGCCAGCCCGCGCAGTTGCGGCTCGCGCAATTGCACCGGCGAAACCATCTTTGAATCGGTCTTGGCAAGCGCGTCAGTCACGTCCAGGCCATCGCTACGAATCGCTTTTTTCACAACGGCGAAAGGTCGCAGCGTCCAGAGTTCATGGGGTGGAAACGGTTTGCCCGGATGCAATTTGCTCGTCGGCAACACCAGCGTTCCCGCCGGATGATCCACCGCGACCAGCGAGGCTTCATCGAGGTAGAGCACTTCGCGGAGTTCCTCGGTGATGCGGATTTCATACTCGCCAGCACGCGGCAGAAACTTTTCTTCGCCGCCGAGCGCGAGAAATTCTTCCGGATCGGCCTCGATGTAATGCGACTTGGCAACGGGCAAACCGAGCGGCGCCGCGCCGAGAATGTCCGTGAGAAATTTGAACTCGTGCCCGTCCCAGACGTAGAGGTAAGGACACGAACCCGACGGCAAAGTCAGTTCATCCAGCGTCAGTGCGTTTGCCGGCACGGTCAAATCCACGAGCGAACTGGAAAGGTCAAACCAGCGCACCTTGAGCGCATCCAGTTTGTCATGCCTGCCGACGCCGATCTCCAGGGGAAGCTGATGCAGCGTGCGAATCGTGCGCCAGTTGCCCGCCGCCGCCTCAACGCGGCAGCCGAGCGCGCTGGCGTTGGAGCGGTTGCCGACGAGGTGAAGCTTTAACTGGCGATTCGCGTTCCCGCCATCGTTGCGCCAGAACTGCAAGCCGCCCGGCGTGCTGACAATCAAATCCGTATCGCCATCCGCAGCGAAATCCGCAGCGACGATTGAATCCACCGACGAAATTGTATCCAAGCCCAGCGCAGCGGTGACATCCTTGAATCCAGCCGAGCCTTGATTGCGCCAGACGCGCAGACCATTGCCGTAAGCAATCAAATCAAGCCAGCCGTCGTTGTCGTAATCAGCCAGTAAAAGGCCTTTGGCTGACAATCCGTTCAAAGGCAAACTCAACTTCGGCTTGTTGCCCGCGAAAATAATTTCCAGATTTTTTTCTCCGGCCACGATGAGGTCGGCGCGCAGGTCATTGTCCAAGTCACCGGTCGCGAGAACGTTTCCTTTCGGCCAGCTGTTCGTTGCGTTGCTGGGCGTAAACCTTCCAGCACGTTGCCTGGCGAAAAAGCTCGGCGCCTTGCCCGCCTGCGTCACAAAAACCCCCGGCACGTCTTCGTTGTTCCAGTCCTCCACGGCAAGCTGTTCCGCGCCCGGCAGCGCGGCGGGCAGACCCGAATCCGCCGTCGCGTCCTGAAAAAAAGAATTGCCGAGATTGCGATAGAGCCGCAGGCCGCGACCCTCGGGCAGCACGGTGAGCAAATCGAGCTTGCCGGTGAAATCCAAATCCGCCAGCAAACCATCGCGGCCTTGCAAAGTCTTCAGCCCCGTCATCGCGGTGACTTCACGGACACTGCCATTGGTGGCGACTTTGAAAACGTGCGAGGCCGCTTCGCCCAGCACGACGACGTTTTCCGAACGCCCGTTGCTCAAGTCGCCGACCAGCACGCGACGATAATTTGCCCCCGGTTTTCCAGGCAACATATCGCCCAGCGGCGCGAAGTGCCCGCCCACGTTGTTAAGGAGACAGAAACTATTTTCACCCGCGCAGACAAACAGACTGTTGCGCCCATCGTGACTGAAATCCACCACCGCCATGGGCCCGTGATAATTCGCCCCCGGTGCTAACGACGTCGCCGTCGCGTCCACAAAATGCACGGGGACACCGCGCGACTCAGGCTGTTCCAAGGCAAAGGCGATGCGCGGCACGGTGTATTTGCAACGCTCGAATGTGGCCGGACTCGATGGGCTGCCGGGATTTTGCGCCTGGACCCGCTGATGCCTCTGCATTTCCTGCGCGGCGTCCGCGCTCCGGCCGGCGCGTTCGTAAAGCCGGCTCAACTGATAGTGGGCGGACGGATGCTGCGGCTCAAATTTTGCGACGGATTCAAACTGCGCGATCGCCTCCTCGACGTGTCCGAGTTTTTCCTGCGCGAGACCAAGCTGAAAATTCAGTGCGGTGACGGCGGGATCGAGATGCTGCGATTGCTGGAAATTTTTCACCGCCGGCTCGGCTTGATCCAGACGCAGATGCGCGCAACCCATCAGATAATACGCCGCCGCGCTGTTGTGATCGAGGTTCAGCGCCTGCTGGGATTGCTCGACGACATTCGAGGAGTCGCCCGCGAGCAGATACGCGTTGGCGAGATTCAACCGGGCATCAAGGCTTTCCGGCGCGAGCGTCGTCGCTTCAAGATAGGCGGCGACGGCGTTTGTGACGTCGCCCTTTTCAAAAAAGCCGTTGCCGCGCGTCATCAATTGCGTGAACGCGTCGCCGCTTTTCTGGCCGTCATTTCTTTTCGAGCAGGCGGGAATGGCCGCCAGCACCAAAAAAATCGCGACGCCGGAGCCAATCCAAAAACAATGTTTGCGCATGACCACGGGAAATTAGCGGATAAGAATTCAACCGCCAAGAAAATCTCCGGTTGATCCGGTCCAGTTGAAACATTGCGAAAGACACGCGCACACGCCGTGCTTCATTGTGCTAGCCGGAAGAAGCCAGCCTGGTTCGTCGCCGAAAGCGTCACAGTATAAAATCCGCCGGCCAGCGCGGGCGGCGGGGAGACCGGATTCCACGCGGCGCCCAGGCCCAAGGCTGGCGACGTTTGCAGGGTGAAACCGGGGAAGGTGTCCGGCCAGGAAATCACGACGGCACCGGCGCTGGGCGCGACCTTCAGACTGGGACGGGCGAGCACGTTCGGCCCGAGCGAATAATTGGTCGCGATTTGCGACGAGGCCAGCGGGCCGTTCCAGATGCGCAGCTCGTTGATCGCGCCGTTGAGATCGGGGTCGCCCCAATACACCGCCGCACCGAACCACGCTTCGGTGGCCGACAACTGGGTAATGTTCGCGCCGCCCATCGAGGCCGAGTCGGCGAGCGCGCCGTTGATGTAAAGATACATCGTGTTGCTGGAGGAATTGTAAACCGCCGCCGCGTAGTATTCGACCCCGGCCGACATGATGGCGGGGTTCGAGCCGCCGGAGGTGTTCACTTCAGTGGACAAAACCGAGTCGAGGGAAATGCTGGGAACACTCGTGCCGTCGCCGCGACGCGGGGTGAAATCAATGTAGGCAAGGCCGGGCTGGGTGCCGCCGTTCGGCGTGCCGAACATCCAGACCTTGGACCAGTTTTGCAGCGTGGTCATGGTGAACCAGCCTTCAATCGTGATGCTCGGGTTCGCGGCGAGCGTGTTGGTGATGTTGACCGTCGCGGCGTTGACGCGCGCGGCACCGCCGGGGATCTGCAACTTGCCGCCAGAGTAGGTGGCCGAGCCGACGAGGGTGGCATTTGCGCCGCCAACGGAATCCGTGCCGTCGTTGAAGCTCCAACGATGCGCCAGGACAGTCGCGCCATTCACCGTGATGCTCTTGCTGTTGTTCGTGCCGCCGTAGCTGGCCGTCACGGTCGTGGTGCCCGCGCCCACCGCCGTCAGCACGCCGGACGCACTCACAGACACGATGCCCGAATTGCTGGAGGAGTAAGTCGCGCCAGCGGTCGTGACATTGAGATTGGTATAATTGGCAAAATCGGCGAACACAGTGGCCGGCTGCGTGGTTCCACGCGACATGGTGATGTTCGTCACCACCAAACGTACGGCGGTCAGCGCGCCGGGGTTGGTGTTCACCGTGCCCGAGCCGATGGTCGCGTCGAAGGCGATTTGGGACGGCGGCAAGACGCCTTTCCAGATGCGCAGTTCGTTGATTGAACCGTTGAGACACGGATCGCCAAAACTCACCGGCGCTCCGAAATACGATTCGGTCGGACTCAACTGGGTGATGTTGCCGCCGCCCATCGGGGCGCTGTCCACGAGCGTGCCGTTGAGGTAAAGCGACATCAGGTTGTTCGCGGCGTCGTAAGTGGTGACGGCGCAGTATTCGACGCCGTTGGTCATCAGCGGCGGGTTGGCTGCGGCGCGCGAGTTGAACTCGTTGCCGGTCGTGGAATTGAAAGACATGCTGGGGACGTTGCCGTCGGCTCCGGCACGCGGCGTGAACTCGGCATAAGACAGCCACGGTTCGCCGGAGCCATTTGCCGCAGTGCCAAACATCCACACCTTCGCCCAGTCCTGAAGCGCGTTCATGGTGAACCAGGTTTCGTCCGTGAGGCCCACGGTGGAATTGAGCGTGGCGGAAATGTTGATGCTGGCGCAATTCGCGCGCGCGCCACCGCCGGGCAACTGCAACTGGCCGCCGGAGTAAGAAGCGGTTCCGATCAACGAAGCGTTCGCACCGCCGATGGAATCCGTGCCGTCGTTAAAATTCCAGCGATGCGCCAGAACCGTGGGTGTGTTCGTGACCGTGATGGAACGGCTGACATTTGTGCCGCCGAAACTCGCGGTGAGGAGCGTCGTGCCGGGAACGGTCGCACGGATCGTGCCGGAGGAATCTGCGGAAATAATGCTGGAGTTGCCGGAAGTGTAAATCACACCCGCACTGGTGACGTTGACGTTGGTGACATTGGCGTAGTCCGCAAATACCGTGACTGCCTGCGTGGAGAGGCTGACCATGTTGGTGCTGGGCACGACGAGCCGCAGCGCGAGGAGCGCGCCGGTGTTGGTGACAAGGTTGTCCGGCCCGGCGGCAAAGTTGATCGCGATTTGCAGCGGCGACACCGGGCCGTTGTAAATGCGCATCTCATTGATCGCGCCGTTCAGGTTGTTATCCCCATAATTGACAGGGGCGCCGAACCAAGCCTCGGTGGCGGCGATCAGGCTGATGTTCGCCTCAACCATCGAGGCGCTGTCCACCAACACGCCGTTGAGATAGAGCGACATCAAATTCGAGACGGAATCATAGACGCAGGCCGCGTGATACTCGACGCCCGTGGTGAGCAGCGCGGGATTATTTCCCGTCCGCGAATTCAACTCCATCGAGCGCAGCCCGGTGTTCAGCGACATGCTCGGCACGTTGCCGTCGGCCCCGGCGCGCGGCGTGAATTCCAAGTAGGCCAGCCCCGGCTCGCTTCCGCCGTTCGGGCGACCAAACATCCAGACCTTCGACCAGTCTTGCAGCGCGTTCATCGTGAACCAGCCTTCAACCGTGAGGCTGATGTTCGTGCCGAGCGTGTTGGTCAGATTGACCGTGGCGCAATTCGCCCGCGCCGCGCCACCGGGAATTTGCAGCTTGCCGCCGGAGTAAGTTGCCGCGCCAACGAGCGTGGCGTTCGCGCCGCCCACCGAGTCCGTGCCGTTGTTGAAATTCCACCGGTGAATCATCGCTGCCGCCGGCTCCGGCACGTCGAGCACTTGCACGACGACGCGGCGGTTCAGTTCCGTCCGAACCGAATCCACCGTATCAATGATGTCCATGAAAATTTCAAACTGCACGGTCAACTGCGTGCCGTAGGCGAGGTTCGCGTAGAGCAGCGCGGCGGAGTTCGCCACGGTGAGCACGCCGCTGGAGCTGACGGCGAAGGCGCTGTTCGAGTTGCCGCCGGTGATGACGTAGTTCAACGCGTGGACGCCGAGGTTGGTGGAACTCACCGTGCCGACGACGGTGCCGTTTGGACTGCGCTCGGCGATGCTGAAGCGGCTGGGCATGCGCACGCCCGCCACGCTGCCGGTGATCGAATAATAGCCGAGGCTCGCATAGCTGGTGAAGCCGTCGGTCAGCGCATTGTTCCGTCCCGCGCCGGTGACGCGGAAGGTGTAGGTGCCCGCCGGAAGATTCGTGCTGATGCTCGCCGAAAGAACATTCTGCGGATTGTTGCTGGCGATGATGGTGTCCGTCGCATCCGCCAGCGTCGCCATGACGGCAAGGTCGGCCCAGTCGCCCACGGGATTGGCGGTCAGTGTGACTGTTCCACCAGCGGTCGCGAACTGAAACGCGTCCGTATCGCCAGTGGTCTCGATCACGCCTTCCGCCGAAGCGGTGTTGTTCGAATAGATTTCCAGATAACGCGACGTGGCGAGCGTGCTGCCCGCGTCGTCGGGCCGGTAAGCGACGTTGTTGTAGGTGAGAATTATGGCGAGTTCATCCTCGGTGTTGTTGGCATCCTGATATTCGCCCTTGGCCCAGGTGATGACGGGTTGATAATAGCCCGCGCCCATGATCGGGCCCCAGCCCGTCGTGCCGGGGCCGTTGTGACCGCTGGAATAACCGGAAGTGGAAGTGCCCTGATGCCCGAGGCCGAGCGTGTGGCCCGGCTCATGCGCGCCGACTTCCGCACCCGCCTTGCCGCTCGTGTAGATGGACCAGCACACCGTGTCACTTCCCCAGTTCCAAGAACCGATATAAGCCACACCGGCGGCCCCGGAACCGAGCGCCGAGATGCTCGGCGAGAAGACACAGCGTTGCCGGCTGATCGCGGGCGCGGCTTCATAAACTTTGCGATCCGTGGTGACATTGATGTTGAACGGCATGAAATCCTCGGCCACGCGTTTCCAGAGATCTCGAATCTGCGCGTTGCTGACATTCGGTGCGGGATAGGTGACGCCGCCCCAGGTGGGCGTGTAACCGCCAAAGAAATCCAGCATCAACACGGCGGACGAACCGGGCAGGCTTTGCAGCGAAACGATGTTGGCGTTGTAGCCGGGAACATTCTCCGGCACCAAGTCCGGGCGGAGCGGCGGGGCATTTTCCGTTTCGTTGAGCGCGGCATTTTCTGCCAGCGGCATGGACATGCAAACCACTTCATCCAAACGACGCCGCCAAAGTTCCGGCGCGCCCAGGCCGCCCGTAGGCTCGATGCGATAGGCGGTCTGGCTGGCGGGAAACTCAATCACACCCACCGCACTTCCCGCCCGCCCACCCGCAGGCGGACGCAGAAAGAAAAATTTCCCGGACTCCGGCGCGGCAAGTTCTCCCGATATGTAGGTGATGCCTTCCACGTCACGCTGGACAATTTTCACGACGCCCGAAGCCATCACACCTTCGGTCAATTCAAATTTGATTTCGCTGCCGTTCGTCGCCGTGTTCTGACGCTGGAGAAAATCTGTTTCCCAGGCGCGCTTCGAGCGCCCCGGTTCGCGCAGCGCGGCGGCGTAGGGATTCACCGCGATGTCAAACTCCCGCGAGCCGGTCGCCACCTGCCCGACCACAGCCACGGCGATCTTGTTTGATGCGCCCTGGTTATTTGATGCGAGCGCCGGGCTTTGCGGCAGGCCATTGGTTGCAGCCGCTGGCAAGGAAACGGCTCCTTCCGCCGGCCTGTTGCCGGACTTTGGAAATTCGTGCTGCTGTGACAGCAACCAGGCGAGCAGGCCGCAGGCTATGACCGCAACCAAGGCGGCGAGTCGTTTGGCGTTGTTGCCACGGCGGGCAGGCTTGTTTTTCATGATGTTCGCAGTTCAGAAAAAAAATTTGATGCGACCAGCAGCTCAATGTTTCGTGTGGTTAAACGCTAGATTAAACCAATTTCCCCGCATGTCATGTGGCATAAAACGGCCATGCGGCTGGGAGCGCTCCGTCCAATCCCACTGCCGTTGCTCAACGAGCTTCGGTAATAGTCGTGGTTTGATCCAGTTGAACCGTTTCCACTTTCTGCACCGTGCCGCTGGGCCAGAGGATTTCCAGCGAGTCAACCTTCGTCGCGTCGCCGAGGCCGATGGTCACGGGCAGTTCGGATTGCGAGAGATAGCTGCGCGTGGGCATAACCTGCTGCGACAACGTCTGGCCGTTCACGCGGACGGTGATCCACGCGCCGATGGCGTCGCGGTTGCTTTTCGTGCCGACGAGTTTCAAACGAACCCAGTGGTGATTTAATTTTTGATCGTTGCGCAGCAGCAGCGGCGGACGGCCAACTTGCGTCAGCACCACATCGAGATCGCCATCGCCATCAATGTCCGCAAACGCCGAACCGCGCCCGACAATCGGCTGAAACAAATCGGTGCCAGCTTTCTCCGGTGGCACGGCGACAAAACAGCCGCCGCTGCGATTGCCAGCATTCCAGAATAATTGAGCGGGTTGCTCATATTTCTGGCTCGCCTGGACCTTGCTGATCTCCGCTTCCAAATGTCCGTTCGCCGTGAGCAAATCCAACCGGCCATCGAGGTCGTAATCAAAAAAGAAAACGCCGAACTTGAGCAGCAGCCGGCTCGCGGGTCCGACGCCTTCGGTGATCGCTTCGTCGCTGAAATTCGTCGGCGAATTTTGTGCAACGTAAAGCGCGGTCATCTCGTTCGCAAAATTTCCGATGGCGATGCCAAGCTTGCCGTCGTTGCGATAGCGCGCGGAATCAATGCCCATCGCGCCGCGCGTGTTGCCGTAGTTGTCGAACGCGATGCCGGACTGCGCGCCGATTTCCTTGAACGTGCCGTCGTGCTGGTTGATGAAAACCAGGTTGGGCACGGTGTCGTTCGCCAGAATCAAATCAATCCAGCCGTCACCATTCAAATCCACCGGCGCGACGCCGAGCGTTTTCGCGGCAGGCACACCGGTCGCGGGATTTTTCACCTGCAATCCGCACGCCGCCGAAGCGTCGCTGAAATGTCCGTTGCCGTCGTTGTGATAGAGATGCGAAAACGTGCCGGCGAAATTCATCGGCTGGCCGTAGGCGCGCGTGCGACCGTCGATTTTGTAGCCGACCTCGGCGTCAATTTCCTTCGACCATTTGACGTAACTGCCGACGAAGAGATCGAGCTTGCCGTCGTTGTCGTAATCAATGAAGGCGGCGCAGGAACTCCAGTCATTTGTCGAGCCACCAACACCCGCTTCGTTCGTGACGTCGTGAAATTTTCCGTGGCCTTCATTGTGGAAAAGATGATTACCGCCGACCGCAGTGATGAACACGTCGCCAAGACCGTTGTTGTCATAATCAGCAATCGCCACGCCCATTCCGTAACAACTAACGTCCAGACCAGAACCGGCAGTTGTGTCTGTGAAATGACCGTGCCCATCGTTGTGAAAAAGCGCGAGCGTGGGCAACGCTTTGCCGCCGGGAACGTGATCCGGCCAATAGGTTGAATTGACGAACAGCAAATCCTGCGCGCCGTCGTTGTCGCAATCAATAAACGCCACGCCACCACCCATCGTTTCCGGCAAAAGTTTATCGCCGTAAGCACCGTTCACGTGCGTGAACGTGATGCCGGCTTCCCTGGTGATGTCCGTGAACTTCGCGACCGGCACTTCCGCTTGCGGCGTGACCGGAGAAACCGGCGCGGAGAGTTTCGTGATTTGCGGCGTGGCGGCGGCGGGTTTGCGTTTCAGAAAAAACACCGCGCCGCCGAACAGAACGGCCATGAGCACCAGCGCGAGGATCGACCAGCGAATGGCCTTGCCGATGATGCGGTCGTCGGTGTGGACTAATTCCTCGTTGTCGTCAGGGGTGGGTGGCGGCGTTTGGTTCATAAATGATTTGGAGAATGTGGCTGAGTGCAGTGGGCGGATTAGCTCCGGCGAGGTGGTGGGAGTTCTCGCGCTGCGAGAACTCCGCCCGCGCAGAGCGGGCGGCGCGAACGTGAGGGGGATACACGTCTCATCCGTACGTGCCGTTGCCTGACGCTGCGCTCGGCGACGGAATTCTCGCAGCGCGAGAATTTCCACCATTCTTTAATAATGGTCGCTGGCAGCATGGTCGGAGTTTATTTGATGAGCTTGGGTATTTGCTCCGATGTATCCACTCCCGGTGCGCCGGTTCGTTGCAACGGATAAATCACCGTGGCCTGCGCGGCGTGGTCCGCGGCGGGATTGGCGCGGCGTGCGACGCTCACGGCGTGATCTTGCGCGTCGTAGTCGGGCAGATACTTCGCGTGTTCTTTGCGGTGAAGCTCCGCCTTCGCTTCGTCACCGAGCTGCGAATAAATCTGCGCGAGCGTGTAGTGTGCGGTGAGATTTTCCGAATCGAGCGCCAGCGATTTTTGAAACGACTCCACGGCCAAGTTCAAAAATTCCTTTTGCTTCGCGGGATTGGCGCGTTCGATTTTCGCGCGCTCGAAATACGCCTGACCGAGTTCGTTGATGACTTCGTAATCCTTGCTGAAATCAAAACCGCGCTGGTCGAGTTCGGGATAACGGTCTTCCAAAATGCTACGGAACTCGGTGATGGCCTGATCGAGAAAGCCATTTTGTTTGTTCACCAAACCGTTGAACCACGCAACCGTCCAACGCGGTGCGGGCGGGTCGCTCTTCGCGGCGCGCTCAAGCGCCTCCACCGCGTCGTCGAGGCGACCTTCTTTGTAAAACACACGCGCCAGATTCACCGGGCCGTCGGCGCGACCGAGTTTCTCGACCTGCTCGAAGGCTTGGGCAGCCTGGATCAATTCGCCCTTCTCCGCGCCGGTGCTGCCTTCGTTGAGCAGGCCAATACCGTAATCATTCCAACGTTGCCACACAGGAATGTTGGAGGTCTGCGCGGTGATGGCGGCGAGCTGCACCGCAGTTGCATCCACGACTTCAATCGGGAAAGTAATTTTGTCCGCCGCAATGGTAGTGATGGGCAAATCATTCGTGATCGTGAACGGCCCTCCTTTGACATAGTTCGTGTTGAACACGTAGTTCATGTAGATCGTGTCGAACTTACGGTATTGCAGCTTCACTTCGACGGTCAGCGGCTCGACTTGATCTTCGGGAACGACGATCTCGTAATGCACCACTTGTCCCGCGCCGGGCGGAACCTGGTGGTTGTAGAGTGGCGTGAAAATGTCCTGCGGATTACGGCGGTCAACGCGGTTGCCATCGCGATCCAGCATATACACGTTCAAGAAGTGCGCCCAGGGATCCACTTCGCGAAACGCACCAAGTCCGCCGCTGTGACCGATCCGTTGCTTGCCGCCCTTCACGACGGCCTCGAGCCACGCTTCGTTCGAGTCCACCGTGCCTTGCGTGAACGGATGACCAAGCTTCAGAGTGCGCAAGACGACTTCGATGAGATAACGCTGTCCGCGTTTGAGCGTTGGGACTTTCGGGCGCAACGGCGCGGTGAGCGGATGGTCAATCGCCCCGCCCTCCTTGATGCCGAATATGTCCACGCGCAAACCGCCTTTCAGAAATTCCTGCTGCGCGGCGATGGTGTTGGTGTCGCCGCGCAGATACGGAACACCCGTGTTGGCGGCGGGAAACAGGTGGCTGTGGATGTAACGCGTCGAGTCGTTGGTCGGGTTGAAAAAGTTCGCGCCGAAGTCGGCGGATTCTTTCAACGGCATATGGCACGCGGCGCAATTTTGCTTCGCCTGGTCGGGGTAATAAAAACTCTTTGCGCCGTGGCCGGAGACCCCGCTCAACAAATAAGTGTCGTAATGGTTTTGTCCGCGCAGAAAATCTTTATAGTGATTCAAGTCGCCGGGGATGCTGACCTTGTGGCAGGTGGAACAAAATTCCGCCGACTTCATGAACGGTTTCAGAAACGTTTTCTTGTGGAACTCCGGCTTGCCCTTCACGAGCTGCTGATTGACGTATTGCAGAAAGCGATTCGTGCTGTAAGCGAACGGATAATGGATCGGCTCGTCAATCGTGTAGTCGGCGTTGCCCTTGGTGCTGTTGACGTGCGTGATGGCGTGGCACGCAGTGCAGGTGATGCCCGCCTGCGAGGTCGGATGATTCACGTCGTCGAAATTCGGGTCGTCAAACGCGCCGCTGAAGAACGGGACGACATCGTGGCAGCCGGCGCACCAGCGCGCGGCCTTGACGTTGCCATCGCGCCTCAACGAAACCGCCCGCGTCTCGCGCACGCTGAACAGATAGGGCTGATTGTTGAACGAACTAAAATGGTGCGCGCTGTGAAACCAGCCCTGATACGCGTCCTGATGACAGTTCAAGCAATATCTGTCCATCATCAAGGTTTTCGCCGGAATGAAATTTCCCGATGCCGTGCGCGCGAGTGACGGTACGAAATATTTTTTCCCATCCGCCGAGCCGACCGCGTTTTTCTTCGGATGCGCGGAGTGGAGCAGAACCATTCCAATCGTGACGATTCCCACCGCCGCGCCCCAGCGCAAGCCGACCTTCCACTTGATGCGCGGCCCGGCCAGGCGATGCAGGACGTAGAGCCAGATGGCAAGAATCGGCGTGATGACGTGCGCCCAGTAAGCGACGGAACGCGCGTGCGGATTTTTCAGGCCGACATTTTTGATCTGGAAAACATCAATGCGCGTGAGCAGCAGCCCGGTGACCAGAACAACGATGCTGGTGGTGAGCAGCAAATATCCAATCATGACCGCGCGACGATTCGGACGATCGTGCGCGTTCTTCATGTGAATCAAACCGAAGATGACGACGGGCAGCACGAGCAGCAGGCCGAGGGCGAGATGCGTACCGAACATCACCATGTAGAACCAGCTTTGGAAGGTGGAATTCGGATCGGATTTCACCCATTCGAGAAATGTGATGGCGCTCAGATAAACGGAGTTGGCGGCGAGGACCGCCACCAGACCAAAGATGATATAGAGCAGCAGCCGCAGACGCGGACCGACAGCGCGCACGTATTTTTTCTTTGCCGGTTCGCCGGGCGGTGTCGTTTCAAATCCGTTCATGGAGTCGGGCTGTCAGCGTAATGGTTGCACTCCACCGAGCCTAGAACTTTTGAATCTTCGCTTCCGGTTTTCAGCGTAGCGAGTGTGGCCGCAATATCGCCCGCCCGGCAATCGGTTTGACGCGGTTTCATGGAAGCTGTTGGGCAGGTGTGGTCTGGTTGAATGCGGTGGTTGAACTCGCGGGCGACGCACAAATCATGCTAAGGAAAGAAGAACTGGAAGTTGCCGCTGTCGGTTTCTTTGGCGAGGTCGTAACCCAGAAGCGTCTGCACGACGCTGGAGTCATTATACTGGTGGACTGAACCATCACTCAGCGCAGCCATCCCAATGTTTACGCCGTGGCACATTCCTCGCCGCCATTTTGACGTGGGCGCCGCCGTGCCGGGGGAGGAGAGGATGTAGCAGTTGATGTTGTCCGGCAGGCCAGTGTAATCGAAGCCGGTCAGATTCCGATCTATGGCCAGGAAGACGCGCGGAGTTTTCTCGTCCGCTTCCTTGCAAAGCGCGTAGCTGACGTTCGTAAGTGAAATGGTTGCAAAGTTGGTGGCGGGAATGCGGCGCACATCGTCCGGGCAGAGCAGGATCTTCGTGGTCGCCAATTCGTTCGACACGATGGAAAACTGGAGGCTTACCGTGGCGTTGCCGGTCCCGTTTGGCCTTCCGCCGCCCAGAGACTGATCCACTTTCCACGGGAACTTTCCGTCGTTGTCGCCGGCCCAAAGCCGCATGGCCAGCCCGATTTGTTTCAGATTGTTCGCGCACGAAATCCGCTGCGCCTTGGCTTTCGCGCGGCCAAGGGCCGGCAGCAACATCACGGCGAGAATCGCAATGATCGCAATGACCACCAGCAATTCAATCAACGTGAACGCACGCGATGTTGGGCGCAGCAATCTCATACCGGGCTTTATACCTCAAGGCGCGAGCGAGGTCGAGACGCGGAAGAATTTCTGCGCGACGCTCAGCGTGTTCGTGCTCGCGATCGACGCTTCCAGCGCCATCTGGCCCGCGCCTCCGCCGTCGCTGTAAGGCCCGGCCGCATTCGTGGAGGTGAGAACCTTGTAATAGAGCCCGCGCACCGCAGTGTAACGCAGCTCCAGGTTGTTGCTGTCAAGCTGGCGCAGGGTCAGGAGCGCCGGGGAATTGCTGACGGAGCCGTCGAAATATTTGCGGGCAAGCCCCCATGAATTTGTGCCGACCTGCGAGCCGACCCGACGTCCGACGAAGTCATCCACCGGCGGGTGGATGCCGCCCCAGATTCGCGAAAGGCCCACCTGGTCTCCGGCATCGTAGTATGATGCCCATTGAAGAGTGACCGGTTGCGTAGGGCCGGCTTCGTTTATGAGATGGGTGATCGTAAAGGAACCGAGACCATTGGGAAACCACCTGGACCCGGTGTAGGCGGTCATGACTTCCGCGGCAGCGCGGCTGAAAGTGCTGTGACCAGAAATGTAACCGGGGAAAGCGGGCGTAACGAACGTCTTCTTTTGGTAAGTCATCCAATCCTCGGCATGAATCCAATGCACTCCGCTGGTATCGGTGTCGGGAAATTCCGGCTGACCCGGCCAGCAGAAGACCGCGACCTTGCCGGGCGTAAGTCCGGCATGACGGCCCGAAGCGACCGTGTCGGCGGTGACGAGTTCGATCAAATCCGGCACCAGCGGCAAGCCATTGGTGTGGTAGGAGGGCAAACCAGAATCGCTGGATTGACCGAGACCGCCGCAATAACGGATGGCTGTGATAGGCCGCCAGCCATTGTAGTAACGCTTCACACTCCAAGCGGCGCAAGCCGCGTCATGTAAAGAGGCGTTCAAGGTGAAATAGAGTTTCACGTCCCATTCCAAGCGATCCACTTGGGGGCCGGTTCCTCCGACCTGCCGGTTGGTCGTATCATCGGAAACGTGATTGGCAATTGCGTTCCAGTGACCCGGTGGCGTTTCGGAAGAAGGACCATCCGCCCAGAATTCCGTGAGGGCGCGGGTAAAGTCTCCGCGCAAGACGATGTTGGAGGTGTAGGCAAAACCGGTGACGGGGTTGGTAGTGTAGCCGGAACCATCATTTGCCCCGAGCGTATTGTTGCCGATGGTCGCGGGCGAAATGTCAACGGTCACGCTGTCTTCCGTCGTCAACTCGCCGCTGGCGCGGATCACCGCGACCAGATTTGACTTGAACTCCGCACTCGTCGCCGTCCCCAGGAACGGCGGCGGGCCGGGATCAATCCAAGGTTTGTCTGAATCAATCCGACTGAGCGCGAAGGCCCGCTCCCAGAGCCAGGCCGCCCCCACGTAACCCTGGAGAGGGTTTTGCGGAAAGCCATTTTGATCAATCGAATTGGCGACAACCAACCGCTGCCATTTGTTGACATCCGTAACCGTGTTGGTTCCATCCGTGACACCGTGCAGAAACGGATTCATCGGCGGGTTGGCGAAAGTGTAACGGCGGGCATTGCCGACGGGATAGTCCGGATAACCCACCGGCGGGTTGGCGGTTGGGTACGGCGTGCCGGCAGTTTGCCTCGAACCATCGTTCAAAAACCACGCTGAGACTGCATCGTAAATACTATTCCCGATACCAGCGGGCGTGGAGGTGTCACGCGAAGTGTTATTCGGATCATATCCCATCGCCGTCATGAAATCGGAATTTCTCACCGACTGATTGGTGGCCGTCCGCGAGTAAGCGTAAAGCTCCACCATCATCCGATACACGGCATAACTGATCGCTTCGCGACGCGCAGCGGCCACATCAGCAGCAGTGTGCTTCCCGTGATAAATGAAGCCGACGGCATTCGCATCGTAAGCGGCCCACGCATCGTACATGCAAACTGAGAACGTGAATAAGTTTCGTGCGTGAACCGGAGGATTCGGAGTGTCCATCCGAATTCCTTCCAGTGCGCGCTCATTCCAATTGCGCGCCGTGGAGTAGTTGGTGTTGGGATTGTACCAAATGATTTGCGCCCAAGAATTGAAAGCTACAACAAGTGCCGCGCCAGCGGCGAGGAGGTGCTTCCACCGCGCGGTTGATCCACGAAGCGGTATGGGGGTCAGTTGTTTGTACATAACGTAGTTGTGTTTCCAGATCATCCTGCGATGGCCATTGATTGCTTTTGAGTAAGCAAACAATGCCCGATGAGCGGAGAAAATAAACACCACTGGGACAGGCGGCGGCGATCCAGGGACGAAAGGCGGTCCGGGCGGGCGGTTGAAGTCTCCGGGCTGTCCGGCTACAGGCCATTTGACGGCGCACATGATTGGGAACCCGCATTGAAGAATTCGGCCACAGAACATCCTTCTGAACTTTTTTAGACGTGACTTTCGACCAAAGCATACGGAGCGCGGAATAAATTCCGCGCTCCGCGCAAAGCTCCCCTGCCCGTCCGGGTTTATTTTATTGCCGCATTGACGGCGGCGGTTTTTACCGGCCCTGCTGCCGGCACGTCCTCGCGCTGGAAATTCACCACGCGTTCATAACCTTTGGACGGCTTGCCGTCCACCTCCACCCAGGCGCGGATCACGAGGTCGGGGCGGACTTGCGAACGCGGCTCCAGTTCGAAGTCGCGGCCCTCGGCCCACTCGATCCGGTTTTCATCCAGGCCACCAAACCAGTTGTCGGCTTTGTCGCCAGCCGCGTCCCCGGAAGAGATGTCGAGAGGCACCCAGCCTAGGCCGGGCGCGTAAAAATTCGGCCAGCAGCGATAGCCCGGTTCGTGATCCTTGCCGAGGTTTTCCGGTTTCAACCGGCTGCCGAACATCAGCCGGCACGGAATGCCACGCGCCCGGCAGAGGGCGATGAACAAGCCGTGCTGATCCGAACAGCAATCGCCGGTGCCCGCCAGACACTCCATCGCGTCGCCCAGACATTTGCCTTTCGGCGTGGGGCCGGACTTCGAGTAATGCTCGCTGTGATCAATGACGTACTGGAAAAACTTGTGCGCCTGGAGCACGGGGTTTTTTTCGTCGCCTGCCACTTCGTCGGCGATTTTTTGAATCGTCGGGTTGACTTCCATGTGAACTTCGTCCAGCCGGGAGGCGGCGGCGAACGTGCGCCGATCCTGGTCGGTGAGCGGGCGGGTCTTGGTCGGATCGGCCAGGCCACTGACGGCGCGGCGGAGCACCTTGAATTCTGTCACCACGCGCAGCGGCTTGCCCGGATTGGCGGGAGCATCGGCATAAATCCAGGAACGTCCGTAGGTGGAATCCCTCGTGATGCGCAACGATTCCGGTCCTTCCACGACCTTGAATTCCAGCACGCGTTGTTCGGGCCGGTCCTCCGGCATCCAGAACCAGCCGCGCACCTGCTTGGCGCCTGCAGACACATTGGTCACGGTGTAGGATTGGCGAATCGTGAAGAGCGCGTCCGCCTGTGCCTGCCGGACGAAAAGGGGCAGCGCCAGCGCCAAAACAGCCGCCATCTGGAGGCTGCTGCGAACGGGTGAGGTCGGAGCATTTAAGGGTGTCATAAGGCGGTGAATCATGAATGGTTTTCGGTTGAATTACGAGTCCAATGGGGCGTTAAAATTTCCAGTTCAAATCCAGCCGGGCGCGGTTGCCGTCCTGATGGGTGGTGATGGCTTCCACGAGAAAGACGCGGGCCACCAGATTGATGTTCTTGGAGAGCGCGTAGCCGAAGCGGACTTCGTGCCCTTGAAAGTCACTCGCGTCGGTCTGGGTGGTATTACCAAAGCGAAACCAATCATCCTGGGCATACGAGGCGTTGACGGCGAAGGTTTCGATGTGCGCGTAAAAGTAGCCGACCATCCAGTCGTTGCGCTTCTTCAACTGCCCCAGCTGCGCGGAGAAGACATAACCAAGCGTCTCATTCGCATCGGCAGCAGGGAACGGCGCCACGTCGGCGGCGCGGTAGTCCAGGAAGTTGTAGAACAAATCCGCGCCCAGCGTGAACGGGATCCCCTTCACGGGCATGCCCCACTGCGCACTGGCGACGCCGAGGAGATAATCGCGCTCGCCATTCTGGTTGCGCAGGTTCATCGCGCCGGACTGGCCGTGCAAATAGTTCAACCCCGCCGCCAGCGTGACCTGTGACACCTTCACCGGCTGACTGTACTTGATCTGGCCGGAGTACATCTGGCCGTTAAATTCATAGCCGCCATCCGGCAGACAGAACGCGCCACCGATGATGGAAAGATTGCCCTTGCCGACATGCAGGTCGTAGTTCGCAGCCAGGCCGGTGAGCGTCACATCCTCGTCCCAGAACAGTTCGTTCTGCTGCCAGAACGGGGTCGTGTTCCGTCCCGCCCAGCCGGCAAATCCGCCCTGCTTGAACTGGATGAAATAGCGGTCGATCACAAAGTCCAGATTGTCGCGCACCCCATCGTCCGAGGCGAAGGTCAGGTGCGGCGACTGCTGGCTGTCGCTGTTGCCCGTCCGCACGCGCGCCCCCACCGACCAGGCATCTGAGAGTTGATAGCCGAAGCCCGCGCGCGCGCGCAGCCGGCCCCGGTTCCGGTCATCGCGCACACTGCCGCTGGGGGTGTGGGAATCCCAGTCCAATTCGTAACGCACCCGCAGGTCGCCGTAAAAGGTGAGATTGGTGTTGTTGTCAATGCCCGCCAGGCCCGTGGCTGCCTGACTGCGCAGGGCGAGCGTGAAGAGGGTTCCAGCCGTAACCGTCAAGTTGATCAAGCGTTGCCGCATAAATGAATAATGTTCTGATTTGTTTCGCACTGTTGTGCATTTGGGATTACCGGCGGCAGCGTGGTGGAATTGTCCCGTCCAGACAATGAAACGGGGGCGAGTGGCCCGGTTTCAGGGGCGAAAGGCTCCTGGGAAATCAATCAAAGCCCAGCAGCTTCAACTTGTCGCGGTAACGACGGCTCAAGGTCAGCTTGGTCCCGTTCTGCAAGATCAACTCGCAGCCGCCGTAGAACTGGCGCTTGAGCTCCCTGACGCACCTTGCGTTGACGATGGCCGAGCGGCTGATACGGACAAATTTGTTCGGGTCCAGCCTCGCTTCCAATGCCGCCAGCGTCTCGCGCATCAGGTGCGACTTCGCGCCGATGTGCAGCTCGGCGTAATTATCCGCCGAACCAATCCATTCCACCTCGTCGAGCTGCACCCACACGACATAGCCGCCGGATTTCACCGCCAGCCGTTCATCGTTTCGCGGCGTCCTCAAGGCGGCGATCAGCGCCGCCTGCCGCTCGACCAACATGCCGCGGTCGCGCTGCTGGATTTGTTCGAGGGCGCGTTGCAGCGCCTTCTGAAACCGATCGCGGTCGAAGGGTTTCAGCAGGTAATCCACCGCGTGAACCTCAAACGCGCGCAAGGCAAACTTGTCGTGCGCGGTGACGAATACAATCACCGGTCTCGCCCCGACCCCCATCGCCTCAGCCACGCCAAAGCCGTCCAGCTCCGGCATCTGCACATCCAAAAAAATCAGGTCGGGCGATTCATTCCGGATCGTCGCCACCGCCGTGCGGCCATCCGAACATTCGCCGATGAGCTCCACCCCGGATTCCTTTTGGAGCAACTGCCGAAGTCGATCCCGCGCCAGCGCTTCGTCGTCCACAATGAGCGTGCGGATTTTTTTCATGCAGTGGGATCCTTGGTGCGGAACGGAATAGTGAGCCGGACCCGCAGTCCGCCCTCGGGGCGGTTGCCCAAAGCGAACCGATGCGCCTCGCCATAAAGAGTCCGCAATCGCGCGCGGGTATTGGACAAACCCACCCCTTCGCGGACCGCGTCCGCGTCGGCCACGCCTGCGCCGTTGTCGCTCACCTCCAGGGTGAGTTCGCCGTCCGCCCGCTGCGCCCGCAGTTCGATGCGACCGGGCTTGGCGTGCGGCTCGATGCCGTGGCGGACCGCGTTTTCGAGCAGCGGCTGCAAAATCAAATTCGGCACGCGCGCCTCCAGCGTGTCCGCGGGGACGTCCGTATGCACCGTCAACCGACTGCCGAACCGGATCTGTTCGATCTCCAGATAGCTTTGGAGAAACTTCAACTCGTCCCGCAGCGTCACTTCCTGCGCGTCGGACCGGTCGAGCGCGGCCCGGAGCAGATCGCTCAGGCGGACGATCATCCGGTCGGCGGCCTCCACATCCGAGTGCATCAGCGCGGAGATTGAGTGCAGGCTGTTGAAGAGGAAGTGCGGATTCAACTGCATTTGAAGCGCCTGGAGCTTGGCTTTCACCAGGTTTTTCTCCAGTTCCGCCGCGCGCAGTTCGCGCTCCCGGAATTTGCCGTAGTAATCGAACGCGAAACTGACCGCGACGATGACCCAGTAGATGAGCAGATTGAAATGCCACGTCTTCACCAGGAGTGGCTGGAAGGCCTCGGCGAAAGTCGCCTCGCTCTGCCAGGTGCCGATCCCGGCCCGCAGCGCCATGTAGCCAAGCGAGAACACCAGACTGGCCGGGAGATGCACCAGCAGACTGCGCCCACGGCTGCCCGTTTCAAATTGAAAGCGCCTGGCCAGCCAGACGACCGGAATGGACAGCACGGCGAACACATACCAGTCTCCGAGCGTATAGCTTACCGCCTGCTTCCAACTGACCTCCAACCCGGCCTTCGCGTCGGAAATGTAAAATTGAAATGCGAACGACAGACCGATCAGCGTCCAAAAGACAAATCCCAGCAGCCCTTTAATCCAGCGTCTTTGCGCCGCGTTGTTGATTGTCATGTTGCCTAGGTTGTCGGTTGCTGCTAAAAACTAACTTGTTTCAATATGCCAAACAAATCCTCTTTCACACAGCCTCGAATAATTTTTCACCGGGCGCTGACCGGTTTGCTGCTCCTGGCTGCCACCAACCTCCGCGCGATTGCGGACGACCTCCCCGTCGCGAAGTTCACCGACATCACCGCAGCCTCCGGCCTGACCTTTAGCCACAACAACGGGGCTTACGGCGACAAGCTGCTCCCCGAAACAATGGGCGGCGGCGTGGCGTTCCTGGATTATGACAACGACGGAAACCAGGATTTGCTGTTGATCAATTCCACGTACTGGCCGGGGCATCTTCCTGAGGGAAAACCTCCAACCACGCTCGCGCTTTATCGCAATGACGGCCACGGTCACTTCACGGAGGTGACCGCGGGTTCGGGTTTGGAGGTCAGCTGCTATGGCATGGGCGTCGCGATTGGAGATTATGACAACAACGGTTTGCCGAATGTCTTCGTCACGGCGGTCGGCGACAACCATCTTTTTCACAACGACGGCAAAGGAAAATTTCACGAGGTCACGAGCGACGCAAGCGTCGGCGGTTCGACGAACGACTGGAGCACCGGCGCGGCCTTCATCGACTACGACAACGACGGCAAGCTCGACCTCTTCGTCTGCAATTACGTGCAATGGTCGCCGGAGATTGACCGCGCCGGGAGCTTTGTGCTGCCCAAGATAGGCCGCGCCTACGGCCCGCCGCGCAATTTCAGCGGCAGCTTCCCGCGGCTCTACCACAATGACGGCCACGGACATTTCAGCGACGTCTCCGCCGCGTCCGGCATCCAGATCAAAAACGCCACCACCGGAGTGCCCCTTGCCAAATCACTGTCCGTCAAACCGGTGGACGTGGACAACGACGGCTGGATGGACCTGATCGTGGCCAATGACACCGTGCAGAATTTTCTTTTTCACAACGAACACAACGGCACTTTCAAGGAAATCGGCGCGCGTTCCGGCATCGCCTATGACGCCTACGGCCTGACGCGTGGCGCGATGGGGATTGACGCCGCGCGTTTCCGCAACGACGACACGCTTGGCATCGCCATCGGCAATTTCGCCAACGAGATGAACGCCCTTTACGTCGCCCAGCGCGACACGCTGCTCTTCGCGGACGAGGCGACGAAGGAAGGTCTGGGCGCACCGAGCGAAAAGCTTTTAAAGTTCGGCCTGTTCTTTTTTGACTATGACCTCGACGGCCGGCTTGACGTGCTCACCGCCAACGGCCATCTCGAACCCGAGATCAACCGTGTGCAATCGGATCAGCAATACCGCCAGCCCGCGCAACTCTTCTGGAACAGCGGCGGCAGCAAAGGCGCGAGCTTTGTTGCCGTGCCCGCGGAAAAATGCGGGCAGGACCTGCTCAAACCCATCGTCGGACGCGGCTCGGCGTTTGCCGACATTGACGGCGACGGCGACCTGGATGTGGTGCTGACCCAGATCAACGGGCCGCCATTGCTCCTGCGCAACGATCAAAGCCTCGGCCATCACTGGCTGCGCCTGAAGCTGGTCGGCACGAAAAGCAACCGCGACGCCATCGGCGCGTGGATCAAGGTCCGCGTCAACGGCCGCACCCTGGCGCGCCAAGTCATGCCCACCCGGAGTTATCTCTCACAGTCCGAACTGCCGGTCACCATCGGCCTGGGCAAGGCCACCCAAGTCGAGAGCCTTGAGATCACCTGGCCCAGCGGGATCACCCAGAAATTGTCCGCACCGGCCCTGGATCACCTGGCAACCCTCGTCGAACCTCAACGCTGATTATTTTGAAATCTATGCACAGTTATATCGAACGCGTGGTTGATCTGCTCGACCCTGACCTGAATCAAATTCACAACATGACTTGCGAGGAAGCCCGCCAGCGCGTGCTTTCTGGCAAAGCCGAATCCGTGCGGTCAATTGATGGTTCGTTCGCCCTGCTCGCGCGCGACGGCAAGACGGTCCGCCTCGCCCGTTCGATGGATCGCCCGATGCGCTACTTCCTGGCCAAGCGCGCGGCCGGCCCGGCGTTGATCGTCGCAGATCGGATCGACACGATCTATAACCAGCTCAAGGCCGAGGGGCTGGATGGACAATTTCATCCGAGCTACACGCGGATGGTTCCGGCGCATTACATCGTGGAACTGCAACTCATCGGCTGTCCCGATCCCGACCCGACTTACACGCGCTATTTCACGCCGCAACGCAACTCCCTCTCCACTGATCTCGACGACATTGGCCGTCGCTACATCGGTGCGCTGGCGGATGAAATTACGAAGTGGCTGAAACAAATTTCAACTAACGAAACGAAT
>JANPGB010000235.1:0-13971 GCA_031423695.1 Verrucomicrobiota bacterium
GCCGACGATGTGCAGTTCCGTGATGCCGAGCTTCAACGCTTCGCGTGCTTTTTCGACCATCTGCGGGATGCTCAACTCGAAACCGTCCGCGTCGCGTTTCTTGCGCGAGAAAGAGCAGAACTGGCAGCTCAGGATGCAGTAGTTCGAGTAGTTGAGGTAGCGATTGATGATGAAACTGGCGCGATTGCCGACCTTCTTCTGTCGCGCCAGATCGGCAATGGCACCGAGGGCGTTAAGGTCTTTGGATTCAAACAACCGCAGCGCGTCGGCCTCGGAAATGCGTTCGCCGGCGGCGACCTTGTCGTAGAGGTCGCGCAATTCGCTGCGTTGGACGAAGAAATTCATCGTGCCAAGAGTAAAGCAGCTTTCGGGTGGAAAGGCAAACACCGGACACTGACCGTGGCGCATCTCGCTCCGCAAGCGGAACGCTCTCCCGGAATTCATTCACCCGCCGTTCCGCAGCCATCGCGCTCCGGGAAAATCAGGCCCCGGTTTGTGGAAGGATGGATGATTTTGCGGACGTTATGGGTGACTCGCAACCCTTGCCTGCTGGAATCCCGCTGGGACCACGGAATTCAAGGAAATTGCAGCCGAAAGAAGCGTGCGTCGTTCGTGAGGGACAGATTCAGCAGTAGATTTCCCGCGTTCGTGGCGGGCGGGGTGATGATCTGCGTCCAGTTTGCCGACGGCGCCACATTCGTGGCGCTCCACAGCGAGAACGGCGCGGCCCAGGCGGGCCATTGCAAGGTGAGCGAAGCCGTTCCGTTGCTCAAAGCCAGGGACGGAAGCACAAAACTCGCCGTGTAGCCGGCTGTATTTGTCGGCACGCTGATGTTATGTGTTTGCGCGCCGCCGTCGGACCACACCACGAAATTAAAGTTGCTGCCTGCAAAATTCTGTGGCGAGGCCGCGCTCAAGGTTCGCGTCATTCCGGCCACGCGGACAACCGAGGTCGGCGCGTTCATGCTCTGACCATCAAGACTCAACTGCAATCCCGCCGGCACGGTTGCAAGGTTCAGCGTACTCAAGCGCGGCACCACGTCCACAAAGGCGGCCTGTTGGTTTCCGTTGGTGTCGGTTGCCGTCAGGTTCAGGCGGTAGAAAACATTCGTCGTCGCCGGCCCGTTGGTCGGAATTGTCATCGTGCCATTCGTGATGCTGCTCAACGGGCCGAGGAACGGATCCACCATGCCGTCGTGCGAAAATGTTGCCGACCACGAATACGCGTTGGTCGGCAGCAGCGAGTCGGAATAATCCCGCGCGACGCCGGCATATACGACGCTATTGCCGCCAGCATAAAGTGAGGCAACGGCCGGCTGCGTGATCGACACGCTCGGCGCAGTGATGTCGGCAAGCGACAAGGCGCGCGAATTGATTTTCACCGAATCAAGCTGGCCGTTGAAATAAGCGTCCGCTGCGAACTGACTGCGGCCAAAATAATTTTTCGTCGCGCCCACGTCGGACGGCAAAAGGTTGATGCTGTTGTTGACGGCCGCCACCTGGCCGTTGGTGTAGAGAATCCCCTGCCGTCCGTCCAGCACGACCGCCACGTGCGTCCAGACATTTTGCGGCAGCGCGGGCGCTTCGATGACCTGCGTGTAGTTCGACGCCTGCGCGGTAATGGCGCATTGCAGAGCGCCGAAGCTGGTCGAGGGACAGAGAAAGAAAAACCGCTGCGTGTCCTGGCCAAAATCAAAAATGCGCTGCCACGGATTGCCACCGCGCCATTTCACCCAGCCACCAAACGTGCGCGCCGCGCCAATACCGGTGGGAAAACTCACATACTGGCCGGTACCCCCGGGCAGGTTCAGCACGTTGCCGCGTGTGGCGTCGGCCTGGATCGCGGCGCCGCCGAACAGCGTGCCGTTGAAATTATTGCTCGCGTCATTGGCATTCGAGGTGAACGGATAATACGAAGCCCAGTCGCTGCTCGTCGAAACGGCGGCGGGAAAAATGTCCATAGAGTTCGTGCTCTTGCGCGACGATGAATCGGCGGCGATGAGTTGGATGCGATACGAGCCGTTTGTCGCCGACGAACCGGAAGCGGAAATGTTGAACGAACCGTTCGTCACGCCGGACAGCGCGGAGATAATTGTGTTCGTCGTCGTGTAACGCCAATAAACCGACCACGTCAAACTGGAGGCTGGAAGATTGGTGTCGTAAAAATCATTCGCGCCGCCGAAAAAGTTTATCACGTCACCCGGACGATAAACCGAGCCGTGCGCGGGTTGCGCGATGGTGATTTGCGGCGCGACAATCGCGGCGGCGCTCAACGCGCCGGAAAAAATCCGCACGGAACTCATCTGACCGTTGAAGTAAGGATCAGGCCACTGGCTTTTACCAAGATAGTTGTTCGTCGCGTTCAGATTCGCGGGGACGAGTTCCACATTGGCGTTGGTCACCACGGGGATTCCGTTCGTGTAAAGCACCACGCGGCCGCCATCCATCGTCACGGCGACGTGCGTCCAGACATTCGCGGGCAAGGGCGACGGCCCATCCGTGATTTGTTCGGCTCCGGCAACGTTGCTGTTCAAGCTGATTGTCGAGCGAAGTTTGCCGTTCGCCGCCGATGGTGTGAGTATCGCGTAACGGATCGTATCGTTGCCGAAATCAAAAACGCGCTGCCACGCCGCGCCGCCGCTCCACTTCACCCAAGCCATGAACGTCTGCATTTTTGAGACGCCCGGAGGAAGGGTAACAAATTGACTGCTGCCGTTCAGATTCAAAACATTGCCGCGCGTCGCGTCGTTCACGATGGACGCGCCGCCGTTGAGCGTGCCGTTGAAATGACCGTTCGCGTCGGTGGCGTTTGCGCTGAACGGATAATACGCCGACCAGCCGTTCAGCGGATTCGCGGGCGAGAGCGTTGCGAGATTGGTTCCCTTGCGCCCCGCACCGTCGGTGGCGATAAGCATGATGCGATAATTTCCGCCACCGGTGACGTTGGTGGCAATGTTGTAAGTGCCGTTGGTGACTCCCGCGACCGGGCCGAAAACAAGGTTGGTGACGCCATCTAGCGCGTATTCAATTTTCCAACTCAACGCCGCCGCGCCCAACGCGAGATCGGCGAAATCCACCGCGCTGCCATTGAATGAAATCATTGTGCCCGGCAAATACGTCGAGCCATCGGCGGGCTGCGCGATGACGGGCTGCGGAGCCGCAATCTCCGCCGCCGAGAGCGCGCGGCCATAGACGCGGAAGTTCGCGAACTGGCCATTGAAATCCGGATCCGCGGAAAATTTGCTGTGCCCGAGATGATTCGTTTGCGCCAGAGTTTCGAGCGGAGAGAATGTGATGTTGTTTGTCACCACCGGAACAGCGTTGGTATAGAGAATTCCTTTCTGGCCGTCGAGCGTGAGCGCGACGTGCGTCCACACATTCGTCGGCAGCGGCGCGGGCGCAGTGATGGTTTGCGTGACGTTGTTGACGCGGATGTCGCAGCGCATCTTGCCACTGTCCCCCGTCAGCGGCGTGAGCATGACGTAATTCACCGTGTCCACGCCGAAATCAAAAATGCGCTGCCACGCGCCGCCGCCATTCCATTTGACCACGGCGGAAAAAGTGCGCGCGAACGCGACGCCGGGCGGCAGTTGGACATATTGGTTCGTGCCGTTGAGATTCAGCACGCGGCCACGCGACGCGTCGGTTTGAATGGAAGCAGCATTGAGCAGGAGGCCGTAGTATTGGCCATTTTCGTCGCGCGCGCCGGATTGAAAATGATAGACCGCCGACCAGTCGTTGGTGAAGTAAGGCCAGTTGTCCGTCGTCCACGAAAGCGGTTCGAGGTCGAAGTCCGCCACGCCATATGCGGCGTACCACGGGGCGTAAGCTCCGGCGTCGTAATAATGATAGCTGAACCATTGCGCGCCGCCTTCGTTGAGAATCGCGAAATGTCCCGGGCCGGTGAACTTGCCCGTGCCTTGCAGAAAAATTGAGCCACCGTTGGCCACCATGTCCACGCCGCTGCGGTCGAGATACGGCCCGGTGATGCTCGTGCTGCGGCCCATGCGGATGTTATAAGTGCTGTTCACGCCGGAACAGCACGAACCCCAGTCGACCATCAAATAATAATAACCGCCGTGCCGAAACAGGCACGACGCTTCAATCGAACTGTTGTAGGCGAGGCGCGTGACGGGCGAGTTCGCCGCGATGCGCAGGCCGGTCACGGGATCGAGTTGCACGATGTAAATTCCATTCCAATACGAGCCGAAGCACAGCCACGGATTTCCGTTTGCATCCAGCACCGCGCTCGGATCAATCGTGTTGTAAGCGCTGCCATTGGTGGAAACGATGACCGGGCCTTGATCGGTCCAAAGATAGTTGGGATCGCTCGGGTCAAGCGTCGGATTCGTGACCAGACCAATGCCAGACTGCTGGCTGCCCAACGTTGAAACCGCGTAGTAAACACAATAGCGGCCGTTCAGAAAAAAGACATCGGGCGCCCAAATGATATCGGTGAAACCTGGCGCGGCGTTGGTGGTCCAGTTGGCCGGATGCGCAAAGACGTTCGGGCCGCCGTACCAAAGAATTTTATCCGTGGACCATTTCGATGCGATGCCGGTGCCGGTGGCGAAGAGGTAATACTTGTCTTTGCACTTGATGATGCTACCGGGATCGTGTGCGCCGAGGTTGCCGCGCAACGGCGGGGCCTGCAGCGCGGCTCCGGCGCGGACGGATAGCAACTGGACAAGCAATGCCAGCATTGCGAAAGCAACGCGGACGTGTTGGCAACTGAATTGGGGCGGCATGTCGTATCGTGTTCAAGTCCTTAATCACTCAAGGAGGCAGACCAAGCTATCACACCGGGCGGAATCGTCACGTGGCATGGAATGGCCACGATCCCGAATCACTTTGCCGGGGCGTCCGTTTTGGGCGCGGGCACAACCACGATGCCGACGTCAATGAACTGCCCGCCCTGCGTCTGGTGACAATGCACGGCGATCCGGTTCACGCCCGGCTTGAGCGTGCGGATGGCCGCCGGGATGATGTTCGTCTCGAAATAATTCAGGCCAAAACCGCTCAGCTGCGCGGCCAGCAACCCGTTCAGATAGATCTCGGCGTCTTCGTCATGGTGCAACTGGAGTTGGGCGGCCCTCAAGTCTTCCAACCCCAGGGTGAACTCACGCCGCAGCCAAATGTCAGGAGTGTTCCAGATCGTGCCGACCAGCGCGTTGGGAGTTGCCGTCGTGCCGAAACCGCCGAAACCTTGCCGCCAGGCGGCATCGTCGAAATCGGGCTGCAGCCATTGGTCGCCCGGATCATTCGTCGTGTATTTCCAGCTCACCCTGCCGTAAATGGCGTTGGGCGCAATCACGCGCAACGATCGTTTCTGAAGCTCCCCGCGGTTCGCCGATTGCAGGGCGGCCAGCTCCAGCTTGCTCACGGCGCGATCGTACGTCAGCAAGCCGTTGCATTCCGTCTCGACGTCCGTGGTCTGGGTATACACCGCGGCGCAGAGTCCGAGCGAATCGTGCAGGAGATGGACCCGCTCCAGCAACCTGCCATAGCGGGTCGCCAGGACCGCCGCGTCCGGCATGGGTTGGTAGCCCCAGCGTTGTGCCGACCAGGTGTGCCCTGGCAACCCCAGCCCCAGCCCGCCAAATTCTCCCAGCACCGCCGCGCGGGCCGCCTCCGGTGGGGGACACTCCGGCCCGGGATAACTATGCACGTCAATCAGATCACCTACGCGCTTGTCGGTCCAGCCGCTGGCGTTGTCCACCAGGCGCGCGGGATCCAACGACTTGAGCCAGGGCACCAGCCGTTCGGTGTCATACTGGCCCCAGCCTTCGTTGAAGAGCACCCAGAGGATGATCGAAGGATGGTTGCGCCGCCCTTCCACCATGCGCTGCAGTTCCACCTCGAACTGGGTGCGGCTGGCGGGCGTGGTGTTGTTGCCGCTCGGCATGTCCTGCCAGACCAGCAGGCCGAGCTTGTCACACCAGTAATACCAGCGGTCCGGCTCCACCTTCACGTGCTTGCGCGCCAGATTGAAGCCGGCCCGTTTGAGAAACGCGATGTCGAACCGCAGCGCCTCGTCGGTCGGCGCCGTGTAGATTCCATCCGGCCAGAAGCCCTGATCCAGGGTGCCCATCTGAAATGTGAACTGGTCATTGAGCGCGATCCGCATAACCCCCGTGTCGTCTTTCTTCAACGCAATGTTGCGCATGCCGAAATAACTGGCCACCGAATCCACGATCCGGTCGCCCTCCTTCAACGTGATCCGCAGGTCATAGAGAAATGGATCGTCGGGCGACCACAAGTGCATCGGGGTGATCGGCAGGCTCAGTTCCTGGTTGGCCGGCCCCGTTGCGCGCCCCACTTCTTTGCCGCCCGCCAGCGCCTGCGCTTCCACTTGCAGCGTCTCGGCGGCGCTCGCGGCCGCCACCCGCACGCGCAACACTTGTGTGTCCAGATCCGGCGTGAGGCGCAAATCGTCCACGCAGTTTTTCGGCACCGGCTCCAGCCACACCGTCTGCCAGATGCCGGAAGCGGGCGTGTAAAAAATCCCCTCGGGCTTGCGCGACTGCTTGCCGCGCGGCTGGTCGCCCTCGGTCGGATCCATGACGGCGACGCGAATCTCCTCGTCCCCGGCCCGCTTCAAACAGTCGGTGATGTCAAAGGTGAACGCATCGTAGCCGCCGCGATGCTGGCCGATCTCCCGGCCATTTATGAAGACGCGCGCGCGCCAGTCCACCGCGCCAAAATGCAGGCGCACGCGTTTGCCCGTCCATTCAGCGGGCACCCGGAACCGGCGCTGGTACCAAAGCACGCTGTTCTCATCGAGCCGACGCATCACGCCGGACAACGCGGACTCGATGGGAAACGGCACAAGGATTTGGCCGTCGAAATTGGTCACCCCGCCAGCCGACAGCGGGGCGACGGCGTAATTCCACAGGCCATTCAAATTCAGCCAGTCCGGGCGGACCAACTGCGGCCGCGGATACTCGGAATGCACGTTGGTTGGAGTGACGTCCGCCGCCCAGCGGGTCAGCAGCGGACCGGACGCGGGATGCCATTCGGAATTTTCGACCGCGAACAAGACACCTGCCGAGAACAGCCCCAAAAAAATTCCAAGTTCCAAATTCCAAACTCCAGGCTTGCGCCGTCGCGCCGCGCTGGGACTTGGGGCTTGGGACTTGGGGCTTGGAATTTTCATTTCCTGAGATACTTCGCCACCGCTTCCGTGCGCGAACAGACGTGGAGTTTTTCGTATATCCGCCGGATGTAGTTGCGCACCGTGTGAATGCTCACGCCCAGCTTGTCCGCGATCTGCTTGTACGCCTGGCCCTCGGCCAAACCGTCCAGCACCTCGCGCTCGCGCGGGGACAACGCGGTCGTCTCATCGCCCGGCGCGGCCGGCACCGGCTGCAGCGACAACAACACTTTGCGCGCGATGGGCGCCGACATCGGCGAGCCCCCTTCGTGAACTTCCCGGATGGCTTCAAGCAATTTTGACGGCGCGAGCCGCTTCAGCAGATAGCCGCTGGCCCCGGCGGCGATGGCGCTGAAGATTTTTCCCGTGTCCTCGAACACCGTCAGCATGACCACCTGCGTCTCGGGCATCTGGGGTTTCAATCGGCGCACACACTCGATGCCGCTCATGCCGCCCAGGTTGATGTCCATCAGCACCACGTCGGGTTTCTCCTTGGGCAGATTCGCGAGCGCTTCCTCCGCGCTGCTGTAAACGCTGACACAGCGAAACCCTTTCGCCGCATCCACGTAACCCGCGATGTTCTCGCGCAGGTCCACTTCGTCGTCCACGATGGCAACCTTGATTATTCTATTCATGGGTCATTTGCGCTTGGCTGCCGTCCGCCGGGTGGCCAGTGGCACGCTCAGACTCACCGTGGTGCCTTGCCCTGGCTGGCTGCGAATGCTGCAGTGGCCGCCGGTCTCGGCCAGCCGTTGCTGCAGATTTGGCAGGCCGTGGCCGATGCGTTTTCCGGTGAGCGCGGCCGGATCCTGATTGGCCGACATTACCGCTTCGGCATCGAAGCCGCAGCCATTATCTTCGATGTTGATTTCAAACCGTCCGGATCCGTCCCGCATGTCCACGCGGATGCGGGAGGCGCGGCCGTGCTTGAGCGCGTTGTTCAACGCCTCCTCAAACGCCAGGAAAAGATTGTGGCGCGTCTCGGCGGACAGCGGATGATGCGGCAGCCCCTGCGGAATGTGCAGCTCGCATTCCACGGCGGTGTTCTGCAGATACTCGGTCGCGTAATGTCCCAGATAGGCCGCCAGATGTTCCAACGTGTCGTTGTGCGGATTCACGGCCCAGACAATTTCATCCAGCGACTGCAACAGATCACGCGAAGTGAGCGCGATGGCCTCGAGTTTGCGCGCGACCGGTTCCTGCCCCTGCAATTCGCCCTTCGCGCGCTCGCTCATGAAGGAAATCTTCGTCA
This sequence comes from Verrucomicrobiota bacterium, assembly GCA_031423695.1. Classification (GTDB taxonomy): domain Bacteria; phylum Verrucomicrobiota; class Verrucomicrobiia; order Limisphaerales; family CAIQOK01; genus CAIQOK01. The sequence continues at coordinate 8,406 of JANPGB010000235.1, forward strand.
GCTTGGAACCGATCTCGTCGTGCATGTCCTGCGCGATGCGCATGCGCTCGCGTTCCATCGCCTGCTGCTGCGCATACACCACCAGCCGGCGCCGCAGGCGGCGATTGGACACCAACCGGGCGATGGCGGCCACCAGGCTCACGGCCGTCACCAAATAAAGCGCCATGGCCCACTCCGTAAGCCAGACTGGCGGCGGGATCAAAAAGTTGAACGCCGCGCCCTCGGCGCCCCAGAGGTCCGCGCTCCCGGCCTGCACGCGAAATGTGTAGCTGCCGTAAGGCAGCCGCCCGTAATGCACGCCCCGCTCGGTGCCGCCATCCACCCAGTCGGGATCAAAACCATCGAGCCGGTGCCGAAACCGGATTTTTTCCGGCACGGAAAAATTCAGCGCAGTGAATTGAATCTCCAGCGAGCGCAGATCCGAGGGCAGACGGACCGGCGCTTGGCCGCGATCGGCCGCGGATCCGGCTGGCTGGGCGGGGTTGCCTGGGAACGGGCTGCCGTTGACCACCACTTCCTCAACCAGCACCGGCAGCGGCGTCAAATCCACCAGCGACCGCCGGGGATCCAGCGTGACGACGCCTCCCGCCATGGCGAACCAGAGTTTTCCATCCGCAGATTTCATCGCGCCCGGCCAGCCGTGCGCGGTGGCAACGCTGGGCGTCGCGTCCGCCTCATACACCAACTGAAAATGAATGGCGGCCTGCCCGGCCAGTGCGGCTTTGATGTCGGATTGCACCGCGTGGTAAATTGCCCGGCTCGTGCCGAGCCACAAATCGCCGTCGGCATCGGCGAGAATTCCCACGATCGAATCGTCGGCCGTCCCCAGGCCCAAATTCCAATTGAGGTATCGGCCCGTCACCACGCAGGCGAGGTTGCCGCCCGCCGTGCCGAGCCAGATTCTTCCGGCGGCGTCTTCCTGCATGGCGCGGATGGCTTTACCGCCCAGCACGGTCGGTTCGAGGATGGTTTTGAAGGTGCCGGCCTCGCCGCGCACGACCGCCCCGTCACCGTAGCCGAGCCAGAGCGCGCCGTGTGACGCAGGCAAAATCGCGGTGATCGGTTGCACCGGCAGACCGGCCTCGGCTCCAAAATTTGTGATCGCGCCACCGGCGATGCGATTCAAGCCGCCCGAAAAAGTTCCCACCCAGACTGCGTGCCCCGCATCCACCGCCACGGAGAGCACCATATCGTCCGTCAAGCCATCCGCCGTGCCGTAATGAATCGCCCGCCCGTCCCCCACTCGATAAACCCCCGCACCCGGAGTGCCCACCCACAACCCGGAGTCGGGTGCCGGCGCGATGGATGACACCAGGTTCTGCAACTCCGGCGCGGCCTCCCCGGCGAGACGATCGAATTTGTCCGCCATGCCCACAAAAAGCCCGCCCCGATCAAACCCGATCCATGCGCGCCGTTGCGGGTCGAGTCCCAGACAGACGGCCGGCCGGTTCGGCAGGCCGACGCCGGCATCGAGCACGTGCACATTGCGCGGCTGCAAACGGACCAGGCCGCCTCCGTAAGTGCCAAGCCAAAGATTTCCTTCGCGATCCTCGCACAGCGCGCGCACATCGCTGGCCAGTCCGCCATTGCGCAGCGTGATGGGCTGGAACTTGTCGTCCGTAAAGCAGTACAAGCCTTTGCCGCTGGTGCCGATCCATAACTCGCCCTGTCGTCCCTCGCACAAGCTCCAGATGCGGAGGGACGAAAGATTTTCACCGCCGCCAAAATGGTTGAGGTGCTTGCCTTCGGTGATGTTCACCAGGTAAGTGTCACCGAACGCCCAGAGGTTGCCGGTGCGATCCTCATACACGCCGAGCGATTCGGGATTTCTTCCAGGGCTGTCGGTTTGAAAGGGGAAGGGAAAGATCTGACCGTTCTTGAACTGGCACATGCCGCCGCGCGTGGTGATCCAGACCGTGCCGGACCGCGCGACATGAACATTGGAAACAAAATCGCCTGGCAATCCGTCCTTCGTGGAGTACCGGGTCAACCGTTTCTTCTCCAGTCGGTTTAATCCCGAGGGCGTGCCCAGCCACAGGTTGCCCGCCCCATCCTCGGCGATGCTGTTGATCGTGTCGCCCAGCGCATTTGGCTCGGCTTGAAAACGCGTCAGGCTGGCGTCGGCAAAAACAAACAAACCCTCGCCCTGCGTGCCAATCCACAACCGCCCGGCGGAATCTTCACAAAGCGCCGTCACCAGGATGGATTCATTCGTGCGCCGGGTGACTGGCGCGATGGGGACAAAGCGCACGCCATCGAAACGAGCCAGCCCGCCGGACGTGCCAACCCATAAGTAGCCATCGCGGCTCTGAAGCACGGCGGTGACGGAGTTGTCGGGCAATCCTTGCTGTTTGGTCCACACCTGCACCGAAAGGTCCTGGGGTAGCAACCTCGGAGCCGCAGCCCGAACGAACGCCGGCCAGCCGGCCAGCAGTACCAAGAAAACGCAGCGGCACATTGAGGACGTTCGGTTCACGGGCAATGAATAACAAAACGTCTCCAAAGTGCAACTCATGCCAAGCTCCAGCGGCGTCCTAATCGGGTGGCGCGGCGAGCGCGCGGCGTGGCTTCATCGGCACGCGGCGTTGGGTCCAAACCGGGATTCGGACACTGTCCCAAGCAGGTCGTGGCGCGGCGGGCAGGTTGCTCCGGCCAGTCGGCCAGGAGTCGTTTGGCGGCAGGATCTGGATGCGCAACAAGTCAAGCGGTCAGTTTGTTGCGGCTGGTTCAACTTTGATAAAACCCACATCCACGTACTGTCCGCCCTGCGTCTGATGGCAGTGGACGGCGATGAGATTCTTCCCCGGCTTGAGGGCGGACTGGCCGGCGGGCATGAGGTCGAAGCTCTCGTAACCGGTCGTCCAGCCGCTGGCTTTGACCGCGAGCACACCATTGATGTAAACCTCGGCTTCCTCGTCGTGATGCAGCCAGGCATGCACGTTGGTCAGCTGGCTGGCGGAGAGGGACACCTCACGGCGCAGCCAGATGTCCGACCCTTTCCACTCGGTCCGAACCACGGTGCCGGGTGTGTTTGCCGTGCCAAAGCCGGACTCGCTCTGCCTCCACTCCGCATCGGCAAAGTGAGGCTCAAACCATTCGGCGCCGGGCTGGCTGGTCGTGTAACGCCACTGCGCCGGAGCGCTGTCCGCCGCCGGAACAATCGTCGTCACCACCGGTCGCCGGGGAATGGCCGCCCAGTTGGCAGCTTTGGTTTTGTCGCGGCGCGCCCATTTCTGCCACACGGTCTTGTCGTAAAGCATCTGCAGGAAAACTCCGCCGACCACGGGCCGCGCGGTGAAACCTACCTTCTTCGCGTCCTTGGTCTGATACCAATCCGTCATCGGCGAACGATCCGGCGTCTCGTTCAAAAAACGGAAGACCGGGGCAACGAGGGCGTCAAAATCATTCCGGTCCTGCGTGAGCGTCGCGCTCCAGAGCGTCCAGTCGAGCTTGGTGTAGTCCTTGCGATTGTCGAGCGGCAGGCCGAAAGGATTCTGGGTGCGCTTGTAAAAAGCCATTTCCTTGCGCCAGGTTTCCGCCGGCCAGAGATTCAAGCCCAGGATGCGATCCCAGGTGGCGTTGTACTTCTGGCTCCACGAGGCGGACTTGTCGAAAGCGAGACGATAATGATCGCCGCTGTCCGCTTCCTTCACCCAGCGCGCCGCGAACTCCTTGGCCACCTTCGCATACTCCGCCGCCTTTGCGTGGTCGCCGCGCATCTCGCACAGCTTGCCAAACGACGCGATGCCGCAGATCGCCTTCGCACTCAGGTTGACGTTGTGCGCCAGATGACCGGCGAAGTCGTCCGTGCAAAGTTGGTTCTCGGGATCAAATCCTTTTTCCTTCAGATATTCGGCCCACTTTTCCAACTGCGGCCAGTAGCGGTCGGCGAAACCGGTGTTGCCTTCCATCTCCGCGATGGCTGCCATCAGGATGAGCAGGTTGCCGGATTCCTCGACCGGCATCTGATTGTTCACGCCGCGCTCGCCGTCGCCGTAGACCTGGCCGTTGGCGTGCGGATACGTGCCGAGGTCGTGCGGCGCGAAGGGAAATTTCCAGCGCTCGCTTGCCGCGTAATCCATGAACGGCACGAGGAAGGACTTCGCCAGCGACGGCCCGAGCAGCAGGAATTGAGGGGCCATCGGATAAAAAACGTCGGAGGTGCCAATGCAGCCGTTGGAGTGGTTTTCCTTGCAGAATTGAAGCGGTTGGCCGTTGGCGTCGGCCACAAATTTGCCGGCGGCGAAACATTGGCGATACGCCAGCGCACCGATCTTGGCGTACTTCTCCCCGCCCGCCCGCGTGAGGTCGGCCATTAACTCGGCGTCGAACTTCGCGCAGCGTTTCTGAAGTGATGCGTAATCCTTTGCGGCAGCCTTGAGCAGGTCGGCAGCTTCCCAGCCGTTGCGCCGCCAATACGGGCGCAGATTTTTCTTCATGTATTGGATCGAATACTCGTCGTCATAGGCGAGCATGAGCCAGCGGGAGATGAGTTGGTTATCGACCTTGAAGTTGGGAAAGCTCAAAACTGCGTGCGCTGAACTCGCCGCGACGGGGCCAGTCAAACCCTCGGTGATCGTGCCGGTCGAGTCCGAAGCATCCGCCGAGAGATAGAGGTAACCCCAGTCAATGCGAAGGTCGTCCCCCTTCTTGGCGAGAACCGGCTGATCCTTCGAGCCAATCCGCAGCGTGGTGAGCTTGGGCAGCTTGACGGTCGAAGCCACGACTTCCTGCCGCCCTTCGTTGACCGTAATCTCGCCGTTCGCATCGAACTGGGCCGACACGTCGTGCGACTTTCCGTCCTGGGCCTGAAAATCGTAGGTCACATAGGTCACCGGCCGCGAGAGCAGATCAATATCCTCCGGCAACGCGGCCGTCATGAAAGTCAGCGTCAGCTTCACCCCCGCGCCCTCGAACGAATAAATCGTCCGCGTCGGCAGCACTTCGAGATTTGTCTGCGGCAGCGCAGGCGCGTCGGCCGGTTCCCAGCCCATCACGCGAAACGCCCGGCCGTCAATCCGCACCAGGCTCGTGAGCCTGTGCGGCTTGCCCGTCCAATGCGTCGTGTCGGCGTCGGTCAACTTGTCCCCCGGCGACCAGATGCTGAAATACGGATCGCACGCCACCAGCGGCACGGAAGGCGGACGCAACGGGTCACCGGCCGCGTGGAGAAAGTGAGTGAAGGTTAGCGCGGCGAAAACGACGGCGGCGCGCAAAAATGTTTTTCCAAATTGATTCATGCGAGGGCGATTAAGGGTTTTTCAATGATGCGAATGGGGGGATTCTACTGCAAGCCCCGGTTCTGTCAGGTGGCATGAATTGGCCACAGCCCCGGGTGTGGTGGCAATTCCGTAAAGCGGCGTAGCGGCGGGCATCCTGCCTGCCGTAGAGCCGTGGCTTCCAGCCCGGCGGAATAAACCTCACGCACTGCCAAGCCGCTGGATTTTTTCGAGAGCCGCAAGAGCGTCGTCACCTTTTTCCGGGCGGCGGGACGCGCGCCCTCTACGTCAGGCAAGATGCCTGACGCCACATCACCGTGCGCCCGTCAGCGCCTTGATGAATTTCA
>JANPGB010000236.1:0-11108 GCA_031423695.1 Verrucomicrobiota bacterium
CGCGACGCGGCCCGCGTGCCGCGCGATTGGAATGATCGCTCCCAATCATTCGAAAAACTGGACCGCACACCCGGACCTAAAACCTCCAACTATCCGGCGGACTGCGTGGTGGACGACTGCCTTATTTATCTCTCGGGTCGCGTCGAGAAGCAGACCGCGCCGGTGCAGATCGAATTGTCGCAAGGCATCACCGTCCGGCATTGTTCGCTTTATGACGTGCCGCGCGCCGGCATCAACATCGGCGATGGTTGTTGGGGCGGACACGTGATCGAGTATTGCGACATTTGTGACACCGTCATGGAAACCGGAGACCACGGTTCCTTCAACTCCTGGGGCCGCGACCGTTTTTGGAAATTGAGCGGGTTGGATCTAAACAACGACGCTTCGTGGGAAACCAATAAGGACGTTGTGTTTCTCGACGCCGTGAAAATGACCGTCATTCGGAACAACCGCTGGCGTTGCGATCACGGCTGGGACATTGACCTTGATGACGGCTCGAGCAATTACCATATCTATAACAACCTCCTGCTTCACGGTGGCCTCAAGAACCGCGAAGGTTTTCATCGTCTCGTGGAAAACAACATCATCGTGGACAGCGGCTTTCATCCTCATGTCTGGTACAAACACAGTGAGGACATCGTCCGGCGCAACATCATGTGGAGCGAGAAATACCTCCCAGCCGGCGGCATGCCCGCCACACCGTGGGGCAGGGAAATGGACTACAACCTCGTCCATCGCGAAGGCGTTTCCGAACCGCAACGCGCATCACAAATGTCCCGACAATCAAAACGCGATGAACACTCGATCATCGCCGACGCGCTGTTTGTTGATGCTGCCAACGGTGACTTCCGTGTGAAGGATGGTTCTCCCGCATTGAAGCTGGGCTTCGTGAATTTTCCGATGAACCAGTTCGGCGTGCAAAAGCCCGGGCTCAAAGCCATCGCTAGGACACCCGAGATTCCTAAGCCGAGCGCTTCCGCCGCCCTTACGGCGAATACGAATGCTGTCGAGCAGGTGAAGTATTTTGCGCAAGCTCAGGTGCGAAACATCTCCAGCCTCGGAGATCGCTCCGCCTACGGTTTACCTGATGAATCCGGCATCTTGGTGACCCAAGTACCCAACGACAGCGCTGCCGCAAAGGCAGGTTTGAAAAAGGACGACGTAATCGTCGCCTGCGAAGGCAAGCCGGTGCGAACAGTGAATGATCTGCTCACACAAACGAAAATTGCGACCGGGAAAAAGCTCTCGCTCACCATCAGCCGCCAGCAGCAGTCATTGACGATTCAACTGACCAGCCGCGACGAAGCTTTCTAAATCCTCATGGATAAGTGGCGTTGGCTTCAACTCACCGTCAGCCCGCCGTTCACATGCACGGATTGACCGGTGATGAACGAAGAGGATTCGCTGGCGAAGAACACAACCGCCGCGCTCACGTCTTCGGGCACGCCCCAGCGATTGGCAGGGATCAGCGCGCGATAACCATCCTTCGCTTGCTGCGGATCATTTTCATGTCGCTCGACGGGAATCCAGCCGGGACAAATCATGTTGCAGTTGATGCCAAAGGGCGCGAGTTCGGTCGCAAGGCTGCGATGAAATCCATTCTGGCCGCCTTTGGCAGCGACATAGGCTGTAAAGTTCGGCACGCCGCGCTCCACGACTTCCGATCCGATATTGATGATGCGTCCCCATTTCTGTCTCTTCATGTGAGGCAGGCAGGCGCGCGTCAGAAGAAACGGACTCTTGATGAAAAAATTCACCATCGATTGGTAAAGAGCCCAGTCGTATTCCTCGATGGGCTTTTGCGGTTGATCGCAAGTGGCGTTGAGTACCAAGATGTCAACCGATCCCAGCTTTTGCGTCACATCGGCAACCAAACGCGGAACATCTGTCTCGCTCGTCACATCGCCGCGCGCGAGTGCGCCCTTGCAACCCGCTGCCTGAAACTCGGCAAAACTTTTTTCCGCCCGGGCCGTGTTGTTCTGATAATTGAGCGCTACAGACGCGCCGGCTCGTCCCAAAGCGAGTGCCATTGATTTGCCCAAGCCGGTGCTGCTGCCGGTGACCAGAGCGACGCGGCCAGTGAGTGAAAAAGGATTGTTGGTGGTGTTGTTCGTCATGTTTGAAAACATTGGTCAAGCTTCGACGTGGAGTTTGAACCGTATTCCTTGACTCGTCAACCAGGCCATAGCTTGGGAAAATAATTCTTCGGTGCAAGAAATATCCCTTGCACCTTGCCATTGGTGCGGCGGATATAACAGCGGACTCATCTCGGACTCAATGCTGCTGTTGGTCGAGATGGGGCTGGTGAAGAATCCTTGAGTCAAGTATGCATGGCGTTGAAGTTTTTGAAATGGCCGGAACACAAAAAACTATGAAGAAAACGAAATTGGTTTTGAGCACTTTATTGGCGTGCGGCGTCTGGGCTCTGGCCTTGCGCACCCACGGTGCCGGAGCGGGGTCCAAACTTTGGTATGACAAATCCGCGATCAGTTGGGAGAAGGAGGCCTTGCCGATCGGCAACGCCCGGCTCGGCGCCATGATTTTCGGCGGCGTGGAGCGCGAGCAAATCCAGTTCAATGAATCCAGCCTTTGGATCGGCGACGAGAAGGACACAGGCGCGTATCAGGCGTTCGGCGACCTGTTCGTTGAGTTCACCGGGGCGTCCAACGCGACTGCTACGAACTACCGGCGCGAACTCGACATCAGTCGCGCGGTTCACACCGTCAACTACACACAAGGTGGCGTTAATTTTCGGCGTGAGTATTTCGCCAGCCATCCGGCCAACGTCATGGTGTTTCGATTTACGGCGGATAAACGCGGCGCGTACTCGGGGTCGGTTCTGCTCACGGATATGCACAAGGGCAAGGTTATCGCGGATGGAAATCGGCTGATTTCTTCGGGCTCACTGGGCGGCTACAAGTTCGAGGAAAAAAGTCCGGACTATTCCATCGCACTGGACTATGAGGCGCAGGTGCTGGTTCTCAACGACGGAGGCTCGATGAAAACAGTGGATGGACGAATCACGTTCGATGGCGTGAACAGCCTCACCATTTTGATCAATGGCGGCACGGATTACGTGAACGACCGCGCTCGTGGTTGGCGCGGCGAACATCCACATGCTCGCGTCGCCGCACAGCTGCAAGCCGCCGCCGGGACATCGTTCAAGAAGTTGCTCGCGGCGCATGTCGCGGATTATCAAAAACTCTTCGACCGCGTGACGCTGAAGCTCGGTGATTCCACCAGCCAACTTCCGACTGACATGCGGCTCTTGAAATATTCCCAGGGCGAGCGTGAGCAGTGGCTGGAAGCGTTGGTGTTCCAATATGGCCGCTACCTGATGATCTCGTCTTCTCGCGATGCGCTGCCCGCCAACTTGCAGGGTCTGTGGAACAACTCCATCCGCCCGCCGTGGCGCTCGGATTACCACACCGACATCAACATTCAGATGAATTACTGGATGGCCGATCCGGCCAATCTCAGCGAGTGTTTTAGGCCCTACGCCACCTGGCTGAATTCAATTCGCGAAGTTCGCAAGGCCGATACAAAAGCGGAGTTCAACACACGCGGCTGGACGATGCGTGCCGAGAACGGTGTGTTCGGAGGCACGACCTGGCAATGGATCGAGTCTGGCAGCGCGTGGTGCATGCAGAACCTTTGGGATCATTACACCTTCACCGGCGACAAAGAATATCTGCGAACGCTCGCTTACCCAATGATGAAAGAAGTCTGCGAGTTCTGGCAGGATCGGTTGAAGGCACTGCCCGACGGCACGCTCGTTGCTCCCAACGGATTTTCTCCCGAACACGGTCCGCGTGAGGATGGCGTTTCCCACGATCAACAACTCATCTGGGATGTCTTCAACAACACCGTGGCCGCCGCCGACGCTCTCGGCATGGATCGTGAGTTCCGCAATGACATCGCCGCGAAGCGTGACAGATTGCTCGCACCGAAAATTGGCAAGTGGGGGCAGTTGCAGGAATGGATGGTCGATCGCGACGATCCCAAGGACGATCATCGCCATATGTCGCATCTCGTAGCGGTGCATCCCGGAAATCAGATCAGCGTTCAGAAGACTCCGGCACTGGCCGAAGCGGCGCGCGTCTCGCTGAACGCGCGCGGTGACGTCAGCACCGGTTGGAGCACCGCGTGGAAGATCAACCTCTGGGCGCGACTCCATGACGGCGACCGCGCTTACAAACTCATCGGCAACCTGCTGCGCCTCGTCGGTGATTCGCGCATGAACTACAAGGACGGCGGCGGCTTGTACGCGAACCTTTTCGATACTCATCCGCCATTCCAGATTGATGGCAATTTCGGCTACACCGCCGGCGTCTGCGAAATGCTTTTGCAAAGTCACGCCGGCGAGATTCATTTGCTGCCGGCATTGCCCAAGTCCTGGCCGACGGGAGAAATCACTGGCCTGCGCGCGCGTGGCAACATCGAGGTGGATATTCAATGGCAGGACGGAAAGCTGGTCAAAGCCACACTGCACCCGAAGCAGGATGGGTCGTTCAAGGTTCGATACGGGAAGAAGGTCGAGGAGTTGCAATTGAGGGCTGGCCAAACTGCGGTGTTCAAGTGATTCACTGAAGGTATTGAAAGCTTGAGAGTTCAAAACAACATCTGCAGCACTGGTTTGCTCGTGGTTTTCCTCGCCGCACTGGGAGCGCCTTTCGCCTTGCCTGCACCCGCCGCACCGCTCGTTCTCAAGACCGAGACGGTTCGACAATACGTCGAGAACCTCAATCAGTCTGACAACGAACTTTACCAAGGAAATTTTCCGAACACCGCAGCGTGGGATTTTCTGAAAGATAACATCCCGCTGCTCGATTGCCCGGATGAGGAAATCCAGACGACCTATTATTTCCGCTGGTGGACGTACCGGAAGCACATTAAACAGACGCCCGCCGGTTTCATTGTGGATGAGTTTCTGCCGCCAGTTGGGTGGGCGGGCAAATACAACTCCATCAACTGTCCGGCGGGCCATCACCTCTACGAAAGCCGCTGGCTGCGCGATCCGAAATTCATGGATGAGTATTCGCGCTTTTGGTTTCGAGGCGGCGGTGAACCGCGTCGCTACAGTTTCTGGGCCGCCGACGCGATCTGGGCGCGCTACTGTGTGACGGGCGACAAATCACTTGTCGTGGATCTGCTGCCGGACCTCATTGCGAACTTTGAGGCGTGGGAAAAATCGAATCGCGATACGAATGGGTTGTATTGGCAGGAGGACGGCAAGGACGGCATGGAAGTTTCCATCGGAGGCAGTGGTTATCGCGCCACCATCAACAGCTATCAGTTCGGCGATGCGATGGCGATTGCGCGCATCGCCGATCTCGCCGGCAGGGGAGAGGTTGCCCGCGAGTATCGCGAGAAAGCCGCGGTGATCAAAAAGCTGGTGCAGGAGAAGTTATGGGATGCGGATGCACAATTCTTCAAGGTCTTGCCGCGCGGCGAGAATAAATCGCTCGCCAAGGTTCGCGAACTTCATGGTCTCACGCCTTGGTACGTCAATCTGCCCGACCCGCAATTTGCCGTGGCGTGGAAACAACTCATGGACGCGCAGGGGTTTTTGGCGCCGTTTGGGCCGACGACCGCCGAGCAACGCGCTCCGAATTTTGCGATCGCGTACACCGGGCACGAATGCCAGTGGAATGGCCCGAGTTGGCCGTTTGCAACCGCGATTACATTGACGGCTCTGGCAAATCTTCTGAATGGTTCTCCGCAGGATGCGATCAGCGCGAAGGACTATTTCGAACTTCTGAAAATCTACGCGCAATCGCAGCGGCTCAAGCTTCCCGACGGACGGGTCGTTCCCTGGATTGATGAAAATCTGAATCCTCGAACGGGCGACTGGATTGCGCGCACCCTGCTCATGCAACGTAAGCAAGGGCCGACGGAACGCGGCAAGGATTACAACCACTCGACGTTCTGCGACCTCGTGATCAGCGGCTTGATTGGCCTGCGCCCGCGCGCGGACGATACCGTGGAGGTGAATCCGCTTGTACCCGCTGGCTGGGATTACTTCTGTCTCGATCAGATTCCTTATCACGGCCAGGCGCTCACGATTCTGTTCGACAAGACCGGGCAGCATTACGGCAAAGGCAAAGGTCTGCGCGTTTTTGCCGATGGAAAAGAAATCGTCGCGTCGGAAAAAATCTCGCGGGGCACCGGTACGTTGCCACTGCCAGCGCCCAAGGAAACCTCGGGCGGTTGGCAGAAGTTCCCAGGCAATCCGGTGATGGGTGGAAAATACGGCACATGCTTTGACATTTCCGTTTTGCGCGAAAACGACACCTACCGCATGTGGCTCTCGTGGCGACCAAAAGCCTCCGTGGCGCTCGTCGAGAGTCGCGATGGTATTCACTGGAGCGAGCCGCCGCAGGTTGTGCTTGGGCCGCGCAAGGAATCCGGCTGGGAGGACGACATCAACCGCCCCGTGGTCCTGAAGCGCGAGGATGGTTATCACATGTGGTACACCGGTCAGGCCAAGGGGCATTCCTCGATCGGCTACGCCACAAGTCCCGATGGTGTTACTTGGAAGCGCATGAGCGACAAGCCGGTCCTCTCCTCGGAAAAGCCGTGGGAAAAAGTCGCGGTGATGTGTCCGCACGTATTGTGGGATGCGGATGCCCGACAATTCCGGATGTGGTATTCCGGGGGCGAACAGGGTGAACCGAATGCGATTGGTTATGCGACCAGTCCCGACGGCCTGAACTGGACGAAGAACGAGGGCAACCCCGTATTTGTTCCGGACCCGAATAGCGCCTGGGAAAAACACAAGGTCACCGCCTGCCAGGTCGAAAAGCGCGATGGCTGGTATGTGATGTTCTACATCGGTTTCCGCGATGAAGAGCACGCGCAGATCGGTATCGCGCGTTCGCTCGACGGGATCACGAACTGGCAGCGGCATGGCGAAAATCCCATCGTGCGTCCGGGCAACGACCGGTGGGATCACGACGCGTGCTACAAACCCTACGCAATCTTCGACGGCACAAAATGGCTGCTTTGGTACAACGGCCGCCACGGAGGGCTCGAGCAAATCGGCGTCGTGTTCCATCCGGGGGAAGATCTGGGATTCAGTAAATAGCCGCCAACGCAAAGACGGACAGCGGGTGTGGCGTCAGGCATCCTGCCTGACGTAGAGGACGGCATCCTTGCCGCCCGGAAAGAACGGTGAATTGTGAGAGACGCACGAAGATTTTCCCGCGCGCGTGGTCATGCGTGAGGCTTATTCCGCCGGGCTGGGAAGCCCAGCTCCACGGCAGGTAGGATGCCCGCCGCTACAAACGCGCCGCCCAAGGGTCTTTGCTCAACTTTTCCAAACGCGCGCTGACACAAATGGGTCAACGCCATGACGAACTAACGGTTGGCGAACCCAACACGTCTCCGCCAGAATCACGCACAAATGCAAACCAAACTCTTCAAACCAATTCTCCTGATTTTGCTCCTCAGTATTGTGGCTTTTGCTGTCCGCGCCGCCGAACCCGCCCTCACGCCGCCAAGAGATTCGCAAGGCCTCCAGCCGGCAAGCGTCAACACCGCAATCATCCCGGTTGCGAAGACGAACGCGGGATGGATCGCGCGCCACGAGGCGATGAATCAACGCGCGAAACAAGGGAACGTTGATCTCATTTATGTAGGCGATTCCATCGTTCAACACTTCGACAACCAAGGGAAAGAAACCTGGGACAGATATTACGCGCCGCGCAACTCGCTGAATCTCGGCATCAGCGGCGACCGCACGGAGCACGTGCTCTGGCGGCTTGATCATGGGAATATTGAGGGCATCAAACCGAAACTGGCGATTGTGATGATCGGTCAGAACAACGGCGGCATCAACACCGGCGAAGAAATCGCGGAGGGCGTCATTGCGATTGTTCAAAAGATTCGCACCAAGCTGCCGGGCACAAAAATTCTGCTGCTCGCAATCTTTCAGCGTCGCGAACATCCCACGCCAGAACGCGGCGTATTAGACAAGGCTAGCGTGATCGCGTCGAAGTTGGCGGACGGCAAAACAATCTTTTACATGGACATCAATTATTTTTACATGAAGCCGGACGGCACGATCTTGCGGGACTTGATGTATGACTTTGAACATCCCACGCCGCTCGGCCATAGAGTTTGGGCCGAGACAATCGAGAGCAAGGTTGCGCAATTGATGGGTGACAAACCCATTGCTCCCACTGCTTCGACGACAAAGCCGATTCGTGTTTTGATGTGGGATGAGGAGCAGCCACAACAGAAGCAGGCGTATGGAAACCAGTTTCTCGGTGAAACCATCGCCAGGCATCTCGCCGCAAAATCCGGCATTTCGGTGAAGACCGCGAATCTCGCCGCACCGGAGCAAGGTCTCGACGAAACCACTCTTGATGCGACGGATGTAGTCGTGTGGTGGGGGCACGTTCGCAACAATGCCGTCACTGATGCGTATGCCGAGCGGGTAGTGGCCCGCGTCAAGGAAGGCAAGCTTGCCTTGATCGCGCTGCACTCGGCGCATTGGTCAAAGCCGTTTGTCCGGTTGATGCAGGAGCGCGCGAAGTCCGATGCGCTGGCGCAAGTGCCCGCCGCCGAGCGGGCGACGGCGAAGTGGGAATTCTCAAACGAGGTGACCATATATAAAGCGCCGAAATACGGCGATCCGCTGACGCCGTCGCTCTCGCACGAAGGCAATGCCTGGAAACTCGCGTTGCCGATCTGTGTTTTCCCCGCGTACCGCCCTGACGGTGCGCCATCGCATGTCACCACTTTGCTGCCAGAACATCCCATTGCCGCCGGACTCCCCGCGAAGTGGGATGTGGCGCAGACGGAAATGTATGACGAACCGTTCCACGTCCCGCCGCCGGACGAGGTCATATTCGAGGAGCGTTGGGACAAGGGCGAACACTTCCGCAGTGGTTGCCTCTGGCAGATCGGCAAGGGCCGGGTGTTTTACTTCCGCCCCGGTCACGAAATCTATCCCGTTTACAAACAAGCCGAGCCGTTGCGCGTGATTGAAAACGCCGTGCGTTGGCTGGGGAAAGACAAACAATAACAAACAATTTTAAACGATGAGATTTTTCTTATTTCTTACAGTTAACGCGCTGGCTTTGACTTCAGCTTTCGTTCACACCATTTCGGCCTCCGATGGAAAAAATCTGGAGCGAGTTGTTCTTGAGATTTATCCCAGAGTCTTGACTCCGAACCAAGGAAACAACAAGACGGGACGACTGAGTTTAAAGGGTTTCTACTCCGATGGGAGCAGTAACAAAATACCGTCGAAGCAGGTCGTGTTCAGTTCCAGAACAAAAACCGCGAGTGGAAATGTTCAGGTGGTCAGACTGCAAGGTGACAAAGTTTTTCCGGTGGAAGGCGGAATCGCTACGATTGAAGCCAGCCTTGTGCGAGACGGCAAGAACTTCACCGCGAGCACCGACGCAATCGTCGCGCCTTATTACCTGGATTATTCCCAGACCCTCGTATTAAAACTTTTCCTCGCCATGGAGGGAGAGCCGGTGGAACGTCTGGCGAATGATCCGACCTTTCGGAAAGGGCACGAGGTGTTTTGCACTTTCGAGGAGGCACTCGAGGTCATCCGCAAGACCGATAACCTGACGCGCGGAATCCCCAAGATCATCTATCTGGTCGGCTGGCAGAAAGGCGGGCACGACCACGGTTATCCCGCATGGTCGGAGGTAAATCCCAGATTGAAGCGCAAACAAGATGCTGCCGCGCTTGATAGTTTGCGCTGGCTCATTCGCGAAGGCCGGAAGTTCAACACGACGGTCAGCCTGCATGTCAACATGGTGGATGCCTACCAGCTAAGTCCGTTGTGGGATGAGTATGTCGCCATGGATTGTTTCGCCAAAGATGAAAGCGGAAAGCTGTTGGTTGCCGGCATCCAGGTGAAAGGCGAGGACATGTACAACGTGGTCTATCCCAAGGAATGGGAAGCGGGCCTGGCGCAGCGGCGCATTGATGCGCTGATCAAGATGATTCCCGAACTGAAAGAGGGGCACACTATTCATATTGATGTGTTCATTGCCAACCGCGATGGCGGCAAGCCGATCAGCCCCTGGCACGCGAAGCCCGAGAACGGCGGGCTGACGCCGGACAAATACGTCGAGACGCAACGGAAGATTTTCCATTACTGGCGCGACCGAGGTTTTGATGTCACCGGCGAGGGAACGGGTTGGGCGCATCCGCCGGGAGAACACTTCGTCGGATTGCAGTCGATGTCGTGGTGGTATTCGTGGAATCCCATGGAGATCCCGGAATGCCTGGGCGCGCGCGGACGCACCGATCGCGGCAGCGACGGCGATTTTCGCTTCGGCTCGAGCATGCACGGCGAGGAGATCTGCAAACAGGACAAGGATAACATGCCTGGTTTTCTCGGCATGTTCTGTCGCACGACGCTTCCGTGGTATTACTTGGGTCGGTTTCAGCGAGTGAAGTTTGAGAACGACGCGTTGTTCTACAGCGATGGGGTTGTCGCGCGGAACGAATCTGGGAAACGCATCATCCGCAAAGGCGAGTTTGTATTGCGCGAGGACGATGATCTTTTTGTTCCAGCGTTGTGGAACAAGCGCGAGATCATCGCCTACAGCAAGGCTGGCTACGCGGACAAGTCATGGAAGCTTCCCGACGACTGGCGCAAGGTAAAGGCCGTTGATCTTTATCGGATCACTTTGGAAGGGTGCGTGCTTCTGAAAAAGCATGTTTTGGTTTCGGATGGCAAGCTGGTCCTTTCATTGGAGAAGGAGGAGGCTGTTTCCGTTCTGCCCGCTGGAACGAAGCATTCCGGACGGAAATAAAACGCCGATGCAAACTGTGAAAACGCGAACGTCGTCTGCTTCTTTTTATCGGTCATTACTTCTGTCGCTGCTTCTGCCGGCGCTCAATACTCTTGCCGGAGAGAACGCCGACCCGGCAAAACCTGAGCGACCCAATGAGGAGTGGCGCATGCGTCACGCTGAGAGGGTCGCGGATGTAAGGAGTCACGCGGACAAGTTGGATGTGCTTCTCATTGGCGATTCCATCACCGGCGGTTGGCGCGACATCGGCAAGGCGATTTGGGAAAAGGAATTTGTTCCGTTGCATGCGGTGAACATCGGCATTGCCGGCAGTCAGAC
>JANPGB010000237.1:0-1924 GCA_031423695.1 Verrucomicrobiota bacterium
AGGCGGTGGTGGCCGTCAAAGAATCCGGGGGCGACAGGCTGGATATATGAGCTAGCCGCTTTCATGCCGGAAAGTTATACCACCTACTCTCATCCTTTGGAAGTTATTAGTCAGGATAAGTATGGGTTTTTGCAAGTTCCCTTAAGTGCAATTTCATGGTTGCTTCTACTTGGAGGGAACTTCCATAGATGAATTCTGTTTCTAATTTCTGGCGAGGATACCCGACCGCTTGGATAATTTTATAGGGTATAACCCCACCAGTTGGAATTCCGTGGTTTTATCCCACAAGGGCAAAAAGCCAATCCGAAGCTCGTTCGACGTGGAGCTGGAAGCCAACGCTAACAAGGACACTGCGTCCGAACTAGGCATCGGCCTCAAAACCGTCGAGAAGCATCGCGAGGATCTCATGGAGAAGCTGCACTCTACAACACCGCCAGCCTCACCCGTTACGCCATCAGCGCCGGCCTCATCGAGAGCAGCATGTAGTTGACCATTGTTTGATGACGATCGCCCGGTACTCACCCCTTTGAGCTGGCTCAAACCGGCATGAGGGGAACGCTCGGGATTTCCACGAGGCTTGCGGTATTCCCAACTTTCAATTCGACTGCGTGTTCTCGACGGTCGTCCACCAAGTGGATCGTTTCACCGGCCAGTTCTTTTCCGTCGAGCACCAGTTGATTCGCGACGGCCGGACCAGCGACGCGGCGCGCGATGGTGATGTGATAAACAGTTTGCCGGTAGCGATAGTGGATTTTGTAGCTCGTCCATTTCTTCGGCACACGCGGAGTCAGGCGGAGTTGATCACCTTCGAGATTTACGCCCAACAAGGTTTCGATAAGCAACCGATACATCCAGCCGGCTGAACCCGTGTACCAGGTCCAACCGCCCCGCCCTGTGTGCGGTGCCACCGCATAGACGTCCGCCGCGACGACATAAGGCTCCACTTTGTAGGTGGCGATTTGTTTGGGCGTCGCGCTGTGATGGATGGGATTAAGCAGCGCAAACAGCTCCCACGCGCGATCGTTTTCACCCATCAACGCAAAAGCCATGGCGGTCCAGATCGCGCCGTGCGTGTATTGTCCGCCGTTCTCGCGCACGCCCGGAATGTAGCCTTTGATGTAACCTGGATTGAGCGACGACTTGTCGAAAGGCGGATCGAACAACTGAATAAGTTTTGCGTCTCGGCGAACGAGGCGCTGATCCACGGCGTCCATCGCCTGACGGGAACGCTCCGGATCGCCGGCACCGCTGATCACCGACCAGCTTTGTGGCAGGGAATCAATCTGACATTCTTGATTGGTCGCGGAGCCGAGCGGTTCGCCGTTGTCGAAGTAAGCGCGGCGATACCATTGGCCGTCCCAAGCATGCAACTCAATGTTTTCCTGCAGTTGCTGCGCCTGCATGATGCAACGGTCGGCGAAGGCAATGTCTTTGCGTGACCGCGCCAGTCCGGCGAACTGGGCGAGCACGTCGTAAAGAAAGAATGCCAGCCACACACTCTCGCCGCGTCCCTCTTTGCCGATCATGTTCATGCCGTCATTCCAATCGCCGCAGCCGATCAGCGGCAGACCGTGTTCGCCGAATTTCAGTCCGCGCTCAATGGCGCGCACGCAATGCTGGTAAAGCGTGGCGGACTCGTCGGAGCGATTCGGCAGATCGTAGTAAGCTTCCTCGTCCGGCTTGACGAGACGGGCGTCCAGAAAGGAAATCTTTTCGTCGAGCACGCCGGTGTCCGCGACCGAGGTCACATAACGACAGGTCACATACGGCAACCACAGATAGTCGTCGGAAAAATGCGTGCGCACGCCGCGACCCGCCGGCGGATGCCACCAATGTTGCACGTCGCCTTCGCGAAATTGATGCGAGGCGGCGCGGAGCAGATGTTCGCGCGTGAGCGCCGGTTCGGAATGCACCAGCGCCATGG
>JANPGB010000238.1:0-1994 GCA_031423695.1 Verrucomicrobiota bacterium
TCAACGCGGCCAACCTCGCGCTCGTCGCCTTCTCGCGTTTCAAAGACGACCCGGAAAGTCCACACGGCCAGGTCATGGTCTTCTTCATCATCACCGTGGCGGCGGCGGAAGTGGCGGTCGGTCTGGCGCTCATCGTCGCGCTCTATCGCAAGCGCCAGACGGCGCACGTTGAAGACCTGACGAGCATGAAACTTTGATCGAACCACAAATGCACACGAGCACACATGAACCAGAAAATGGTTTGACAGGAATTTCGCCAATTAACGCGAATTCAAATTCAATTAGCGATGATTCGCGCAATTCGCGTAAACGTCTTTGGCCGTGCCCATCCGTGGTTAAACAGAAATGAAGCTCGAAGCGTTACCTTGGTTGATCTTGTTCCTGCCGCTGCTCGCGGCGGGCATCATCACGCTTTTTACCCTGCGCAACAAGGCGGTCAGCGCCACGTTGTCCATCGGCGCGATTGTCACGGGCTTCGTCCTCACGCTGGCGGTCATCAAATTCGGCGGCTGGGAAGCGCGTGAACTTTCCGTCAACTGGCTCTCCATCGGCAGTCTGAACGTGGACTTCGGTCTCAAGCTCGACGCGCTCAGCCTGATGATGCTCCTCATCGTGACCGGGGTCGGCAGCGCGATCCACATCTATTCCTACGGCTACATGCACGACGACCCCGGTTTCTCGCGCTTCTTCGCGTGCCTGAGCCTGTTCACGTTCTCGATGCTCGGCATCGTGCTCTCGGACAATTTCCTCCAGATGTTTATCTTCTGGGAACTGGTCGGCGTATCGAGCTACCTGCTCATCGGTTTCTGGTTTGAAAAAGCCAGCGCGGCGGATGCGGCGAAGAAAGCTTTCATCACCAATCGCCTCGGCGACTTCGGGTTCATGCTGGGAATTCTAACTTTTTGGTCGCTAGCTGGCTCACTTGGATTTGACTCGATCAAAGCGTTCATGGACAAAGGAATTGAACTTGGCTCGAACGCCCCTGCCGTTGCGTACGTTATCACCAAAGCGGGAATAACTTTCGGTGGCCTCTTGATCTTCTGCGGCGCGATGGGCAAGTCCGCCCAATTCCCGCTGCACGTTTGGCTGCCCGACGCGATGGAAGGCCCGACCCCCGTCAGCGCGCTCATCCACGCCGCGACGATGGTGGCCGCCGGCGTTTACATGCTGTGCCGCGTGTTCTTCATTTTCACGCCGGATGCGCTGACCATCATCGCCTGGATCGGCGGATTTACCGCGTTGCTCGCGGCGCTCATCGCCGTCCAGCAAAACGACATCAAACGCATTCTCGCCTACTCGACGCTTTCGCAACTCGGCTACATGGTCATGGCCGTCGGTCTCGGTGGGCCGACAGCCGCGATGTTCCACCTGACCACGCACGCGTTCTTCAAGGCGCTGCTGTTCCTTGGGGCCGGCTCGGTGATCCACGCGATGCACCACGAGCAGGACATCTGGAAGATGGGCGCGCTCCGCAAGAAAATGCCCGTGACGTTCTGGACATTCCTCGCCGGCACGCTCGCGCTCTGCGGCGTCCCGCCGTTCAGCGGCTTCTACTCCAAGGACGCCATCCTAGCGCAGGCGTGGCACGCGCACAACTACCCGCTCTTTGCCATCGCCGTGTTCGTCGCGGTGCTGACCACGTTCTACATGTTCCGCCTGTTCTTCGTCGCGTTGGTTGGTGAAGCGAAAACGCACGAAGCCGGTCACGCCCACGAATCGCCCGGCGTCATGATCTGGCCGCTGCGAATCCTGGCCATTCTCTCAATCGTCGGCGGATTAATCGGCATCGATGCGTTGTTCAACTCCCAGTTCACCGGTGAAGCCGCCGAACACGCGGGCCTGCTCACCCGCATCATCGAGCCGTTCCAACACGCACCCGTCGCGGCGTTCGGTGGATTGATCGCGGTCGTGATTGGCTTCCTCGCTGCCCAGGCACTTTACAGCAAAGCCAAAAGCGATCCGTTGCCCGCCAAGCTCGGCGCGTTGTCCCGCGC
>JANPGB010000239.1:0-4970 GCA_031423695.1 Verrucomicrobiota bacterium
CCGTCATGGCCGGGCAAAGGCTTTGCATTTACAACACGCCCTATTGTTTTCGCGGCGCACGCACCGACGATTTCCATCTCGAAGGAAAACTTTCAGATGCCGTCCACTTCAATGGCGTGGGTTTGGCCGAGCACGCGCAGATGTGGGCGAACGCGTTACTGGGAGTGCAGGACTTGACGGTTAAAAACGGGAATTTCGAATCGAACATCGCGCTGCTGGATGGCAGAACCGACTCTGGTACGCAGGTGATTGGCTGGAATCGTTTGAATGCCGCCGGCGATGGACCAACGACCAGCCAAAGTGGGTACATGAATCCGGCAGGCTCAAGCTATTTGAACAGCGCGGACTCCATCAATGGCGGCGTTTTGACCAACATGAACGGGAAGCACGCCGCCTTCCTGTCCGGTTCCCTCGTTGGCGACGCTTTTCTCCAGACACTGCGGGCACAGCTTCAACCCAGCACCATTTATACACTGCAAGTGGCGATCGGAGTCCGCAGCGCGAATTTTAACTTCGGTTACCAACTCGATTTCCTGACGAACGGCGTGCCTTTCGGGCCCGGTGTGGCAGGAAATGTAGCGACGCTGAACGCCCTGGCCGGAGGCAATGCCACCAACAAGTTCACGGTCGTTTCGTGTGTCGTAACGAGCGCAGTCCCCGTCGCGGCCAACCAGCAACTGGCGGTTCGAATCACCCGGACGGCCGCGGGCAATCTGGACTTCGATGACGTACGGGTGACGAGCCAGTTGACCGCCTACGGTCAGTGGCAGATGACCAACTGGCATAGCCTCACCGTTTCAAACTCGCTGCCCGAATCCGACCCCGACGGCGATGGCCTGCCCAATCTGATCGAGTTTCATCTGGCGGGCGCCAATCCGCTCGCGCCCACGGCGATGCCGCTGCCCACGCTTGTGCAATTGAGCGGGGAAGAGTATTGGCAACTGTCATTGGCCAAAAATCCCGCCGCGACGGGGGCGGTTGAAGTTCAGATGTCCTACAACCTGGACAACTGGTTCGTGCCCACGAGTTCCGGCAATGGTGATCTCATGGTCGTGAACGATGCGACGCAGTTCACGGTTCAACTCCGGCGGAGCGTGACGCCCAAGGCGTTTTTCCGGATCGTGGCGCAACTGTGATGTGTCCGCCGAGCCGCAGAAACGCTGAACAGGAAATTGTTTTGGTCGGCTAACTCAGCGCCTCGGCGAATCTGCGGTGGAGCAAGGCGGATTCATTTCAGGGCTGGCGCAAGGCTTTTGACCGGGACTTGCGGGCGAGACGCGTGAACAGGAATGAACCGCCCAGGCCGAGCAAGGCCAAGGATGAGGGTTCGGGAACGGCGGTGGCATAAACCGCAAACTGAAAAGCTGACGAGCGGTCTGCGATTAACCAGTTCACACCGTCGGTTGATCTGTAGCGACGCATGATGCTCCAACCGCCAACTGCGTTTGGGGGAGCACTAGAATAACTCCACATATAAGCACCATCTGTAGTCAAAGAGGAGGCTGAAACGACAAGAAAGTATTGACTCGATGGTAACAGATGTATGCCAGCTCCGATATAAGTAAACATCCCGCTTGACGTGGGATCGGGACCACTCAGATTTCCAATAAAGATATTAGGATTGCTTTGTGAAATCGACAGGTTAAACCCATGCGCAGCACCTGAAGGTGCATCCAGCTTTAATTGAACAGAATTTAGAATATATCCTTCCGTATTCGTACCGGTTTGTAAAGTCTGTCCCCACCACACATCGCTTCCAACAGCACTAACGCCGATTTCGGAATCACTTAAGTTCGACAGAAATGCAGTGCCTTGCGCTTTTGATAGCTGAATAGAATTGCAGTAAACAAAACCCATCAAAATAATAAATATTTTCATAACAATCTTTATTACGGGCAAGGTACAGATTGGGTTTTTACAAACACAGCCGAATCGTATCTGTCATCCTGATAATCGGCTACGCCAATTTTAACATGATAAGTCACACTGGCCGAGATACTCTTCGTACCAGTGAGAACTGTAGTCGTGCCATCGTATTGAATGTTATAGACTGGGGCTACTGTGGCATACGGTGGCAGCGGAAACCAGGGATGTGGGTCATGATTATCAACGTAGTATTGCGGATTAATTGCAGAAAGGACGGAATGTGTTACTTCGCTGTGCCCTCCACCATTAATCGAATTCACACTGACAGGGGTAGTCGTTCCTGGAACCAAAGCTATATTATCTGAGGGCGTGATTACCCAGTGCCCTCCACTGTAGTTTTGAGTCACAAAAATCGCCATCGGGTCATTATAGCCACCGGTTGTAGAGATATACTCAGGGTACTCCTCTGACGCATAAATATATTGAACTTGCCACGTGAAAGTGGTTGATGAATTGAAGTCGAACTCCAAAACTGCGGCATCTTTGGTTAGTGGTGTGGTTGAAGTTCCACCAACCAGTGGTTCGAGATCGGTATCTCCATTGTATGGCCCAGTATTAAATGTGGATTGGGCATTTTCTGAATTGTTTGGGCCGATTGCGTTTGCAATTGCACCTGAAGCCAATATCACTCCCTTGTCAATTGGGAAACCTGCCGCCGTCCCATTCCCAAAAACACCGTGGGCGGTGGCATCGCCAGAAAAATGAGCGCTGCCTGACACGATGCTCACGCCGGTGCCGGCCATGATATATCCCGCCACCGCCGCCGCACTGGGTGAATCATCAACCCAGATGTCCTGTCCGTCGCCCGAGTGACAACAGGTGGTGCTGCAGGAAGTGTTGGAGAAGGGCGACTCTTCCATCACAGAACCTCTTTGGTGCCGGTAGGTGATGCGGTAGCAATAAGTGTGGCCTGCTACGACGGAAGTATCCGTATCTGTCCTGGCATTGGGATTCGTTATTGTTTTGTAAAGTGTAGCGGGCGTGCAGACACCCGAGGTTGTGTCGCACCGGTAGATACGGAAATCATAAATATACCCCGAACCAAGCGCCTCCAACCATTGTGGAAGGGCCCAATTCAGGGTAACATTCGGATTATTGCATCCAGCCTGGAGATTTAGAATAGTCGCCGGATAGTGAAATCCTTGATCCACCTTGCCGCTATCGAGAATGTTGTCAACCCGGGTTGTAAATCCGTCGAGGTCCGCTGACGGCACGTCCACACTGCCCTTATCAATGATATTGGCGGCTACGTCGGAATCGACTGGGTTCAAATAGTAAGCACCGAGCGGGCCGGGTTGGAAGAGGCCCGAGGCGGATGATGGGAAAGAGGTGTATGTCGGCGTGCCTGCGACCCACCCACCGCCGATGAACAAAGAATCCTTGATGGCCACGGAACCTGCGCCCGTGACAAAGGTCGAGAATCTTTCCGCAGTTATATTCTGGGCAGAAAAGGCGACATTGTTTCCAACGATGATGACGCCGGTATCTTCGACGGAGAACAAATCGTTTTTAAGGATCACATTACCACCATCCACCAACTGAGCCACGACTCCATAAACGGTGTTACCGATGAACTGGCAATTCGTGACAGTCACGTCAGATGTGTTGGCCGTATTCCCCACGAAGATGGAAGGCTCGCCCTGCAAGAATTTCAGGTTCTTGTACTGCCAAAATGAAACTGCTCCGGCGTTTGCAGCGATCACATAAGGATAGCTCGCGTAGGGATAACCGGTGCTGCCTGAGATGATTTCACCAACCGAGTCATCACACCAATCCGTGAAAATCGCCGGACGATCCGGGATGGTGGAACACACCAGGCTGGCTGTGTTGGTCGTTGTGTCTTCGAGCAGCAAAACGTACTGGTCATACCCCTGGTAAGGATCATCAAAACGGCTCTTGATCACCGCGCCCCTTTCGATGGTGGTGGTCTCGATCAAAATCGCTCCGCCTGGTCCGTCTCCGACCACATAATAGGTTTGACCTTCTGCAAACGTGAAATTGTCCTCCGTGGGATACAGTTGAATCGGATAGTCGAGCAGGAATCCCGGACGGTTTGCTTCCTTGGCTTTTGCAACATGCAGGGATTTTGATTTCTTGGCGGCGACGCTGCTCGCAGGCAACTGACGACCCGAAGCCAACTGGCCGATCTTGGAGCTCTTGCCTGGATTGGTGATACTGGCACCGTGCGGAGTCTTCGGGAGCGTGTTCAGCTTGGGAGCGATTTGGTTGTAATCCACCTGCTCGATCAAGAACGGTCGTCCCTCAATCTGTTCCCAGGATTTTGAAACCGCCACCGGGCGATTGGTCCGGCTCGGTTCACCCATGGAGAAAGCCCTTCCACGCACCATGGCCATCGCGCCGAAATAAAGCGACTGGTCGGCATCACTGGCTTTGGACTCCAATCCAACCGTGCGTTTGGCCGGAGTCGGCGACTCAATGAATTCGGTCAATACTTCCAGCCGCGTCGTGTCAGGTGCGAGTCCCAACTCTTTTGGTGTCGGTGGCTGCTCACGCAAAATCACATCCTGTTCAAACCCCGAGCGTCGGTAGGTGTAACGAACATCGGCCTGGAGTCCGTTGAAGGCGTTCTCATAGACGATGACGTTGGGCGGATACAGCGTGCCTTCGGTGTCCCGTACTTCCGCCAGAAGGACATTCGTGCCGGTGGCTTTGTCGTAATAACCCAGCCCGCGAATCTGGGATTTCAACTCCCGTCCATCGGGCATCACCAGATCAATGACGCCGCCATTGAGGTTGGGCGGGAAATAGGCTTTGTGCTGGCCTTGCGTGGCAGCGGCTCCGCCTTGGGGTAGAATCGTGATCTCCGCCTTGCTCTCAACCAGCTTGCCGTCCTGCAAGTAGTGGAGTCCGGTGGCGAGTTCCGTGTAGGAGTTGGTCTGGGTGATCGCTTTGCCATCGGCATCGGTAGCTTGAATCACGCGGGACATGAGGCGGTGGTTCAGCGCTCGTTCCTGAACCGTGTAGGGAGTGGGGTCAACTTTGGAGGGCGTTTGAGCAGCGGTGGCATCTTGCGCCGGGCTGCT
>JANPGB010000240.1:0-1859 GCA_031423695.1 Verrucomicrobiota bacterium
CGCGAAATCATCAACGACATTTACGTGGACGACAAGGTGAAGGATTACATCGTGGACCTCGTCTGCGCCACGCGCGACCCGGACCATTACAAGATCGCGGTGAAGGATTTCATCCAGCTCGGCGCATCGCCGCGCGCGACCATCGCGCTCACGCTGGCGGCCAAGGCTTACGCCTTCCTGAAAGGCCGCGGCTACGTGACGCCGCAGGACGTGAAAAGCATCGGCATGGACGTGCTGCGCCACCGCGTGGCCATCACCTACGAAGCCGAGGCCGAGGAAAAAACCAGCGAAACGGTCATCCAGAAAATCTTTGATGAGCTGCCCGTGCCGTGAAATCAAATGGCAACTTCCATTTCCATAGACGTTGATTTAACGCTCATCAACGCGAACGGTGAATTGCTACCGGGCGTAGTTGAAGGACTGAAAGTTCTGAAAGACAAAGGCTATTTGCTCACGCTCTGGTCATACGGCGGCGAAGAATACGCTCGGTCTGTTGCAAAGAAGCACAAGCTTGAGAGTTTTTTTGAAGGCTACACTACCAAGCCAGACTTGGTGATTGACGACGATGCCGAAGCTTTGAGTCGGTTGCCAGTTGTGGATGCGCTCGACACAAGTGGCAACACTCGGCATTGGTCACAATTAGCAAAGTTTGCCAGCCAGCTTGCCGATGACTTGGACGACAATACTGACTTTGAAAATGTTCCGCCTTGGATTCGGGCAATGGCTGGAAACAGATTTGACGTTGGAGTCCAGTGTGCGATGGGAATCTGGAATCAGCGAAACGCATACATTCGGTGGCCAAGACGACAGAGATTGCTTTTGGACGCCGTTACACGCCATCCCGACGGAAACAATCCGAACTGCTACACTTATCCGCCCGAATTGGCGGCGGAAATTGTTGCGGCTGGGCTACTGATTGATGCTCGAAACAACGGGCCGGCCATTCTTGCATTTCAACTTGCAGGAGGCGAACGCCCGCGACGACCTTATCCTTCAACTTGGGCTTGGACTATTCATCATATTTACGACGGCCAACATCCTCGACTAAATCAGGAATTTGTTCCGCGTGCCGTTGCAGACGGAAGGCTTTTTACCGAAGCAGCAGGTTTGGTTGCGGTTCACCCGCTCGCCGATTATGTCGGGATGAATGTTCCATTGTTAGCTTGGTTGCTTCGATCGGAAGCATTTCGCAGATTCAATTTTGACCCGATGGGAGTATTTAATTGAGCCATGATTCCCCGCGAGATTCTCAAAAAAATCCGGCAGATCGAGCTGCGCACGAACCGCATCGTGACCGGGTTTGCGCCCGGAGCGCGGCTCTGTGAGCCGCAGCACTCCCGCATTGCCGAAAGCCAAAGCAGTTCCGGGCGCGTTCTGTCTGGCGAAGCTGCTGCGGGTCGCAGACCCGCGCTCCGTTCTGGAGCGCGGGCTTCAGCCCGCTTCACCGCCCGCACACCCGCCGCGTCCAAAACGAATCCAGCGCTCAATTCCATCCGCACATTGAAGCGGCGTGAACGCCGCGCGCCAATCCCAACGGGATTGTGTCCTCCAGCCCAGGGTTGCGAGGCAGGAGCTACCCTGGGTCAGCGTCCACAAAAAATTCCCAACCGCAACGCGGTTGCGGC
The DNA here is from genome assembly GCA_031423695.1 of Verrucomicrobiota bacterium. Lineage (GTDB taxonomy): Bacteria > Verrucomicrobiota > Verrucomicrobiia > Limisphaerales > CAIQOK01 > CAIQOK01. Next base: position 1,626 of record JANPGB010000240.1, read on the forward strand.
CATTCTGTCTTCGTCCGCGCGTGGGTTCGGCAGGGAAATTGCGATATCCTCCCTGCGCGAATGGATGGCGCAGATCGGCCGCAGCAAGAGCGTCGCCGTGTCATTTCTGGGAAAAATTAAAACCGTGTCGCAAATGGTGGCGATCATTCTCCTGCTCTATCACGATCGCCTTTTCGAACAGAATATTTACAACTGGTATGTCGAACTGAATGCCCAGGTAATCGGAAATTTCCT
>JANPGB010000241.1:0-12922 GCA_031423695.1 Verrucomicrobiota bacterium
CTTGGCCGGTCACTTTGCACCCCCGGCAAGGATGGTCAATTGCGGCACGCTGTCGGGCATTGGAGGCGCGAGCCGAGCAAGTTGCTCTGACATCTGGCGCATTTGTTTTTCGAGGGCTTCGAGCTTGGACGCGGAGACGTAAGCATCGCGGGGAGTGTTCGACCGTTCGTGTTTGCGATACCATTCACCGCACTCCCAAACCAAGTCCTGCAATTTCAGTTTCAGGCCGGACACGTCGGCAACCAATTGCGAGTTGCTGAAATCGGCATTGCTCAGAATTTGGACGACCCCGGAGAAACGAACCCAACGAGCAAAATTAGACGCCTCATCCACGGCCACGCCTTCACGGACTTGCTTCATGAGCGAGTCAATGCGCGTATCCGTTTCACGCCAGAGAATGTAGAGAGTCACCAAGTCAGATTGCACGTTTGCTTTCTGACTTCGGGGAACCTTTGAAGTCCATCAGGTGCCATCCATGCGCGCAGCGGGTTCTCGCCGGTCTCAGGTCACTTGAATTTGACATAGATTACGTTATTCGATAATTATCGTCAATGACCGATACCGCTCAATCATTGGCAAATAAGTTACGGTGCCGTAATTATGCACACACAATGTCTGTTATCTTTACTTGTTTGTGGTTTTTTGCAATCCTTGTTAAGGCTGAGGGTAATCTGATCACGTGCGGTTTGAATGGTTGCGCTCCGAAACCACCCCGCTAACCTAAGGTCATGCGTTTCATCGGCAACATCATCGAGAAATTGCAGCGCCATCCCAAGCGGATTGTTTTCCCGGAAGGCACTGAGCCCCGCGTGCTGCAGGCGGCCCGCCAGTTTTATTCATTGCGGCTGGGCGCCCCGATTTTGCTGGGCGACCGGACGGTGATCAAAAAGCTGGCGGAAGATTTGAACCTATCGCTGGAGGGCATTCGCATTCTGAATCCCGCCGAGAGCGAGGAGACCGAGAATTTTGCCCGGCGCTTTGCCGCCTTGCGAAAGGCCAAAGGGCTGCGGGTGGAAGAGGCCCGCGCCGCCATGCTCCAGCCGAATTATTTCGGTGCCATGATGCTGGCGATGCATCAGGCGGACGGGTTGGTCTCGGGCATTAGCCACACGACCGGCAGCGTGTTGCGGCCGCTCTTTCAAATCGTGAAGATGGCGCCGCAGATGACCACGGCCTCCAGTTGTCAGATCATGGAGGTGGAGGATTCACGCTTCGGCGAGAACGGCGTGCTGTTCATGGCGGACTGCGGCGTGATCCCGGAACCCAATGTCGAGCAACTGGCCGACATCGCGGTTTCGACCGCACAGCTAGCCCGGCAACTGCTCGGCATTCGGCCGCGGGCCGCCCTGCTCTCTTTTTCCACCAAGGGCAGCGCGATGCATCCCAGCATCGGCCGCGTGCAGGCCGCCACCGCACTGGCGCAACAAAAGGCCCGGGCCAAAAATGTCGAGGCGGAATTCGACGGCGAGCTCCAGGTGGACGCCGCGTTGATTCCGGAAATCGCGACCCGCAAACTGCCGGAGAGCAAAGTTGCCGGCCAGGCCAACGTCCTGATTTTCCCCGACCTGAATTCCGGCAACATCGCGAGCAAACTCGTCCGCCATGTGTCTCGGGCCAACGCCTACGGCCAGATTCTGCTGGGCTTGGATCGTCCCGCGGCGGACGTCTCGCGCGGCTCCAGCGCCCACGATATTCTTGGCGTCGCCGCGATTGTCGGAGTGCAATCGATCGAATACGCGAAGCTTTATCCGGGCGCGGGTGAAAAATTGCCCGGCGAACATTGAGCCGAGAGCGGTGCCTTGGCTCGCGGTTTTCCTTTGTCGCAACCACTGGATACAGACTTTTCCATCAATGAACACTGACACCCCTCGCGTTTTCATCGCGGCGACCCGGCAGAATGACGGCAAGACCACCACTTCGCTGGGACTCATCGCGGCCTTGCAAGAGCATTTTCCCCGCGTCGGCTATATCAAGCCGGTCGGCCAGCGTTTCATCGAGGTGGACGAGCAGAAGATTGACGAGGACACGGTGCTGATGGACAGCGTGTACCGGTTGAACTGTCCGCTGGTGGACATGAGCCCCATCGCCGTGGAGCCGGATTTTACGCGGAAATACCTGCAGCAGTCCAACAATGAGGCGCTGGTAAAAAAAATCCAGAACGCATTCGACCGGGTGGCCTGGGAAAAAGATTTCGTGCTGTGCGAAGGCTCGGGACACGCGGGCGTGGGGTCGGTGTTCGACTTGTCCAACGCCCAGGTCGCCAAGACGCTCGGCGCAAAAGTAATCATCGTCACTCGCGGCGGCATCGGCAAACCCATTGACGAGGTTTGCCTGAACCAGGCGCTGTTTGAAAAGGAGGGGGTGGAAATCATCGGCGTCATTCTCAACAAGGTGCTCGGGGAAAAGATGGACAGCGTCACGGACTTTGCGCGGCGCGGATTGAAGCGCAAGGGGCTGGAGCTGCTCGGCGTCATTCCGCACCAGAGCATCCTGTCGAGCCCGACGGTGGAACTGGTCCGCGAAGAATTGGGCGCGGAGGTTCTGAATGCCGGGGGCGACCGGCGGGCGCTCATCGCCAATGTGATTGTGGGCGACATGGGGGCCGAACACGCCATCAACTTTTTCAAACGGGGCGCCCTGCTCATCACCCCCGGCGGACGGGACGACATCATTCTCTCGGCCTGTACGAGTCTGGACGCCCACCCGGAGGATCGCATCGCCGGCGTCGTCCTCACCGGCAACGTGCGGCCGAGCGGAGCCTTGATGAAAATCATCCAGACCTTGCCGGTCCCGGTGTTGCTTGCGCCCCAGGACAGCTACGAGGTTGCCTCGATCGTTCACGATCTGACGGTGAAGACGCGCCCGAGCGACGCCGAAAAAATCGCCATCATCCGCGATCTGATTGCCAAGAACGTCAATCTGCCAAAAATCCTGGAGTCACTGTGATGTCCCTCCCCTACCCTGTTAATCCCGCGTTGAAAGATTTGCCGGTCTATCAGCCGGGTCGTCCCATTGAAGACGTCGCCCGCGAACTGGGCCTGCCCGCCGCGAGCATCATCAAACTGGCGTCCAATGAAAATCCGCTCGGCCCGTCGCCCGCCGCGCTGGCCGCGATGCAGAAAGTTCTCGGCAGCCTGAACCTTTATCCGGACGGCAACGCCTTTCGGCTCAAACAAAAACTCGCCGAGAAACTAGGCGTCACCCCGGCCCATCTAATCCTGGGCAACGGCTCAAACGAGCTCATCGAATTTGTCGGCCACGCACTGCTCGCGCCCGGCGCGGAAGTGGTGGTGTCGCAATACTGTTTTGCGATTTATCCGCTCGTCACCAAAATTTTCAACGCCACGCCGGTCATCGTTCCGGCCAAAGATCACGGCCACGATCTGCCGGCGATGCTTCAAGCCATCACCCCGCAAACCCGCGTCGTCTTCGTGGCCAATCCCAACAACCCGACCGGCACGTCCGTCTCCAAGGCCCAGCTGCTAGCGTTCGCCGACCAGATTCCCGCCCACGTCCTGCTGGTGATGGACGAGGCCTACATCGAGTTTCTCGACGACGCGGCGGATTTCATTGCCGGGATTCGCGCGGGCCAGCGCCCGAATATTTTGCTCATGCGGACGTTCTCCAAGATTTTCGGCCTGGCCGGCCTGCGCCTTGGCTACGGCATCGCGCAGCCGGAACTCATCACCGCACTCGAAAAAATCCGCCAGCCGTTCAACATCAATTCCATCGCCCAGGCGGGCGCCCTGGCCGCGCTGGACGACACGGAGCACACCCGCCGGACGCGCGCGAACAATGCGCTGGGGTTGAAGTTTTACGAGCAGGTCTTCCGCGGATTGAACCTCGAATTCCTCCCGTCCGCCGCCAATTTCGTGCTGGTGCGCGTGGGCGACGGCCAGCGCGTGTTCGAGCAGTTGCAAAAGCGCGGGGTGATTGTCCGCCCGATGGGCGGCTACCAGCTCGGTGAGTGGATCCGCATTTCCGTGGGCACGCCGACCGAAAATGAGCGCTGCTGCAAGGCGCTGGCAGACGTGCTGGCCGGAGGCTAGCAGGAGTTTCTATCGGTCAGACTGTCGCGGCGGCGTGGTCGTCCGCCGGCAAAAAACGGAAGCTTGCAAAATCCGCGTGGCCACCCTGCCCTGCTCCGGGCGTAATTGCATACAGCCCCACCTTGGCGCCAATCCAGACGCCCGGTTGCGCTAGAAACTGTTCGGGCACCGCTGTCCATTCACGCCCTTGCTCTGCATGGCTGAACTCACACCAACCGCCGTCGCCCACCCGTACCCGAAGCCTTGCCGATGGCCCGGCAGTCTCCATCAAAACCCGCTCGGCCCCGTCATGGCGGAAGACGAGTTGCACGCCGCCTTTCGCCGGACGCAACGCCAGGGCGGCGTGAGCGCGGCCCGCCACCACCAAACCCGTCTCCTCGCCGATATTTTGCGGCGCGAACTCGACCAGCGTTTCCACCGTGAATGTGTGCGCCGGAAATTTTTGCAGCAACAAATTCGGCGTCCGTCCCAGATCATCAACTGTCTTGGGCTGGGCGAACAATCGCAGCCAACCTGGTCGCTGTTCGAGCGAACACCAGCCCTCTGCGTGATTCGCGTGCCACTGCCACTGCAGGCCCAGCTTGCGCGAATCGAACGCGTCGCTCGTCTGCGGCACAGACTTCTGAGACCCTTCAATGAGCTGGCTCAGCGGCTTTGATGCAATTCGCGGCTTTTGAAAAGAGAGCACGGGTTCGCCGGTTCCGCTGTCGTCCTGGTTCATGCCCAGGAGCGGCCAGCCATCCTGCCATTTGACGGGCTGCAGGTGCGTGATGCGCCCGCAGACGCTTACGTCTTGAAAATGCACGAACCACCACTCGCCGTTCGGCGTATCCACGAGCGCACCTTGATGCGGCCCGTTGATGGCGGTGCTGCCTTGCGCGAGGACAATCTTGTCCTCGTAGGGCCCGTAAATATTTCGCGCACGCAGCACGACTTGCCAGCCGGTCTGCACGCCACCGGCGGGCGCAAGGATGTAATACCAGCCGTCCTTTTTCAAAAACTTGGGGCCTTCCAAAGTCGGATGCCGCGCTGGATCATGGAAGACAATCTGCCCATCGCCGAGCAACCGCGAGCCATCCGCTGCCATCGGACAAATCCGCAGCATGTGCTTGAGGCCGGAACGCGAATGCGCGTAGGCGTGGACGAGATAGGCCTGACCGTCGTCATCCCAGAGCGGACACGGATCAATCAACCCTTTGCCAGCGTGCACGAGCTGCGGCGGCGACCATTCGCCGGTGGGATGGTTCGCCGTGGTGACGTAGATGCCTTCGTCGGGCGTCGGAAAAAAAATCCAGAACCGACCGGCGTGAACACGCAGCGCGGGCGCCCAGACACCGCAGCCTGGCTGAACTTGGCGATAACGTCCGTCAGGTAAATTTTTCAACGCGTGATTCACGAGCGTCCAGTTGACTAAATCGCGCGAGTGCAAAACCGGCAGGCCGGGCGTGCAGTTGAAGCTCGACGCGGTCATGAAGAAATCGTCGCCGTGACGGATCACGTCAGGGTCCGAATAATCCGCGCAGAGAATCGGATTGCGATACGTTCCATCGCCCTGATCGGGCGACCAGGGATGCGCGCACGAAGGAAGGCCAGATTGTGGGGAGGTAGAAATAATGGAACTCACGGTTTCGCCTTGCTCATTTCAATTTTCGGCACGAGCAGGTGCAGCACGGCCAGCGAGATCACATACATGGACGAGGCGCCGGCGAAGACCATGATGTAGTTGCCCTTGGTCTTGAGCAGGTAGCCGATCAACTCGGCCACGAGTCCGCCCGTGAAGTAGCCGGCGAACCCGCCCATGCCAACCACCGCGCCAACCGCGCCCTTGGGCATGGTGTCGGAGACAAAGCTGAAAAGATTCGCCGACCAACCCTGGTGCGCCGAGCCGGCGATGCCCACGATGATCACCGTGAGCCAGACGTTCGAGACATACGGAGCCAGAAAAAGCGGCAGCACCGCCACCGCGCACAGCAGCAGGGAAACTTTCCGCGCGGCGTTGAGGCTCCAGCCGCGGCCGATCAACCGGCCCGCCAGCCAACCGCCCGCCACGCCACCAAACGCGGCGATGAAATAAAACAAAGCCGTCCACCAGCCAATCTCCTTGAGCGGGATGTGATAGCGCTTGTCCAGAAAGTCCGGCAGGAAAAACATGTAGATGGTCCAGACCGGGCCGGCCAGGATGCCCGCAATCAGATACGCCCAAACTGCTGGATAGCGCAGCAGCGAAAGCCACGGCACCGCCGCGCTTTTCGCCGCGGCCTGCGGCTGACCGCGCTGGATGTAGTCGCGCTCAGCGGTGGCGAGGTGGCGGTGTTTCTCCGGATTGTCGTACAGAAACCACCACGCCGTCACCCAGATCAAACCCAGCGCGCCCGTGGCGTAGAAGGTGATCGGCCAGCCCCATTTCGCATACATGAAAGGCACGGCGATAGGGCAGATGATGGCACCGACGTTGGTGCCGGCGTTGAAAAGGCCGGTGGCCAGCGCCCGCTCCTGCGCCGGGAACCACTCGGCCACCGTCTTGATCGAGCCGGGAAAATTTCCACCTTCGGCCAGGCCGAGCATCACGCGCGCGGACATGAATCCAAAAACCGTCATGGGCATCAGCAACGCCATGGTTCCGGTGAACCACGGGAGATCAAGGTGAAAAGTTTTTCCGAGCGGGATGTAGGTGCAGAGACCGTGCGCGGCGGCGGCGAGGCTCCACGCCAGCACCACCAATGGCAGCCCGCGTTTCACTCCCAGCCAGTCCATCAAACGTCCGCCGAAGAGATAGCCAAACGCGTAGGCGAAAGAAAAGGCCGAGGCGATGTGGGCGTAGTCGGTCTCCCCCCAGCCGAGTTCCTTGCTCAACGGCATCTTGAGGATGCCGATGATGTTCCGGTCAATGTAATTGATCGCGACCGAAAAAAACAGCAGGCCGCAGATGGCCCAGCGGAACCGGCCCACGCCGGATGACGCCGGCCCGGCCTGCGATGAAGGTTGATTCATGTGCCTCCAGATTTAACAAATCGCGCCGGGGAACGGGCAACTAATTTCTGCAAACCGGTTTGAGTTTTACGCAGACTGCGGCCCCCCGGAAACGACACCGGGGCAGCCCCGTCCAGAAATCTACGGAAGCCCACGGCCATTAGTACGAATAGCTTTTCCCCACCGGAATGGATTAGGGTTGCTCCGTTGAATGAATATCCGACCAGCGCTTAAACAAACCAACCGCCCGGCCGCCGGGGCACCGGTTTTTCATTTCTGACGAAACATCATGGCACACACTTTGAACATGCTGACCAGCCCGGTGGAGATGGCCCTGCTGCGCAAAGGCTCGCGGGTGTTCGCGCTCCTCGGAAAAGCCACGCGCGACGGTCTTGAAGCGTTTGGCCGGGACGATGTCCTCCGGAGCTGGGCGGTCACCGCCGAATACGGCTGCCTGCGGTTGGAGCGACTGTCCGGCGATGAAGAGGTGACCGGGCTGGAACTGTTTCTGCCCACCCCTTTTTCCTACAGCTACGGCATCGCCGGCACCGGCGAGGCGCCGGAACTCACCCGGGCGGTGTTTGGACTGCTGCCTTCAGAATTGGAAGAGTTGGTGACCATCCTGCGGCGCGACAGTTTTCCGGTGCTGGGTTATTCGGTCGGCGAAACCAAATGCAGCATCTGCTCCTCTGTCATCCCCGGCAGCTGGCCGCACGTGGTCGTCTCCAATCTGGCGCTTTATGGAAACGTGGTTGCCGTCGAAACTCTGGTGAGGATTTTGGTTTCCTCGCTGCCGCAAGGCCAACTGGCAACCCGTTTCCCCGCTCTGCAAACCGTGACCCGCCAGATGATGAAGCTCTCCATCGCGCGGCCACGAGGGATTCCCTACAACTCGGAAATCCTCAGTCTGGCGCCAGCCGAGTTGTTGGCCCAGAAATAAACAGGCCGCCCGCCCGCCGCACCACCCGAGGCGCTCAGTGCCCCTCTTCGCGGTCGTCCGCCTCCGACGCCTGGTCCCTCGTCAGCCACCACACGAGAATGCCCGGGGCGAAACACAGCGTCATGCCGATCGGCATCGAAAAAATGCTCCAGAATTTATCCATAAAAGTCCGCCAGCTTTGCCGCGCCAAAATTAAATGTAAAGAAGTTTTGAGCCGCGCGATGGCACCCGGGCGGAGCTTGACACTGCCCGCGAGCACAGCGGAGCGCGGGTCTGTGCTCCGCGGCACCACTAGGAGGAAGGAGCGCGCTGGATTGCCGAAAGGCCCTCTGTCTGCAGACGTGCTGCGGGTCGCATACCCGCGCTCCGGGGCAGTGCTCAAAATGCGCCCCCGCAGCAGCCGGCCGTGAAAATTGATTTGATACGCGCCGCTTTTAAACCAAGAATCCCTCCGTGCCCGAACAGAAGACCATCCTCATCACCGGCGTCACCCGCGGGCTGGGCCGCGCGCTGGTGACAGAGTTTGCCCGGCTGGGACACACGGTGCTGGGCTGCGCGCGGTCGCAAAAGGAGATCCGCAATCTGAACGAGCAGTACGGCCAGCCGCATGATTTTTACGCGGTGGATGTCGCTTCCGACGATGCCGTGAAATCCTGGGCCAGCATTTGTCTGACGACCCACGCCGCACCGGACCTGGTGTTGAACAACGCCGCCATCATCAATAAAAACGCGCCGCTGTGGGAGATTGACGCACGCGATTTTTCCGACGTGCTCGACATCAACGTCAAAGGCACTGCCAGCGTCATCCGCCATTTTGTGCCGGCGATGATCAAGCGAAGGCGCGGGGTGATCGTGAATTTCAGCTCCGGCTGGGGACGATCGGTGGACGCGGAGGTCGCCCCCTATTGCGCCAGCAAGTGGGCCATTGAAGGGCTCACGCAGTCGCTGGCCCGGGAACTGCCTTCCACCATGGCCGCCATCCCCCTCAATCCCGGCATCATCAACACCGAGATGTTGCGCAGTTCGTTCGGCGGATCCGCCAACGGGTATCCAACGCCGGAAGAGTGGGCGGCCATTGCCGCACCGTTCCTTCTCCGGCTCGGTCCTGCGGAAAACGGAAAATCCCTGACCGTGCCCATTCGCAGCGCGGGCGATTAGTTCGAGCGAGGCAGTTCGCTTTATTCACCGTCTCCCTCATCCTGACTCCGGTTGCCGGGTGAACGGCCAGTCCGAACCCCTTTGCGCCTCACGGCCGGCTGACGCGGAAGTATTGTTGCGACGAATTCAGCGGCACGAGCACGGTGTTCGTGCCGCCTTTGCCGACGAGGTTCGTGTAACTCAACCAGACGGGTGCGGCCAGGTTCGTCGTCCATTGTACCGTGTAGCTTTCGTATGCGTCCGTTGTGAAACCGAAACCAAAATTATTTCCCGACACGGACGGCGCGAGCAACTTGACGGGCAATAGAATCAGGGGTTCCACGCGGATGTTGTCAAAGACCGCAAAACTGTTCGCGTCGCCGATGCTGGGGAAGTTGTCACTGTAGCCGATCAGGATCGCGCCGCTGGTGTAGCCGAACGTGTTCGTGTATTGAGCGATGGCAGCGCCGTTCAGCAGGCAGGTGATCAGATTATTTTCCTGCCGCACTTCGCCGCTGACCCAAGCCAGCCCGGCGCTGCCCGCCGGAGTGCTGCCGATGTTGGGAACCGTCCGGGACGGAAACAAAATCGCGTAGCCCGAATTCGTGTTGTCAAACTGCAGTCCCAGCAGCGGCGTCGGGCCGAAGGTCGCGGTGTTCGTGTTCATGAAAAAGGGAATCGCGCCGCTGCCGCCGCCCCGATACACCGAGAAATCCCGCAGCGTCGTCGCCGTGGCCGAGACGTTGCCGTCGCCGTCCACCGCGAAAAACAGGCCGTCGCTGGTCGCTTGCCCGATGCGGTTGGTCACATTGCCCGAGTGGTTGATGCCAAACATGGCGTGCTCGGTGGAGATGCCGATGCTCGCCCAGTTGAGCCACAGGTCGAACTTGAGCGCGAAGTTTCCGGCGTTCGTTTGGTTGATCGGATAGAGGTTCACCGCGCAGACCTGGCCATTTGCATCTTTGTTCACGGCGAGATACAAGCCCTTGGTCGTGCCGCCGGTGGAGTGCGGCGCGGAGGGAATGGTTGTCGGGTAGGTCACGGTGGAGTAATCGAAGCCGAAGACCGCCTTGAAATCCTCCGCGCCCGCCGCGGCACCGAAAAAGATTCTGTAGCCGTTCGTCGTCGCCGCGTTGGTGACCACGCTGGGCGAAAGATAGCTGTCGAAGTCATCCACGAACGCCAGCGTGAGCATGGCGACGCTGCTGGTCACGCTGCCGGCAAAGTTGGTCACCACCACGAGATAATTTCCGACCGAAGCGGCCTGCGCGTTGGTGCGGATGTAGGTGGTGTTCGTCGCGCCGGCAAGGTTGGCGCCGTTGAAACGCCATTGGTAGCCCAGCGGCGCGGCGCCGGTCGCGCTGACGGTGAAGGTGGCGTCGGAACCGGCGTTGACCCACTGGCTTTGCGGCTGGGCGATGATGAAGGGCAGATCGCCCACGGTCAACGTGGCCACGGCGCTGGTGATGGAGCCGCTGTAATCGCTGACGATCACATCATAGTTTCCCGCGTTGGCGGCCTGGACGTTTGCGAGCGGGTAGGAATTGGTGTTCGCGCCGGCGATGGTCGCGCCGTTGAACCGCCATTGGTACGCCAGCCCCACCGAGCCGTAGGCCGTGACGCTGAACGTCGTGTTGGAGCCGAAGGCGACGTTCCGATTGGTCGGCGGTGCGGTGATGGCCAGCGGCACGCGGAAGACCTGGATTTTCTGGCCGCTGGCGTAGGCGAGCGTGGGACTCAAAATTCTAAACCGGTTCACGCTCAGCGAATTATTGTAGCCCTCCGGCGTCCACGTTGCGCCGCCGTTGGTGGTGTGCAGAAAATTATACGGCGCGGCCAGCGCCGAACCGCCGGCCCAGCCTTCATTGGTGCTGATGAAACCGACGCCCTGCCAGTAAAATCCGTCGAAGCTTGCGGCAATGGTCGGCGCGATGGCCGTGTATGGAACGCCGTTGGAAACCCATGTCGCGCCGCCGTCCGTGGTTTTGTAATAAATCAAAGTGTTGTTAAGCGCGGTGTTGCCCGTGACGTTCTGCTGCAACGAGACATAACCCACGTCCGGCGTGGGCCAGGACATTTTCCAGAAGTAGCAGCAGGGAATGGTCGTCGTCGCCACTGGAAACCAGCTCGCCCCGCCATTTGTGGTGCGCGCAATCCGGCCGTAGTAGGTCAAACCGCACGACTCCGCGAACGTGTTGGTGCTCATGCCGACGACGAAACCGTTGGTCTTGTCCTTGAAATAAACATCCATCATCCCGCCCATGACACCGGCGGTGGTGAGGTTCAGGATCGTCCAGTTCGTGCCGCCATCCAGGCTCTTGATGAAGTGGGCGTTGGTTCCGCGCACGCGTCCGGCACCGTAAATGGTTTGCGCGTCAAAAATGTGCATCGAACACAGGCCCAGCATCCCCGCCTCGGCAAAGCCCGGATGATTCACCCACGTCTCGCCACCGTCGACCGTTTCGTACAACACGTTGGTATCCGTGACACTCGTATCGTAAGCGCCCTTTCCAAGATTTCCAGCAAACCCGTGGAGGGCCGTGGCGAAACCGATGCAGCGCAAGTGCGTCACGGGCATGTTCGTCTTTTGCACCCAGGTGTTCCCGCCGTCCGTGGTTTTGAAAATGCCGCCCCGGCCGCGCGCGGTCCAGCCGGTGGTTTCGTTGAGCATGAAGATGTCATCGTGCCGCGTCGTGCCGCTGGGGGAGTTGGGAAGCTGCGACCAGGCCGGCGTCTGGGCCGCCACCGGCTCGCCGCAGGCAACCGCGGACGCGATCAACATCGGAGCGGCACGGCGAAGTACAAAGCTGATTTTCATGGCGTGAATTTCGCCTAGGCTAGCACAAACATCGGACCACAACAAGCCAATGGACACTTCCTTGCGCTGCCCTGATCTTCCCCAATTGGACGATTGACGCCGCGCGCTTTTGCAATATCCTCACCCATTCGTGTCGTCGGACAAAGCGTCCGGGCACAACAGCATTTTTCCATGTTAAACATTCGCGATCTTAAGATGACCTTCGGCGGGCGGACGCTCTTCGAGAACACCTCGTTCCAGGTGAACTACGGCGACCGTGTCGCGCTCGTCGGTCCCAACGGCGCGGGCAAGTCCACGCTTTTCTCCCTCATCCTCCGACAGCGCGAGCCGGACGCCGGCACCATCGAGCGCGACGAATGGACCATGGTCGGCTATCTCCCGCAGGAAGCCGAGGCGCTCGGCGACGAGACGGTGCTCGACGTCGCCACCGGCCGCGTGGATGAACTGCCGCAACTTGAACGCCGCCTGCACGAACTCGAAAAAGCCGGCCAGGTTTCCGGCCCGGAATATCTGGAGGCGCACGCCAAGCACGACGCCTTGAACGATCCGCAGGTGGAAACCAAGGCCCGGAAAATGTTGCGCGGCCTGGGTTATCGCGAGGCAGACATTGAGCGGCCCGCCAAGGAAATGAGCGGCGGCTGGGTCATGCGCGCGCGGCTGGCGCGGCTGCTGGTCATGGAGCCGGATCTTCTGCTGCTCGACGAACCGACCAACCATCTTGATCTGCTCTCGCTGCTGTGGTTGCAGAATTATCTGAAGAATTATTCCGGCGCGCTGCTGGTGATTTCTCATGACCGGCAGTTCATGGACGAGGTCGTCACGCAGGTGCATGAAATCGCCGAGAAGAAATTCGTCGCCTACACCGGCAACTACACGGATTTCCTGCGGCAGCGCGAGGAACGCTACGAACAGACGCTCGCCGCCTACAAAAATCAGCAGAAGGAAATCGCCGACTTGCAGGCCTTCGCCGACCGCTTCCGCTCCATTCCCTCGAAGGCCTCGCAGGCG
>JANPGB010000242.1:0-13260 GCA_031423695.1 Verrucomicrobiota bacterium
GAAGGCCTGTTGGTGGACAACCGCTACCTGTTGCGCGGAAGCCAGCCGCCGCATCCGGACATCTGCCTCATTGGCGTCGCCACCAGCTCCTTCAAGCTGGACACCCTCTGGCCCGAAGAAATTGCCGCCTCCGAAACCCTGCAACGGATGCAGTCGCCCTTATGGGACCGGCGCGTGTATGCAGCGGTGCTGGAAAAATTAATCGCCGCCGGCGCCAAAGTCGTCGTGTTCGATTTTATGTTCGCCAGCCAGACCGAGGGCGATGATGTCTTCGCACGGGCCCTGGCAAAATACAAAGATCGCGTCGTCATCGGTGAAATGTATGCGGATGAAAAGGACGCCACGCAATTCAAGGGAAAGAAACTGACGACGCCCAATGACCGGCTGCTGCTGCCGGGAACCGAATCCATCGTCGGCCTGGTCAACATGTGGCCCGATGCCGACGAGGTGGTGCGGCGGGTGAAATACCGCACGTCGCTGGAACATGAAACCCCGGAGCTTTCCGGCCGGCGGGACAATTTCCCTGACAACCTGGAGCACCTCACCACGCTCGCGGTGAAAAAGTTCACGGGCAAAACCGCCGTGCCGTCCAACCACGAATTGTTCTACATCAACTTCCAGGGCCGGGCGGGCACCTACCGGCCGCTGCCGGTGGAGAACCTGTTCGTGGAAAAACTATGGTCGGCCCCACCGTTCAACGGCGGCACCACTTTCAGCAACAAGATCGTGGTGGTGGGTCCCACCGCTGAGATTTTTCACGACCTGCATGTGACCCCGTTCGGCGTGATGCCCGGACCGGAAATCCAGGCGCAGATCATGGCCGCCCTGCTCCAGGACAACTGGCTGGCGGAAACCTCGCCGACCGCCAATGTGGTGCTGGCGTTCGCGATGATGGGCCTGGCGCTGGTGCTCTGCCTGTGGATTCAAAACGCGCTCGTGAAAGTGCTGCTGCTGGGGCTGGCCACCGTGGTGTTCATGGCGGCGTGCCAGTATTTTTTCATCCGGCACGATCTGTTGGTGAGCATGCTGCCGCCCCTGTTTTGTTTGATCGGCACCGGGGCGTACGGCGTGACGTTCCAATACGCCCTGGAGCAGTTCGAACGGCGGCGCACACGGAATCTGCTCGAGCGTTACGTCTCCAAAAACGTCGCCAAGACCATTCTGGAAGACCAGCGCTCGTTCCTGGAATCGCTGAACGGACGCAAGCAGTCCGTGGCCGTGTTGTTCAGCGACATCCGCGGGTTCACGAGCATGACCGAGGACAGCGAGCCGGAAAAACTGGTCGCCCAGCTCAACGAATATTTTCTGGAAATGGTGGGCGCGGTCTTGCAGGAGGGGGGCACGCTCCAGAAGTTCATCGGTGACGCCATCATGGCCGCGTGGGGCGACACGCACAGCGCCGGCGCGGCCGAGGACGCCCGCCGGGCCGTGCGCGCCGCGCTGAAGATGCGGGCCGCGCTGGTGAAGCTGAACGAGGGCTGGCTGACGCGTCCCGACCGGAACAGGTTCAGCATGGGCCTCGGGGTGAACCATGGCGAAATCATCGTCGGCAACATCGGCCATCCGCAGCGCATGGAATTTACGGTGCTCGGCGACGGCGTGAACCTCGCGGCCCGGCTGGAAAGCGCGACCAAGCAGTTTCACACGGACATCCTGATCGGCGCGACGGTCGAGGCGTTGACGCGCGAGGAGTTTGTTTATCGCCGCGTGGATCTGCTGGCGGTGAAGGGGAAGAACCGGCCCGTGGAGGTGTTCGCCCTGCTGGGCGACCGAGCGCAACCCGCACCGGCCTGGCTGGCGAAATACCACGAAGCCATCCGGCTCTATCGCGGACGCGAATTCGCGCGCGCGGGGGAGATGTTTGGGGACGTCGCCGGTGAAATCGGCGCGACAGATTTTCTGTGCTCGATGTATGTCGGCCGCTGCTCAGAATACCAGTCCACACCCCCGCCGGCGGACTGGAACGGGGCTTACACGCTGACTGAGAAATAAGCCCCGCCGGCCGTAATCAACCCGACGCATTATTCATTGCGGCCCTGATGAAACTGACCTAAAGTTTTTGCACGGATTTCGGAAGGATAAAGCCAGAACCTTGTCGCATGAATAATTTTACCAGCCTCCTTATTGGCGCGAGTGTTGCGTTCGCGGTGGTTTCCAGCCCGGCGCTGGACTTGAAACAATCCAAGTTCACCCAGGTCGTCAACGACGTGCAGATTATTTCCGGCGCGGACAAGTCGTCCAAGACCGCCGCCGTGAATGATCTGTTCAAACGGCCGGATGTCCTGCGCACGGGCGCGAATTCGCGCGCCGAACTGGTGGCGGAAGACCAGACCATCACGCGCGTCGGGGCCAACACGGTTTTTTCCTTCGACCCGGCGAACCGCACGATTGATCTGCAAAAAGGCAGCCTGCTCTTTCATTCGCCCAAGGGCAAGGGCGGCGGGACGATCCAGACCGGTTCCGCCACCGCCTCGGTGCTGGGCACCACCATCGTGGTGACGACCACGGCCCAGGGCGGCTTCAAGCTGCTCGTGCTGGAAGGCGAGGCGGAGATCAAATTTTTCAGCGGCCTCAAGCAGCATTTGAGCGCGGGCCAGATGACGTTTATTCTGCCCGGCGGCGGCATGTCCCCGATCATCGTGTTCCGGCTGGATGCGAACAACAAAGGCAACCAGTTGATCCAGGGTTTCAACCGTCCCCTGCCGTCCTCCAGCAAGCTCGGCGACGCGATCCTGCGGCAGGCCAAGTTGATCAGCAAAGGCCGGGCGCAGGACACGGGTTTGCTGGTGGGTGACCAGGCCACCACCTCGCAGGTGGAGGCCGTGGATGCGAACGCGGCCCAAAACTATTTGAACCATCGGACCGCCCAAACACCAAGGGCCCCCTATCGCCCCGTCCTCGTGGGCAACGCCTACCGCACCATTGATGGCTGGTTGGTCGCACCCGCTGACCCGGACACCACGACGTTGGGCGATGCCCTGGCCGCCGCCCGCGCGCTTTCCACGGACGCGGACATCGATTCTTCCAGTCTCAATCCGCGCCATACCTTTTTCAGCACCGGCCCGTTCCGCATCACCCTTCCAAACGACCCGGATTGCACCGCGCTGCTGCCCGACCCCGCGTCGGGATTTTTTGGGCGGAACATCAGCATCACCACCCGGCACATCGACCTCACGCCGTATTACCCGCCGTCGTACAGCCGGGTGCCGCAGTTTGATTTCCTCGCCGCGCAAGACATCCGGATCGCCGGCTCCATAAGTTTCGACGGACTGGTCCGCTCCCTTGATCTAACCGCCGGCGGCCAGATTCAGATCACCGCCGGCACGGTGCTTTCCGCCGAGGCGTTTGAACTGGGACTGCAATCCTGCGGGGCGATGCGCTTCAGCAGTGTGGACCTCCTCAACACGGTCGGCAGCATTGCGCTCACCAGTCTCGCGGATGTGACGTTGCGCCAGGGGTCGATCACGGCGGATGCCGGCGGCAGTCCCTCGCGCAACTCAGCCATTTTCCGGGCCGTCAATTTGAGCGCCGGCACGGACGTGAAGGTGGCGGGCACCCGTATCACCGCCAATACGCTCACCGTCCAGGCCGGTCGTTCAATCACCCTGAACGGCGGCGCGATCATCGCGGCCCCGACGGTGACACTCACCGCCGGCGACGGCATCCTGCTCGACAACGTAACGCTGGCCGGCAGCCGACTCGGCCTGTCGGCGGTGAATGATGTCCGCGTCGGAAGCGCGGTGCACCCCGTCGATTTATCCGGCTTTGCCGATCTGAACATCAGCGGCCACACCCTGATTTTTGAAAACGTCAATTTTGGCGGTGATCCAGTGCTCAAAAGCCAACTCGGCCTGCTGGCGGCCAATCCCAACACCCGTCAGCTTGTGCAGCGCGGCTACGTCAACTTCTTCGACGGCGTGACCTATCAAAACACCCTCGTCACGAGCGCGAACCAGTCCACCCTTGTCAATCCGTCCACCGGATCGGGCATCCATATTTCCCCCCGGTGATCGCCGGGCGATTTTTCAGATTGATGGCAACCCAGGGATGATCTACTGCATGAAAATACCAAGCCTGTCGGCGGTTCTGTCCGCCCTTTGTCTGCTGATCCCCGCCGGCCTTCCCGCTCAGCCCACTGCGGCGGTCGAGCAATTTCAACGCACGCAGAGCGCGCAGCCGCTGCCGAAGCCGCTGCGGCTGAACCTCAGCACCAACACCGAGGCGCCGGAACTTTATCCCGGCGAGAACGCCGATGTCGGCCCGCAGCACATCCTCCGCGTCCTGCGCCGGAAAACTTATTTTGAACTGGTGGCTGACAGCCAATATTTCTACACGGACAATCCCTTTCTCTCCGATCAGAACAAAACCCGCACCTCGCTGTTTGTGAACACGGTGCAGGCCGCGTTCGCGCCGGAACCCATCTGGCTGGGCCGCGCCCAGTTCGCGCCCGCCGTCGGCTTCCGCAGCCAGTGGTTTAACTACGACCTCCTCGACGGCTCCGGCGACGGTCTGAACCGGCTCGACTTCAACGCGCAGACTGCCTTCCTCAATGCGCGATATCAGCGCGGACCGTGGCAGGTCTATGCGGGCTTTGATTTCACCCGGCTGGTGGATCAGGGCAGCTACAAGGAGGCTTACCGCGAATACGCGCCCACCTTAGGCATCCAGCGATTTTTTCCCATCAACGACCGTTTGATGTTCATCGCAAGCGTGCAATTCGGCTACCACCTGACTGGCTTGCCCGCCACACCGACGCTTCCCCGGCTGGATGTGAATGATCGCTACGACGGCGTGGTGAACCTGTCCATCAATCAGGAAATCCTCCCCCGGCTGTTTGTCCAGCCCTACTATCGTTTTCAATACACCTACTATCCGGGCTTCTCCGACGGAACGACCGCGGGAACCCGCCGCAACGATGTCGTGAACACGTTCGGCGCTTCGCTCATTTATTATTTCAATCAGCACGTTGGCGTGCGGCTCTTCGCGAACTATGAAATGAAAGCTTCCAGTTACTCCGTGGCTTTCAACTACCACAAGCTCGACGCCGGCGGCGGCCTGGCCGTGAACTGGCGGTTTTAGCCGGTGCGCCTCGGCCGGAGTTTTCGCTGCGTTGCAGCATTCTGCCGGCCCGCTGCCCGCCTGACCGCCTGCCGGACTTGCTTTCGGCGCAGGCCCTGAGGCGACTGCTTTGCGTTTGACACTCCCGCCCGGCTTGGCTAAACAACTTGGCAAGGAAACCGGGAGGCGTGGTCACATTCAACTTCAAGGAATTAGTCAGGCCCCATTAAATGGTTGAGCGACTGCACCTCGCATTCAGAGGTTCACCAGATGAAAGGGTAAAAGCATGAAAACCTTGCAGCGAAACGTTCCCCTGCTCCTCTGCTTGAGTCAGGTGCTGGTCGCCTTCATGCCGGCACGCGCGCTCACGATCGTCCGGACCGACGACCCCTCTCTGGCGGCCCAGCTGTCGCCCGCCGACCTGGTCAGTGCGCGGGCTGCGTTCGACTATGCGGCAGCGCAGTTCGCATCGCTTTACAGCGATCCCGTCCAGATCAACATCACGTTGGCAACTACCCCTGGGACAAGTGTCCTGGGTTCGAGCAGCACGAGTCTTTTGGGGCTTCAGACTTATGCTGCAATGCGCACCTCGCTGATCAATGACCACACAGCCCACCCGGGCGTTCACAGTGAAACTTCCATCGCAAGCCTGGAGGTCGAGGATCCAACGGGCGGTACCGTGGCGAATTTTTTCATGTCCCGCGCCCAAGCCAAGGCGTTGTCCCTCATTGCCAGCGATGCGGCGCACGACGGGACCTTCACCTTTGGCGCCGGCTTTTCGTACACCTTCGATCCGCTCAACCGCGCCGTGGCGGACCAGTTCGATTTCATCGGGATTGCCGAACACGAGATTTCAGAAATCATGGGCCGCCTCGGACTCCTCGGCGCCAATTTCACGGGCGTCGCGAATTATGTCCCCTACGATCTCTTCCGTTACACCGCCCCGGGAGTGCGCAGTTTGAATGGAACCGACGCCACCGTATATTGCTCCATCGATGGCGGGATCAACCGTCTGGCAGATTTCAATCCCCCCGGCAATGGCGGCGACCTCGCGGACTGGAAAACCACCCTCCCCTACACGGCCGACGCCTTCAACGCATTCATGCGTGCCGGCGTGCAAAACGACATGACCGCCGTGGACAAGATCGTTCTGGACGTGATCGGCTACGACTTGGTGGTGCCGGAACCGAACGCCGCAGCGCTGCTGATGATTGGACTCCTGGCTCTCAGCGTCGCGCGCAAGCGGCACCTTGCCAAACCGGCCGGACATCCGTGCGTTGGAAAATGAATTGAGTCCGCCGCCCTTTCCCCGCAGACTTTATCCGCCCGTGACAACACGCTCGCGTCGGCAATTTTATTTATGGCAACCCTGAACCTCAAACCGGCCGGCTCCTGCAAATATGACCTTCTGTCCCTCGGCGAAATCATGCTCCGCCTCGACCCCGGCGAAGGCCGCATCCGCACTGCCCGCGAGTTCAAACTCTGGGAAGGCGGCGGCGAATACAACGTCGCCCGCGGACTGCGCCGCTGCTTCGGCTTGAAAACCGCCGTCGCCACCGCCTTCGCCGACAACGAAGTGGGCCGGCTGCTCGAGGATTTTATTCTGCAGGGCGGCGTGGACACCGAGTTCATCAAGTGGTTGCCTTTCGACGGCGTGGGCCGCGTCACGCGCAACGGTTTGAACTTCACCGAACGCGGTTTTGGCGCGCGCGGAGCCGTGGGCGTGTCCGATCGCGGCCTCACCGCTGCCAGCCAGCTCAAGGCCGGCGACTTCGACTGGGACCACATTTTCGGCAAGCTCGGCGTGCGCTGGTTGCACACCGGCGGAATTTTCGCCGCGCTGAGCGACACCACCCCGAAGCTCGTCATCGAAGCTGTGCAGGCGGCAAAGAAACATGGCACGATTGTCAGCTATGATTTGAACTACCGCCCTTCCCTGTGGAAAAGCATTGGCGGCCAGAAACGCGCGCAGGAGGTGAACCGCGAGATCGCGAAAAACGTGGACGTGATGATCGGCAACGAGGAGGACTTCACCGCGTGCCTCGGCTTTGAAGTCGAGGGCGTGGACGAAAACATCAGCCACATTGACGTGACCGCCTTCAAGGCCATGATCGAGAAAGCCGTGACGGCGTTTCCAAATTTCAAAGTCACCGCCACCACCCTGCGCGCCGTGCGTTCCGCCTCGCGCAACGACTGGGGCGCAATTTGCTGGGCGGGCGGGAAATTTTACGAAGCCCCCAACCGCGAGAATCTGGAAATCCTGGATCGCGTTGGCGGCGGCGACAGTTTCGCGAGCGGTTTGATCTACGGCTTCATGAAATTCAACGACCCGCAGCAGGCTGTGGACTATGGTGCCGCACATGGTGCGCTGGCCATGACCACGCCCGGCGACACTTCGATGGCATCGCTCAAGGAAGTGGAAGCCCTCGTCAAAGGCGGCGGCGCGCGGGTGCAGCGATGAGGTAGGACTCATCGCGCTGCAACGAGTCAGCGCCGCGTTCAGCGGTGCAAACCGGGGGGGGGAAACGTTGCGCCAAGCTTGATCACGCCCTCTACACCGCGCACCATTCATCAAGATCAATTGCCGGGCGGGATTGGCACAGAGAGGTTCCGGCAAATTGAGCGAGCTAGGAATTTCTTGATTTCATTGTGACGGGGAATGGCTTCCTTGCGTCCGG
Organism: Verrucomicrobiota bacterium; assembly: GCA_031423695.1. Taxonomy (GTDB): domain Bacteria; phylum Verrucomicrobiota; class Verrucomicrobiia; order Limisphaerales; family CAIQOK01; genus CAIQOK01. The sequence goes on from JANPGB010000242.1 coordinate 7,737, forward strand.
TTTTAGGATTGCTCCAAATGGAATGGTTCCCGCCTTCGCGCACCGGAGCGCAGCCGTGTTCCTGAAGATGGCCGAGCAAAGCCCGGCGCTTCATGCGAGCTGCAATTCCGCCGTTTCCGCCTTGGGATCGAGCCGGAATACTTCTTCACGCTCCGTCTCCAAAAGAAGTTGAATGGCTTCGGTGAGGTTTGCGAGACAGGCTTCCTTGGTTTCGCCTTGCCCATTCGCACCCGGAACTTCTAGGCATGTGGCCCAGAAACCGCCTTCCTCCGGTTCGCCTTTGTGGATTATCGCCGTGAATTTCTTCATGCGTTTAGCTTACTGGAAAGCCACCCTGATTCAAGATTCATTTCCGGCCAAGTTCTGAATTTAAATCAAACTGTCTGTGATGGCAGAGCGGAGCGGCGGCGACAGCTTTGCGAGCGGCCTGATCTACGACTTCATGAAATTCAACGACCCGCAGCAGACGGTAGATTACGGTGCCGCCCACGGCGCGCTGGCCATGACCACGCCCGGCGACACGAGCACGGCCTCGCTCAAGGAAGCGGAAGCCCTCGTCAAAGGCGGCGGCGCGCGCGCGCAGCGGTAAATCGTGGGGGACCTTTGAAATAAATGCTACGCTTAGAAAGCAAAGCACTGGATAAAACGGGCTTGTTTTCAATTTTGCCTGAAGAAGTTTTGAGTTCGATTTGAGCCCGAGTGCTCAATGCTTTTCAATCTTTGAATAGCATGCTGCTCGACAACGGAGGAAAAAGAGTCCTGCGCCCAGAATAAAGAAACTGTTTGGTTCAGGAACCGACGTCGGGGATAATTGAATGTCATCAATGTAGATGTTTCCCGAAAACGTGAGTTGTGACACGGTTCCAGAAAATGCAGATACATCGGCAGCCAAACGCCCCCCACCAATCGAGAAAAGAGGTACGGGTACTCCACCCAAAAAGACTTGAACTCCTCCTCCGTTAAAAACATCTCCATTTCCCGCCAAAAAATTCATTGAAAGCGCATATGCTGGAACCAAAGCTGTCTGACTGAGTGTGGCTGGGCCTAAACTGGGGTAACCAAAGTACTCCAACAACGTGGAATATAAGCCTTCGAGTGGAGTGTATCCCGGAGCATTCGGAAAATTAGGCCCCATCAAGATCACTGCCAAGGCTCCAAGAGACAGCGTATTGTAACCAACAACAGTATAATTTCCGCCAATAGTCCATCCAGGAAATGCAAGAATTGGATCAACAAAACCTCCCCAAGTATTAGCTGGTGTTCGGGGTATCAAACCTCTAGCCGATTCAAAATTTAAATTCACGAAGCTTTGTCCAGAAACTGTCTGCAAAAGAAGGAGGAAGGCCACAGCCAGACGGATTAGTCTCACATCGAACTCAGCATACCTTCTTGAAAACTTCATTTGTTTGACTCTGTGCCCGAAAGAATTGTCTGTCGAGAGTTTTTCTCGAAATCATTTGACCAAATCCCCTCCCAGCCGTATTAAATCCAAGTAGTTTTACAGCCAAAATCACAGTCCGTCGGCACAACGCCAATCTCGGTTCCTCACCAATTAGTTGTGTTATGTGAATAACTTTGCCCTGCATATTGTGGTTTTCCACTTTACAATCCGGGCAGTTTTGAAAGATTAACAGCCATGTATCTCAAGAATTTAACGGTCCTGGGCTTCAAGTCCTTTGCGGACAAGACCTCGCTGAATTTTCAGCCCGGCGTCACGGCCATTGTCGGCCCGAACGGCTGTGGCAAGTCAAACGTCTCGGACGCCATCCGCTGGGTGTTGGGCGAGCAATCCGCCAAGGCGTTGCGCGGTGGCGAAATGGCCGATGTGATCTTCAACGGCACCGACGGCCGCAAGCCGCTCGGCATGGCGGAAGTCTCCTTGACGATTGGCGGCGTGGATGAGGAAGACCTGCGCGCGGCGGGAGTGGAGATGGCCTACACAGAAGTCACCGTCACGCGGCGCGTGTTTCGCGATGGCGGCAGCGAGTACTTCATCAACAAAACTCCCTGCCGTCTCCGGGACGTGCAGCAGTTGTTCATGGGCACGGGCATGGGCAAGACGAGCTACTCGATCATGGCCCAGGGCAACATCACGCAGATTCTTTCCAGCAAGCCGGAAGATCGCCGCATGGTGTTTGAGGAAGCCGCCGGCATTACCAAGTTCAAGGCGCAGAAAAAAGAATCGCTCCGCAAACTAGAATACACCGATCAGAATCTTTTGCGCGTCGCCGACACGATCAAGGAAGTGAAACGGCAGATCGGTTCGTTGCAACGCCAGGCCGGCAAGGCGCGTCGCTACAAACAAATCTCGCAGGAACTCCAGCACCTCGACACCCAGCTCGCGCGACATCAGTTCGACGTGCTGCAATCGGAAATCACCGAGAAGCAAACTGCCGCTGAAAATCTCCGGGACGAAATCGAAACCGGTTCCGCCGAAGTGCTCCGGCGCGAAGACGAAATTATGGAGCTGCGCGGCCGGCTATCCGAACTTGAGCAACAGATCGGTGCGTTGCAGCAGCGCGGGCTGGAGTTAAAGGGCGAGATTGACCGCAACGAAAGCCGCATCAGCTTCAACGAGGAACGTCTCCGCGAACTCGCGGCGCAAAATTCCAAGGCACTGGCTGACATCACACAGTTTGAAGAACGCAGCCAGGCCGCGACGGCGGAACTCGCCGAGATCACCGGGCGACTCGCCGCATCCGAAGCTTCGCTCAAGCAGCATCGCGAGACATTGTCCTCCAAGCAGGCCGCGTTGCAGCAGATCGAAAGGGATTTACGCGACCGGCAGGAAGCGTTGCGCAAAGCCCAGTCGGACGCCTTCTCTGCTGCGCAGGACTTGAGCCGCGCCCGCAACGAGATCAACGCGCTCGACCTCCAAAAGCAGGGCAACTTCATTCGCCTGGAAAAACTTTCCGCCGAAAAGATTCAGCTTGAAGAAGAGCGCACCGCTTTGGAAGCACGGCTGAATTCCTTCGCCGCGAACGTTGAGACCGACAAGCTCAGCGTTGCCACCAAACGCGGTTCCGTGGAGCAGCGGCAGGCGCGCTTAAAGGAACTGCAGACCGAGTTGCATCAGTCTTCCGCCGAGCAGGACAAGCTTTTGCAGCAGCAGGCCGAGAAGCGTTCGCGCCTCAGTGTGCTCGAACAGTTGCAGGGGTCGCACGAGGGTTTTGGCGCCGGCGCGGTGGCCGCGTTGCGGAAGTCACAATCGGTCATCGGTTCGCTCGCCGACCGCATTCGCGTTCCGGACCAGTACGTCATCGCCATTGAAAACGCGCTGGGCCACAACCTCCAGCTCGTCCTCACCGAGCAACCCGAATCCGCGCAGCAAATCCTCTCCGATCTGGCCGCCAGCAAGGCGGGCCGCGCCAGTGTCGCCGCGCTCGCCATCGGCCACACCGACGAAAAGCAGCTCGCGTTCGACGGCGAACTCGCGCCCGGTTCCACCGGTTCAGAAGCCAAGCCCCTGGTCGCAGGCGAAGTGGTCCATGCGTTGAGCGTGGTGCAGACCGATCCGACGGTAGAAAAGCTTTTGCGCTCGCTGCTGGGTCGCACCTTCATCGCGGCGGATCTTCCGACCGCCACGGCGCAAATCCAGAACGGTCACGCGGGCTGCGACTTCGTCACGCTTGGCGGCGATTTGCTAAATCGTCACGGCATTTACACCGGCGGATATTTGAACGGAAACGGCAACAGCAAGGCACCCTCCTCGATTCTCGGCCGCAAAAACCAGATCACCGAACTGCAGGCGACCGTGGCTGAATTGCAGGAACGCGTGGCTGAAGCCAGCCGCCGGCGCGGCGCGCTGTTGAGCGAGCAGACGGAGCTTCAGGCGAGCTTGCAGGAAGCGCAGACGGAATTGCGCCAGGAGGAAGTTGCCATCGCGACGCGCGAGGGCGAGTTCAAGGCGCTGGAAAATTCCCGCCGTCTGTTGCACCAGAAAATTGACACGGTCGTCTATGAGGTCACGAGCCTCGCGGCGCAGGAGCAGGAAGGTTTGCAGAAGCGCACGATCCTGACCGACCGCGCGACGGCGCTGGAAACCACCGAGCAGTCGCGCCAGCAGGAAGTCGTCACCCTCACCGCCGACTTGGAAACCCTTCGCCACGAACGCGACGCGGCCAACACCAGTTTGACCGAAAGCAAAGTTGCCTTCGCCACGGACGAACAACTTTGCGCGTCGCTTCGGCAGCAGAAGCAATCGCTGGAACAGCGCCTCCGCGAACTCGCCCACGGTCTGGAGCAACGCCGCGCCGAGGTGCCCGCGTTCACAAGCCGCAAAGCGCAGGCGGAATCCGAGATTCAAAATTCGCGCGTGCAAATCGAACGGTTGCAACACGACCGCGAACAGGTCAACGCGCAGGCGGCGGAATTGTTTTCGCAAAAGCAGTTCCAGGAGGCTGAAGTCTCGACACGCGAGGAAAATTTACGCGAGCAGCGCAGCCGCCTGACCCACATCCAGCAGCAGCGCGGAACGCTGGAAGTCGAACTCGCCCAGAAAAACATGTCCGTGCAAAACCTCCGCGAACGCATCCAGCAGAAATATCATCTGAACATTGACGACATCCGCAGCGAGTGCATCACGATCACCTACGCCGACGAAGGTCCGGCCAAGGTCGAGACGCTGACACCGGAACAAATGGCGGCGGCGGGCGCGGCCACGGACTGGGTGTCGGTCGGGAAGCAGGTTGAAGAATTGCAGAAGCGAATTGATGAAATGGGCCCGGTGAACCTTGTCGCGATTGAGGAATACGAGGAGACCGAGCAGCGCCATCAGTTCCTGACCAAGCAGCACGACGACCTGGTTTCCGCGAAAGCGCAGTTGCTGGAAGTCATCAACCGCATCAACACGCAGACGCAGGAAATGTTCAAGACCACGTTCAACCAGATCCGCGACAACTTCCGCGTGATGTTCACCGAGGTCTTCGGCGGCGGCAAAGCGGATTTGATTTTGACCGACGAGAACGACGTGCTGGAAAGCGGCATTGACATCGTCGCGCGTCCGCCCGGCAAGCAGTTGCAGACCATTTCCCTGCTCTCCGGCGGTGAACAGACCATGACCGCCGTGGCGTTGCTCTTCTCGATTTACCAGGTGAAGCCCAGCCCGTTCTGCGTGCTGGACGAGTTGGACGCGCCGCTCGACGAATCCAACGTCAACCGTTTCGTCAAGGTGCTGCAACGCTTCCTCGACCATTCGCAGTTCATCATCATCACGCACAACAAGCGCACCATCGGCATGGCCGACGTGCTCTACGGCGTGACGATGGAAGAGCACGGCGTGAGCAAGATCGTGAGCGTGAAGTTCCACAAGCAGAACGAACTCACGATGACGGAAAGTTCCCGCCCGCTCGTGCCGCCGGCGCAGACCACTGAGTCGGCCACGACGTCATAGGCCAATCCCTTGAAACGAAAACGCCGCAGGTAAAAGCCTGCGGCGTTTTTTGTCGGCAAAATCGGAATGACTAACGCGTGGCGAGCTTCTCGAGAGCCAGGTCCAGCTCGGCGGCGGTCTTGAACTTGGCGT
>JANPGB010000243.1:0-9810 GCA_031423695.1 Verrucomicrobiota bacterium
CGCTGCGAGCGCCGGCGCGGATGGGCACGTTGTCCGTATGCCCGATGACGTGAATCTTCAGGGTGGGATGCTGCGCGAGGATTCCGGCAATTTTTTTCAGAACCGCCTCGCCCGCCGGTTGCAGAACGGCCTCTCCCGAATCAAACAGGATGCGATCCAGAATATTCACCGTGAGTTTGCCCTGAAGTTGGGAGATGGTGACGTCCTTGGATTCAAGTTCGGCACGCATTTCCGCCTCGAGCCCCTGGTGCATCTGCCCGGCCATCTCCTTTTCTTTTTCCAAATCCGCCACCCGCGCCTCGCTCCCGGCGAGCTTATCCTTCAATGCCTCGGTTGCCGCCTGGCTCTGCATCGTCAGACTGCGGGCTGCTTCCAATTCCGCCCGGACACGCTCCAGACTCTGAGCCTGCTCGCGGAACCCCACCCAGACCAGAAAACCCACCACCACCACCGCGACCAAGGCGCCCGCAGCGAGCCCGAGGTGCCGTTTCGTCTCGGCACGTTTCGCCGCGGCGGTTCGTTCGGCGAAGGGGTTGCTATTTTCGTTCATCGTCATTTCGGCTCAATGTCATCGGCACGCTTTGGCGCACATCACGCGGCGCATCTTGTCCGGCTGACTGGCAACAGTCCAGCCTGTGCCGTCCGAAAATCCTTGGCGGGGTGCCGCTTTATCGATGGCCTGCCGGGGGGCACGCGATGAACCGATGTTGAAATCGCTTTAATTTCCGGCGGGAAAATTTACGCTGGCCCAGCATGAATTGTTTTGTCACCGGCGCCTCAGGCTTCATCGGCGCGAATCTAGTCCACGAGCTGCTCGCGCAAGGGCATCGCGTCAAGGTGCTGGTGCGCGGCGCGAGCGACACGCGCGGTTTGGTGGGCGCGGACTACGAAACATCGAAGGGCGGGGTGGAGGACCGGGAGGGCTTGAAAACCGCGCTGCGTGGGTGTGACTGGTGCTTTCATGTCGCCGCCAGTTATCATTTGTGGCTGCGGGACTATCGTCCGATGTATGCCGCGAACGTGGACGGCACTCGCAACGTCATCGAGGCGGCGTCGCAGGCGGGCTGTTCTCGGATTGTTTACACCAGCACTGTTGGTTGCATCGGGCTGCCGGGGAAATCGGACGGAAGCCTCCTTCCGACCGATGAAACCGCGCCGGTGTCCGAGGGTCAGATGAGCAATCATTACAAGCTTTCCAAGTGGCGGGCGGAGCAGGTCGCGCTCGAACTGGCGGCCAAGGGCCTGCCGGTCGTCATTGTCAATCCCACGGCGCCCGTCGGGCCGCGTGATGTGAAGCCCACGCCCACCGGCCAGGTCATTGTGGATTTTCTGAATCGGAACATGCCTGCCTACCTCGACACGGGGCTGAACTGGGTGCATGTCCGCGACGTGGCCGTGGGCCACATTCGCGCAGCGGAAAAGGGCAGGGTGGGGGAACGTTACATTTTGGGTCACGCGGAGGGGAACTGGACGATGCGCGAAGCGTTTCAGATCCTCGAAAGCGTCTCGGGCGTTCCCGCGCCGAAAATGCAGGTGCCCTACGCGCTCGCGCTCGGTGCGGCTTACGCCGGCGAAGCCATTTCCGTTTTCACCCATCGGCCGCCGAAGGCGCCGTTGGCCGGCGTGCGCATGGCAAGATACAAAATGTTTTTCAATCCGGCCAAGGCCATCTGCGAACTTGGTCTGCCGCAAACGCCACCCCGGCAGGCCCTGGCAGACGCGGTCGATTGGTTCCGCCGAAACGGAAGTGTGAAGAAGTAAGCAGGCGCCGGCCCGCGGGTGCGGTGGAGGTCCGGAGGGGCGGACCCGAGATGCAGGATCCGCTAATCGGCCAAGAAGCAGCGCAATTTGCCCTCACTCGGAAAGAAAACCGCCGCCAATCCGGGGCGGGATTGGCGGCGGTTTTTGACTCAAACTGTTCAGACTTTCCCGTAAAAATCCTCGACGACCTGGCGGAAGGTGTTTTCCCCCGGCTTCACGATGCCGAATTCGCGTTGGGCGCTTTCCTCGGAATCGCTGGCGTGGGCCGCATTGATCATGATGGTGGAGCCAAATTCGCGGCGGATGGAGCCGGGCGGGGCCTTGGAAGGATCGGTCGGCCCGAGGACGTCGCGGATTTTGCGCACGGCTTCCACGCCTTCATAGACGAGGGCGATGCAGCGTTCGCTGCCGGGCTTGGTCCAGTCGGCTTCCGGCGTTTCCGAGGGCGCGGCCCCGGACATGAACTTGACGATGGTTTCAAACTGGTTGTCGCCAAATACCGGGCCTAGGATGTCGCCGAGTTGCTTTTCGTTTTCGCCGGTGAGCTTGAAGCCGAATTCTTTTTCCAGCGACGCCTTGGCTTTGCCGGCGACCATATCCTTGAGTTTGGTGCGGAGGACTTCCCGGACGGGGCCGTAAAATTCCATTGCCTGCGCCACGCTCATGCGGTGCAGTTTGATGCCGACGATGTAGAGGCCGGTGCGGGAGAAGAAATCGATGACGTTGCCGGGGCGGCCGGACGGGAAGCGGAAGTTTTCCGGTTTGATGAGGACGAGGGTGCGCTGCGGTTTTTCGCCCGGTTGGTAAGGGATGACGTTTTCCACAATGCCGCCATCGGTGTCGGAATAACGGGTCCAGAGTTTAAGCTTGGCCTCCGCCTCGTCCGCGGACGGCGGCGCGAAGACGGCCGGTTCAAAGTAACGCACCTGGTTGTCCTCGCTCAGGATGAGGTCGCCATAGGTGTCGCGGATGGTTTCGCCTCCGCGGCGATCCAGGCTGATGTTGCCGACGACAGAGCGAACCTTGCGCACGGCATCCTCGCCCTTGAACAGGAGCACCATGGCGCGGCGGCGGCGGCCCGTTTTGGGATCGGGTGAAAGGTTTTGAAGGATGTAGTTCTGAAGCAGGTCCTGAATGCGACTGTCTTGAGGGTCGTTTTTGGAAACAATGGCCTCGGAGTATTGCTTCACCAGTTCGGCGCTCGGGGCAAACATCCGGGCGGCGGCAAGTTCCACCCCGGAACGGGTGATGAGCCGGCTCAGAATGCCGCCGGTGCGGGACTTGTGCAGCGAGTAAGGGGTGATGATGACGTAGGCGAGCTGTTGCGACATAGGTTTAATTGGACGGGGACGTCGGATTTTCCGGCGCCGGTGCGGGCGCGGGCGGGGTGGCAGAGGTAGCCTTGCCGCCCAAAATTTTGAACATGACCGTGTTACAGGTGGGGCATTTGCCTTTGATGGCCTTGCGCCCGTTTTTCATGGTTTCTTCAACGGCATTAACAATTTCCTTCTTGGCCTTGCATTTAACGCAATATCCTTCAGGCATAATTTTTTTACCGCTCCGGCACTTCATGTGTGAAGCAGCAATGACAACCAGATTAGGGACAAGCATCCGGCAACGCAACCTGGAAAAGAAATGAGAATTGCTTTGCCAGCAGCGAACGGCTCCTCCATATCAACGGCATGACACACCCAAAACGAACCGGGTGGAACCGGTTTCTGCTGCGAGCCATGGCGTGCAGCCTTGTCGCCCTGGCGTCCACGTCCGGGCAGGCAGTGAGCTATGGAAAGTCGGATGTGGCTCCCCCCAAACCACTCCGCGAATTTCGCGGCGTGTGGGTGGCGACGGTGGCGAATATTGACTGGCCGTCCAAGCCGGGCCTGACCACCGCCCAGCAAAAACAGCAGCTGCTTGCGCTGCTGGATCGCGCGGTGCAGCTCAAGTTGAACGCCGTGGTCTTCCAGGTCCGCCCCGCCTGCGACGCCATGTATGCCTCGAAGATCGAGCCGTGGTCGGAATATCTCACCGGCACGATGGGCCAGGCACCCTGGCCGCGCTACGATCCGCTGGCGTTCGCGGTGGAGGAGGCGCACCAGCGCGGGCTGGAACTGCACGCGTGGTTCAATCCCTATCGCGCGCACCATTTCCAGGCCAAGTCGCCTATTTCCAAGAATCACATTTCCAAGACGCGCCCGAACCTCGTCCGCAGTTACGGAAAATATCTCTGGCTCGATCCGGGCGATCCGGCCGTGCAGGACTACTCATTGAGCGTGGTCATGGACGTGGTGAAACGCTACGACGTGGATGGCATCCATTTCGACGATTATTTTTATCCCTATGAGGAGAAGGGCGCGGATGGACGGGATCAGGATTTTCCCGACGAGGCGAGCTGGAAAAAGTTTGGCGCGAACGGCAAACTCAGCCGCGACGACTGGCGGCGCGAGAACGTGAACCAGTTCGTCGAGCGCGTCTATAAATCCATCAAGGCTGCCAAGCCGTGGGTGAAGTTCGGCATCAGCCCGTTCGGCATCTGGCGTCCGGGCTTCCCCGCGCAGATCAAAGGCTACGATGCCTACGCCAAACTTTATGCCGACTCGCGCAAGTGGCTGGTGAACGGGTGGGTGGATTACTTCGTGCCGCAGCTTTACTGGCCCATTGATGCCAAGGAGCAAAGTTTTCCCGTGTTGCTGGAGTGGTGGACGCAGCAAAATCCAAAAGGCCGGGATCTTTTCGCAGGCCTCGCCGCGTCGAGCGCCGGGAAATGGCAGCCCGACGAAATTCCCAATCAAATCAGACTGACACGCAAACAAAGCGGCGCGTCCGGCTACATTCTTTACAGCCTGAAAAGTCTGCAGAACAATCCGGCGCTGTCCGAGAAATTGCAAAGCTACGTCAACCCGCAGCCGGTGCTGGTGCCCGCGACTCCCAATAGTGCGTCCCGCCCCGGCCCGCCGGTTGTTTTCATGAGTGGTCTTTCGCGGCCTGAGAACCTGCGGATGATGTGCCGTTCCACGAACAGCCCCGCCGCCATCTGGCTGCTCCAGACAAAGTCAAAGGACGAATGGAGCACGGAGATTCGCCATGGCCGGATGACCGCCAAATACTTTCGAGGCGTCGTGCCGGATGTGATTGCGGTTACCGAGTTTGACCGTTACGGAAATGCGGCCACGCCGGTGGTGTTTGAAAAGAAGAATTAGCAACCAAGCAACAACGAAGGGCAAACAACTTTGTTCCTTCGTTTCATGGTTGTTTCACTCCCCGTAGGTGAAGTTGGTTTTGGAAGGGCTGTAAGCCGATTTTTGTCTGCGCCCTTGCGGACGGAGAGAATCATTTGTCTCAGCAGCCAGTACCCGAAACCCGTTTTGCTTGCGCAAACACTGGGACGGGCCGCCCCAGATGGTTTCCTATTTGGCCTTGCACCCGATGGGGTTTTCCGTGCCGCGTCGCTTGCGCTTCGCGCGGTGCGCTCTTACCGCACCTTTTCACCCTTACCCGCGCTTCTTGCGAAACGCGGGCGGTCTAATTTTCTGTGGCACTTTCCGTTGGAAAGTTTTTCAACTTTCCCCCCGCGTGTATCTCCGGCGAAACCGGAGTTACGTGGCATCGCGCCCGGCGGTGTTCGGACTTTCCTCCCCCGGCTTGCGCCGGAAGCGATTCTCCGCCCTTCCAAAACCAGTGCTACCCTAGCGGCTGCTGCGGCCACTGACAAGCAGTCCTGCAAATATCGTTTAATGGAACCCACGGGGATAATTATTTAATTGTGCGCTTGTAAGCGTCGCCTGATAGTGGCGCGAACCAATTTTTCACCGCGCCATGCCAACGACCCAGCCAATGCCGCCGTCCGCCGCCAGCCTCAAGCCCTCCTACAAATGGTGGGTGGTCGCAATGCTGTGGTTCGTCTGCTTCTTCAACTACGCGGACCGCCAGTCCATTTACTCCGTGTTCCCGAAGCTTAAGGAGGAATTCGGCTTCGACAAGGTCCAACTCGGCCTCATCGGCTCCGCTTTCATGTGGGTGTATGCGGGCGGCGCGCCGTTCGCCGGCTACATCTGCGACCGGTTCCGGCGCAAAGACCTCATCCTCGGCGGCTGTCTGTTCTGGAGTTTCGTCACCATCACGACCGGCTGGTGCGGCAAGCTCTGGCAGTTCGTCACCGTCCGCGCGCTGGAAGGTTTCGGCGAAACCTTCTATTTCCCGGCCAGCATGTCGCTGACGAGCGATTATCATGACCGCCGCACCCGCTCGCGGGCGTTGTCGTTCCACCAGTCCAGCGTCTATCTCGGCACGATTCTCGGCAGCTGGGCCGGCGCGTGGATCGCGGAAAAAGTCGGCTGGCGCGTTGGATTCTACTTCTTCGGCGGCCTGGGCATGGTGCTGGCGCTGTTGCTCTACAAATTTCTCCGCGAACCGGCGCGCGGCGAAGCCGAAGCGAGCAGTGGCGAACTGGCGGCGCACGGCATCGTCGAAGGCCCGCCGCTCTCCATTGGAGAAACCTTGGGCGTCATTTTTCGCACGCCCGTCGTGCCGTTGCTGATGCTGGCGTTTCTCTGCGCGAATTTTGTCGCCACGATTTTCCTCACCTGGACGCCGACGTTTCTGGTCGAGAAGTTTCATTTCAAACTCGCCAGCGCCGGCTTGTCCGGGACCGTTTTCATTCATCTGGCCAGTGCGTTCAGTGTGCCGCTGGCGGGCTGGCTCGCGGATAAAGTATCACGCCGCTTCTTGGGGGGTCGCATGGCGGTGCAGGCGGCAGGGCTGCTGGTGGGCGCGACGTTTGTGTTTCTGGTCGGCCACACCGGCGACATGACCACGCTGCTCATCGCCATGACGGTGTTTGGTTTTTGCAAAGGCTTTTATGATTCCGGAATTTTCGCGTCGCTCTTTGATTCCATCGAGCCGCGCGCGCGCGGGACGGCGGCGGGCATCATGAACACGGTCGGCTGGGGCGGCGGCGCGCTGGGGCCGCTTTTCGTGGGGCTGGCGAGCAAATACGGCGGCAAGCCCACCGAGATGGAGAACATGAGCGATGCCATCGCGTTTGGCGGGGCTGTGTATCTGCTGGGTGCCGCGCTGCTGGGGTTGGCGATTTATTTCCTGGCCCGGAGCAATTCCCCTCCCAGGCGCGGTTGAGTTTGTTCAAGGCAGATGCTCAGCTCACCGCTAGTCTTCCACGAAACTTGTCATAGTCTCGTCAACACAAACGCGAGTTGGTTTCCAACAATTTCCGAATTGATTTCCGCGCTGGCTGTCGCACCCTCCAAAAATGCTGGAACAATTTTGCCGAACGCTTTTTGAATTCTGAACAATGAAACTCCCGCTCTCATTCCGCCCGAAACTCGTGGACGCGTTGCAGGGTTACACGTCGGAGAAATTCCGCGCTGATCTGGTGGCGGGGGTGACGGTGGGGATCGTGGCATTGCCTTTGGCGATGGGTTTTGCCATTGCCTCGGGGGTTAAACCCGAGGCCGGAATTTTCACCGCTGTCATTGCGGGCTTTATCATCTCGGCCTTTGGCGGATCGCGCGTGGCCATCGGCGGCCCCACCGGCGCGTTTGTCGCCATCCTGGCGGTCATCTACCAGCAATATGGCGCGAGCAATCTCGCCATCTGCACCATCATGGCGGGCGTGATCTTGCTGATCATGGGTATCGCCAAGCTCGGCACGATGATCAAGTTCATCCCGTACCCGGTGACGGTCGGCTTCACGAGCGGCATCGCCGTGTTGATCATGAGCACCGAGATCAAGGACTGTTTCGGACTGAAACTGGAGCAGGCCATGCCGGCGGAGTTCCTCGCCAAAATTCAAGTCTTCCTCACGCACCTCGATAAAATTCACTGGCCGACGCTGACGGTGGCGGTGATCTCGGTCGCGCTGATCAAACTCTGGCCCAAGAAACTAGGGCGCTGGGTGCCCGGCTCGATCATCGCGATGGGCTTTGGCACCGCGCTGGTCTGGTTGCTGCAATCAAATTGGATTCACCTGCCGTTTGAATTTGCACTCGATACGATCGGCACTCGCTTTGGGGGAATTCCGCAAGCCCTGCCCGGAATCCAATTTCCGGTCTTCGACTGGCACAATCTCCAGAACCTGATTCGCCCGGCGACGACCATCGCGTTGCTCGCGGCGATTGAATCGCTGCTCTGCTGTGTGGTGGCTGACGGCATGATTGACGACCGGCACGATTCCAACCAGGAACTGATCGCGCAGGGCATCGCGAATATTGTATGCCCGTTGTTCGGTGGCATCGCCGCCACGGGAGCCATTGCCCGCACCGCCACGAACGTGAAAAACGGCGGCCGCACTCCGGTTGCGGGAATCATCCACGCCGCCGTGCTGCTGCTGATCATTTTGATCGCCGCGCCGCTGGCAAAATTTATTCCGCTCGCCACGCTTGGCGCGGTGCTGGTCGTAGTCGCGTACAACATGGGCGAGTGGCACATGTTCAAACGCCTGCCGAAATGGCCGCGCGGTGACGCCGCCGTTTTTTTGACGGCGTTCGTGTTGACGGTGCTGGTGGATCTGACCGTCGCGGTGGAAATCGGAATGGTGCTGGCTGCCGTTCTGTTCATCAAGCGCATCGCTGAGACGACGCAAATCACCGCCACCGATCCGAGCGCGGAACTGGAAGGCGGACTGGCTGCCAGCGGCAAGAACATTCCCGAAGGCGTGCTCGTGTTTCGTCTGTTTGGCGCGTTTTTCTTCGGCGCAGTGGACAAACTTGAGACCGCGCTGCAACGGGCCGGCCAGGAACCTGAAGTCCTGGTCCTGCGCATGCGCGAGGTGCTGGCGATGGACGCCACCGGCTTAAACGCGCTGGAGGACCTCTACGAAAAGTTGCGGACGCACGGCAAACACCTGATTCTTTGCGGACCGCACACCCAGCCGCTGTTCACCATGGTTAACGCCGGGTTTTTTGACCGGATTGGGAATGACAATGTTTGCGGCAACATCGAGGAGGCCATGTCGCGTGCCCGGACTTTGCTGCTGGAAAAGGCCGCGGCGAAGAAAAATTAGAATCCGTGCCGCCCGCCAGTCAGTCCTGGATGAAGTAACTGAGGTTCTCCAATTCAATGGCGAGGTTGACGTTGTTGACCATGACCTCCTCCGGCACCGACAGCACGCTCGGCGAGAAATTCAAAATCCCGGTGATGCCCGCCTGGATCAGCTGGTTCGCAACTTCCTGCGCGGCCACGACGGGCACGGTCATGATCGCCATCTTCACATGGTGCTGCTGGATGAAGCCCGGCATTTCCTCCATGCTCAACAGCGGCTGGGAAATCTTTTTGTCGCGGCGACGCCTCGGTTCCGCGTCGAAGGCGGCGATGATTTCAAACCCTTCCTTTTCAAAACCGCGATACGACAAGAGTGCCAGGCCGAGATTGCCAACGCCGACGAGGTTGACCGGTTGCAGACTCGTCGTGCCGAGTTCATCGGAAATCATCTTGGACAATTCTGCCACTGCGTAGCCGAGACCGCGCGTACCGAACTGTCCGAAGTAGGCGAGATCTTTGCGCAGCTGCGTGGGCTTCACGCCCGCGACCTTGGCGAGCGCCTCGCTGGAGACGGTCTGGATGTTGTTGTCCTTGAGCCGCGCCAGACAGCGCAAATAAACCGAGAGACGATAGATCGTCTTGCGCGGAATTTCTGGGCGGTTGGATTTCTTCACGGCGTGAGGAAGTTAATCAAGCGGCGGCGCGGACGCAACGGGATTGGCGCGCCTTTAGCCAGGCTATTTTTCCGGTGGGTTTTGAAAGAGGTAACAGGCGAACGACCACAACCCGGAAAATTTGTAGCCGGGGTCCACGCATTTTTCGATGACGTAAAACACGAAATAGTAGAACCGGCAGAAGCACCAGATCGCAAGTGCGAGCAGCGAAACTGTTCGCCACGATGGATTGTCCAGGATGAGCAGCGTTGCCGCCGCGATGCCCAGCAACAAAAACAAAATGCCTTTCGCCTTAATCCAAAACGAACTCGTCAAGTCTTGCATAGCGTTCCTAATCCAGGAGCCGCATCACCGCGTCCGCCGCGCGCCGGCTCGCGCCCGG
>JANPGB010000244.1:0-3299 GCA_031423695.1 Verrucomicrobiota bacterium
ATCGCACGCCGCTGATTTTGAATTTCGCTCAGTGTGAACATGGGGATCAGTTTGTAACTCACGCCCATGATGAGCATCGTGAAGAGGCCGACAACGCCCAGATGCGCGTGCGCGTGCATGGCGTTGAGGGCATCGAAGTGCAACATGAACGCGCCCACCGCGCGGAGGCCGCTCACGACCGACCGCACGCCTTGCGCCGTGGCCAGCCCGGCGGTGGATGCATAACTGCATTTCGCCGCCGCAATGGAAAGTCCGGCAATGACCGTGATTGAAAACCACCCGAGCGCGGAGGTGATGGCGGTGGCGACGACGTTCCATTTCGGCACGCGGAGCAAGGTGCGGGCGAGGTTGTAAACGAACAGCCCCACGCCCACCACCATCACCGAGCCGAAGTGGCCGACCTGTTTCATGTCCCATCGGCGGAACATCCAGACCATGCCGGCGAAGCCGACGAGGTGAAACGCGAACTGCCATTTCGCCAGCCGCTCACTGTAAAGTTTCGTTTCAAGCGCGACCGGCACGAGCTGATACATCGCGCCCATCACGACCGAGCAAAGCCAGCCAAGCACGAATAGATGTGTCAGCGCGATGATGTTTTGGTTGTAATGGTACGACGTGAGCAGTCCGGGTTGCGCGATCAGCCAGCCGGTGCCGATGGCCAGCGCCAGCAGTCCCGTCACGACAAAGCGCAGCGGCAGCGTGACGGAAGGCGCGGCTGCGACCACTGGCCTCGCGCGCAATAATGCCGGTTTAGCGGCGACCGATATGGGTAAGGTAGCTTCCATCAGATTGCTCCTGGGATTCGCCAATGAACCCGCGCTTTTCCAGTTCGGCATACAGCAGCGCAGGTCGCCAACGGGTGTGCACGCGCAAGGTGGCGCCCTCGGGCAGCGTCGCGACGGCTTCGAGGGTTTTTAGCAAGGGCTGCGGCGGTTCAAAGCCGCGCGCATCGAGTTCAATCACGGTCGGAATCATAATTCGCTGGCGACCGGCACTATTGCGGTCACGCATCATGAAGATAGGAAGAACGCGAAGGAGAGGCCTTGATGTGGGTCAAGGGTTTTAGCGAAGCCAAAGGCCGGTGTACCGGACGGGAACCTGTCCCTGACCACCCTATGGTTGTTAATCCCAAGACCTGCCCGCCAGCGAATAGTGCGTCATTCGCGCCAGCGATGGGGGTGGCTTGCCGGTTGGTTCACGGCAGCTGGAAGGCGTATTTCAACCGGTCGGCATCGCTGATCGCCCACAGGTTCAAGGGCCAGGTGACGGAGCCGTATTTGAGAAAGCGCACGCTGCCGTCGGCGAAATTAAAATTGGAACCGCCGCCTTTATCGGTCCGTTTCGGGCGTGAGTGCCGCGCATATTCCACGCGGTCAAAGTCATTGCCGGCGATGCCTTCGTTGAAATCCATGTAATAATCCATCTTGTCGGTCTGCTTTTCGCCGAAAATAATGGTGTCTGAGGTTTTCAGAATCGCGTTTTCTTTGAGGGAATTGGTGGAGGTGAGTGAATTCGGGAAATAGTCCCCCCAGCCGTTGATCAGGTAGCTGCGCGGTGCGGCGTCGGCGGAACCGGCCGGTCCGCCGCCGGTGGCCGGGGTGCCTTGCAGCACGTCCGTCGGGCAGAGGATGATGTTCAAACTGCGATAGCTTGGCTGCAGCAAGGCCGGCCAGATCGGCGAGCCGCCCATGCGCGGCGGAAACCGGTCGGCGTTGTCGCCCGCGTACATTTGCAGGGAGAGTCCCAACTGCTTCAAATTATTCAAACATTGGGTGCGGCGGGCGGCTTCCTTGGCGCGGCCCAGCGCGGGCAGCAACATGCTCGCCAGGATGGCGATGATCGCGATGACCACCAGCAATTCAATCAGCGTGAACCCCCGCCGGGAAACGGCGGCCAAGAACGGTCTGTAACTTTTTTTCATTTTGAATACTCTCTCACTGTTAGCGTCAGCTTTCGTGCCATGACAAATAAAAACATTTCCATCATCGCCCTGGTTATTTTACTCGGCGGCCTGAGCCTATACTTTAATAGAGACTGGTTTGCCCCGCAGGTTATTCAACTATCCCACCGGTCCATCGCGCCGCGTGATTGGATGGCGCGCGGCCGGGCGGTCAAGATCCCCGCCAACCCCGTCGTGTTCATCATCAATAAAAATCTCCAACTCACCGAAGTCAAGGTCGTGGTCGCCACCGACGCGGAAACCAACAAATATCCTCATGCCATCTGGCATCTGGTCTCCGATTCCAATTCCGTCCCGACCCGGGAATTCATCTACGGCGCGCCCATTCGCGGGATGAAGCTTGCCATCAAGGGCGCTGGCGCCGATTTGCTCCAGCCGGGCGTGGATTACCGCCTGGTGATCGCCGCCGGTTCCAAAACACTGGAACATGATTTCATCGCCGTGCCCCGCACGCCGTAAAGCCAGACGGGACGAATGGGGGGCTGGTTACGGATGAAGTTTGAAAGGATCGTCATGCCAGATGACACGCCGCCAGATGTCCCGGCGACAATTCCCGCAGCACCGGAACTTCCGTCCGGCAGCGTGCCTCCGCCACCGGACACCGCGGATGAAACGGGCAGCCCGCTGGCGGGTCAATCGGCGACGGCACATCGCCGGGTAAAATCATCCGCTGACGTTTCGTGTCGGGATTCACTTCTGGCACGGCGGAAATCAAAGCCTGCGTGTAGGGATGCTTCGGTGAACCAATGATGCTTCGGGCTTCCGCCAGCTCCACGATTTTTCCGAGGTACATCACCAGCAACCGCCGGCTGATGTGTTCCACCAGCGCGAGATCGTGCGCGATGAAGAGGTAGGCCAGGCCGCGCTGCTGCTGCAAATCTTGGAGCAGGTTGATGATCTGTGCCTGCACCGAAACATCCAGCGCGCTCACCGGCTCGTCGCAGACGATCAGCTTCGGCTCCACCGCCAGCGCGCGGGCGATGCCGATGCGTTGGCGCTGACCGCCGCTAAATTCGTGCGGGTAACGCTGCGCCAGGGCAGCATCCAGACCCACGGCTTGGAGCAACTCCGCGATGCGCTTCCGTCGCGCGGAGGTTCCCTCGGACAATCGGTGAAGATCCAGCGCCTCGCCGATGACGTCCTCCACCGTCAGGCGCGGATCCAACGAACCGTAAGGGTCTTGGAAAATAATTTGTAGCTTCCGCCGTCGTTCGCGTAATTTCGCTCCGTCCATCGCGGTGATTTCTTCGCCCTCAAAAAAAATAGTGCCTGCGGTCGGCTCGACCAGCCGGATGATTGCCCGGCCAAGCGTCGTCTTGCCGCAGCCGCTTTCGCCGAC
>JANPGB010000245.1:0-11002 GCA_031423695.1 Verrucomicrobiota bacterium
TCAACGTGCCCAGCGTGCCGTTGGTCGGATTGTTCAACAGCGCCAACACCAGGTTCGTGCTGTCCACGTCGCCCGCGGTCAGCATCAGGTTCGTCGCCGTGTCTTCCGCCGTCGTCATGCCCTGATTGTTCGCCACCGGCGCGTGGTTGGGATGGGTGAACTGCAGGTTCAGTCCGTTGGTGATCACCGCTTGATTAAAAGACCACTGCAGATTTCGGCTGTTGGCCTGGCCGCTGGTGTCGCGAATGCCCACCGTCGCGCCGACGCCCTTGCTGGCGGCATTCGGCGGGAGCGTGGTTTCATTGGAAACCACCGCATCCAAATACGAAAAGACAATCCGGTCACTCCCTTCAAACAGCCTGGCCTCAAACGTCACGGTATCGGTGCCGTCGCCGGGCACGGGAACGACTTGATTCCACTGCACGATGAACTGGCGGCTGCCAGCGGTGCCGGTGGTTTTGTAGTACATCTTGTCGGCTTGAAAGGATTCCGTTTCAAAATCATCCCACAGCACGGCGATGCTGGGCAGGTTGCTGCTGGTCGCGGTTATGGTGAGATTGACATTGCTGTACTCCCAACTCGGCCCGCCGAATGTCATGAAACCATTGGGGTTGAAAGCAACGTTCGTGTAGCTGGCACCGTAGAAGTGGAAGGTGAAGCCGAGGTTGACCGTGACCGGCTGGTCGTCGTGAAAATCCAACACCCGCGTGCTGCCGCTGGTGATGTTGGTGAAGCTGAAACTGGACGTGTTCGTGAGCGTGTAGCCAAACGCATCCGGCCCCGGGGCGGAAGCCGCGACGGCAACGCCCCCCGCCAGCATCCAAATTGCCAGCACCGCAAACCGCGCGGCTTGGAATTGGCCATGAACAAAGCTCCGGCGCGGGTGCCGCTGCTGAAAACTGTTTTTGTTCCAAGCCATATCTAGCTGGACCACCCTCCTTCTGGGGTGGCGCTGTTACTCCTGTTGTTGGATATGAGGGTTTAAAACGAATGGCTTGCTAAAAGCAAGTTTTTTCTTAAACAGTCGTCCGTCGAATTTCAGGGGGGAACTGGAGACCCAGACGGCTCTTGGAATCAAAGTCCGTTCAGTCAATCGGCATCCTGCGGCCACGCTTTGGAAGGGCCGGCACCTGGGTGACTTGAGTGGCAGCATGTTGCAACACCCGTCTGACATTTGTCAGGTTGCAAAATCCCGCTGGCAAGAATTGCTTTGAGCGCAAGAATTCGAGCAACCCACCGAAGCCCGGCCAAAAACCCGCCGCGTAATTTATGGTCAGGCGAAACTCGTCAATGCCTTGAGTTTGCTGAATGCCGTGCCCGAATCTATCAACTCCACCGCGCGCTCCCAGCCATCAGCCAGCGTCCTCACCTGCCCGGCCACGAACAAGGCGGCCGCGGCGTTGAGCAGCACCGCGTCACGCTTGGGGCCGCGCTCGTCGCCGCGCAAAAGGCGGCGGACGATTTCCGCGTTGGCGTCGCGATCGCCGCCAGCCAGATCGGCGAGCGTCGCGGATTGGAGCGGGAATTGTTCGGGCGAGAAACTTGAAACTGTGAACCCGCGCTCGTGATAGAATTCGGCCACGGTGGTTTCTCCCAGCGTGGAAAGCTCGTCCAGATTTCCGTCCGGAGTTTTTCCCGAGACCACCATGCCGCGTCGGATGCCCAGCGCCTGCAACACCTGCGCCAGCGGTTCGCACAGGTGCGGACGCGGCACGCCGACGAGCTGCGCCGTGGGCCGGGCGGGATTCAGCAGCGGGCCAAGAAAATTGAAGATCGTCCGCTGGCCGCGCGCGGCGCAGAGCTTGCGCGCGGGTGCAATATGCTTGAAGGCCGGGTGAAAATTGGGCGCGAAGAAGAAGGCGAAGTTGTGTTCGTGCAACGCCTGCGCAGCGGCGGCGGGCGACAGATCCACAGGGATGCCCAGGGCCTCGAGCACGTCCGCGCTGCCGGACTTGGAGGTGACGGCGCGGTTGCCGTGCTTGGCCACGGCGATACCGGCGGCGGCACAGACGATCGCCACGGTGGTGGAGATGTTGAAGGTATTGAGATGGTCGCCACCGGTGCCGCACACGTCCAGAATTTCACGGGCCCGGGTCGCGGCGGTGAGCGGGGGCGCAATGGCTTTCTCGCGGAGCGCGCGGGCGAAGGCGGCAATCTCCTCCACCGTTTCGCCCTTGGCCGCCAGTTGCGAAAGAAACGCAGCCTTGGTCGCTGCCGGAATATTTTCGTCCGTGAGCTGCTCCACAGCGGCGCGGATTTGCTCCTCCTCGAGATTTTTTGCGGCCGCCAGGTCGTGGGTCATTTGTTCCAGCACAAAACAAATTTAGAGTTCGCAACCCCAAGTCCAAAGTCCAAAATGACGCGCGCCGGCGAATGATTTTATTTTTCCATTGCAGGGCTTGCGGAAAGCCACTAGTTTCGCTCCAACAAGCGCGACCATCTAAACACCTATGTATTTCGGAGTTGATTATCACCCGGAGCAATGGGTCTTCCCATTCGCTGGAACCTCTGACCACCCCGAGGCCCAATGGGAGCTGGATGCAGAACTCATGCTCAAGGCGGGGATCAACGTGGTCCGGGTCGGGGAATTTACCTGGGGTCTGTGCGAACCGGAGGAGGGCAAATACGATTTCACCTGGCTGAGCGTTTAATGAATATCATGGGCAAGGCCGGCATCCAGGTGGTGCTCGCGACCCCCACCGCCGCGCCGCCGATCTGGCTCACCCAGAAGCATCCGGAGATTCTGCCGGTGGACGAACGCGGCCTGACCAAGCATGAAGGCACACGCCGCGCCGTCTGCCTGAACAGCGACGTTTATTGGAAATATGCCAAGGCCCTCGTGGAGCAGATGGCCAAGGCCCTTGGCCCGCACCCGCAGTTGATCGCCTGGCAGATCGACAACAGCCTGGGCGGCAATTTCACGGAAGCCTCCTTCAACGAGGACACCCGGCGCGACTGGCATTTCTGGCTGGAGCAAAAATACAAGACCATTGAGCGCCTCAACAACAATCTGGGCCTGCGCCACTGGGGCCAGGTCGTCACCGCTTGGAACCAGGTGCCGATGCCGATGGCCGCGCCCACGATTCACAACCCAGCGCTGGTGCTGAACTGGTGCCGGTTTTGCAGCGACACGATTGTGCAGTTCGTCAAAATGCAGGCGGACATCCTGCGGGCGCTGACGCCGAACTGTCCGGTCACCACCAATCTGAGGCCACTGGTGCATCGCTTCGATCATTTCGACCTGGCCGAGGCGCTGGATTTCGTTTCAGTGGAAAGCACCGCAGCGATCAAGGCCAAATCCGCCGAGCAGGCGTGCGACATAGACATGCTGCGATCGCTCAAGAAGACCGGCATCCGCACGCCGGACGGGGAGACCGGTTTCTGGGTCATCGAACAGAAGGCCGGCAACGTCAGCTGGCAGGATGTGAATCCGATCGTCCGCCCCGGAGTCTTGCGCATGTTCAGCTACCAACTGGTTTCGCGAGGCGCGACAGCCATTTTATTTTTCCGCTGGCGCCAGCCTCGGTTCGGGACGGAGAAATTTCACGGGGCCGTGCTGCCGCACAACACGGCCGCCGAAAGCCGCACCTTCCGGGAGATCGCCCAGATCGGCGATGAGATGAAGATGCTCGCCCCCCTGCTCAAAGACACGCAGGTGCAGGCCGAGGTGTGCATTCTTTACAGCCACGACAGCGACTGGGTGCTGCAACAACCCAACCAGCCCACCAAGCATTTCAACCTGCGCGAACACATCCAGCTGTTCTACACCGCGCTGCATGACCGGAACATCTCCGTGGATTTCGCGCGGCCCAACGAGGACTTGTCCAAATACAAAGTCGTCATCGCGCCCTCCCTGCATCTGCTCTCCAGCGGCGAAGCGGATCTCCTGAAACTCTACGTGCAAAACGGCGGCACCTTGATCGGCACGTTCAACACGGGCTTGGTGGATCAGCACAATCTGGCCCCGGCCGCCGGGTATCCGCACAACCTCACCGACCTCTTCGGCCTGGAAGTGCAGGAGTTTGACACCCTGCCCATCGGCGAGGAAAATCACCTGACGTTCCGGGGCGCATTTCCAACAAGCCATCTGCACACGGCCCGGCTCTGGTGCGACCTCATCGAACCGAAGGAATGCCAGGTGCTCGCCACCTACGCCAAGGACTTTTATGCCGGCAAGCCAGCCATGACCATGAACAGCTTCGGACTCGGCCGGGCGATTTACATCGGCACGCAGAGCAATCCGCATTTTTACACCGACCTGGTCACCTGGCTGCGCCAGATGTGCGGTCTCCATCCCTTGCTGAAAGTTCCCGAACACGTCCAGGTCAGCATGCGTGAGAAGGACGGCACCAAGGTTTACTTCCTTCTGAACCACCAGAACTCCCAGGTGCGGCTCCAGTTCTACAAGCCGATGCACGACTTCCTGACCGGAAACACCTTCACCGGCAATTATGATCTGCCGCCGCACGGCGTGCTGATCGTTGACGAACACGCCGAAATCCAGCATCCGACGGAGATGATTTCGGCTGCCGCCCCTGCCGCGGGGTCGGAAATTTAATTCCGCCTGCCACGCCATGGCCTATCAGCCCAGACGCATCCCGCCGCTTGGCCCCCCAAAATCGTCCCGGCGGCAGCGCGTGCTGGCCGCCTGGCGCGGCGTGGATCTGACCCCGGCGGAAACGGCCCGAGCCGACCGCGCGCGCGCCGTGGGTGTGGTCATCCCCGCCGTGCTCAAGGAGTTGAGAATCGACAACCGCCGCGGCGAGGCCGAAGTGGTGAAAGTCTGGAATGATTTGCTCGACCCAAACATCGTCGCCCACGCGCAGCCGGCCAACCTGCACAAGGGAACTTTGTTCGTGACCGTGGACAGCAGCGTGTGGCTCGCCGAAATTGTCCGCTACCGTCGAAAAGAAATCTTGGACCGTCTCCAGCACAGCTTCGGCAAGGACCTGATCGCGCGGATTTCCTTCCGGGTCGGGTGAGCCACCCCCTTTCCTACTTTTCTGCATTCTTTGAAACTTTAGGCTTGACGCCAGGCCCACAGCCTCCTAGAAGTCATTTCACTCAACAAAATGATCTTCGGCGACAACCATTTTTGCGATGCGCGCCCAGTTTTTAAAACTGATATCCAGTCAGTCTCAATTCCAAAACTCAAACCCTCATCACGTTTATGACAAAAAACAAACACCTCCAATCCGTATCATTAACCATCGGACTCCTGCTCCTTGCGGATTCCTTGCTGGGCGTCACGATTCCCGTGAACTGCGGCACCAACCAAGTCGGAATTATCACGGTCAATGCCTCCGGAGTGAACGGAGTGTCTGGCAGTTTCAGCACCCTCCCGAGTCCTCCAAACGCCGGCACACTGGCGGCGGCGGCGGCACTGTGCGGCGAGGATCATTTCAACTGGTACCAGATCGTCACGGCGGACAACCAGCCGCCAAAAAACTTTGCAGGCGTGCAACTGGCCGCGCCTTATGTGGACGTGCCGCCGGGAGGTTATGACCCCGCATTCGACAATACCTGGGGGGATAATCTCCCGTGGTATTATGACGAGGGTCCAGCAACACCGGCGACCAACCAGGTGGTTAAACCCGGCCTGTCGCTGCCAAACAACACAACCGCCACCGCGCTCAATTTTGGTGATTTTCCAGGCGGACCCAACGGGTTGAACCTGACTTTTAAAACCTGGCTGGTCAGCCTGAACGCCGACTCTTCCTTCCACGCATTTGAAGGCGGATTCTCGTGGGGTTTCTCGATCGCCGCCAACGGAACGAAGAGCGTCACCGCCCCGGCTTCATTAAACGGCGTCAACCCGACGGCGGCTGAATATGACAATCTTATCGGGGGCTTCGCGACTTCCGTTCCAGAGCCTTCGACAATTACTTTGCTCGCGCTTGGCGGCTTGGCGCTTGCCCGCACATGGCGCAGAAAGAAATAAATGCCGCACCGCGAAGGCACCTTCATGCTGGCGACCGCCCTGGGTTTCATGATCGCCTCCATGACTGGATGCAAACAACCGACCGCAGATCGCGTCTTGAAAACGACCATCGTCCAGCTTGACTTGGACGGACAGGATCCTGAACTGACGTTGCAGTTGAAGGAGGGAATTGCCGTACTCGCGGACCCGCCTTTGCCGCCTGAAGCCTTGGCCAAGGCGTATCGCTCGTCGGAACGCGTAATCCGCTTGAGCCTCGGCCCCGGGAAAGCATGGGCCATTGTTTCGGCAGGCCCGCTGCTCGACACGCCGGATGATGCACAAGTCCAAAAAGCCACTCTGGATGGCCGCACGTTCCGCATTGAGGTCGCTCACACAAGCGCAAGACTTCGCGGGGCCGGACTGCGCCGGAACCGACCGTGGCGACCCCTGCTGCGGGTGGCGATCGAGTCTCCGTTGTCAGCCAGTGAATACCAGGTGGCCGTAAGCTGGTTGGCGGTGGAGGCTTTGCCGAATGGAAAGCCGCTGGCGGCACCGCTCGTTTTGGGGCCGATTTCATTCACGGTTGAAAATTAAAGCAATGCAGGCAGCGGAGTCTTGCCGGCGCGGGAAACCCTCGACCGCTTCCGGCACAGCAATGCCATCGCCGATGGTTATCGGTTTAATCCTTCGCGTGTGGCATCCGAAGCGCCAGCACTGCCGCCGGCACAAAGAGAAATCCCGCGTACAGCAGCACGGCGCGATGATCGCCCCCCTTCGAAAGCAATCCAAACCACACCGTGCCAAACGCCGCCGCGATGCGGCCGATGTTGTAGCAAAAGCCCGCACCCGTCGTCCGCAGCAAGGTGGGGAACAGCGGCGGCAGATACATGGTGAACAGCGCAAACACTCCCTGGCAGAAACCAATCAACGGAAACCACCAGAGCAACGCCGTGTGATCCCGCTCCACTCCGTACGCCCCGAGCATCGCCAGAAAATAAAACGCGAACGTCCAGGCAATCGTCGCGCGGTAGCCGATAAGCCGCGCGATCCAGCCCGAGAAAAAATTTCCGGCAATGGACGAGGCGATGACCAGATACATGGCCTTGGTGGCAAGTTTGTTTTTTGCCTCGGCGGACATGGCCAGCACGTCCGGCAGATTACGCAGGTGTTGCTGGTGCCAGAACATGAACGCCCAGTGCGCCGTCAGCGAGATGCCGCACACGATCATCACCCAGACCGTCACGCGCCGGGTTTCACCGCGAAACAGTTCTCCGATGACCGGCGATTTATTGTGCGCGCCCGCCCTTGCCGCGTGCCATTCCTCCGGCTCCGGCACGGCACGGCGAATCCAGAACACCAGCAGAGCGGGCAGCACGCCAACCAGAAATAAATAGCGCGGCGGTGCGCCCGCCATCAGATAATTCGCCAGACCCGCCGCGAGAATGCCGATGTTCACACCCGATTGCAGCACGGCGGCAATCCACGGACGCCAATGTTTTGGCCACGTTTCCGAAAGGAGCGACGCGCCCACCGCCCATTCGCCGCCGATGCCAAGCGCGGCGAGAAACCGCAGGATCATCAACTGCCACCAGGTGTGCGCGAAGACCGACAGTCCGGTAAATGCCGCATACGTCAGCACGGTGAGGCTCAAGGTCCGCGCGCGTCCCAGGCGGTCGCCGATGTAGCCGAAGAATCCTCCGCCCAGCGCCCAGCCCAGCAGGAACGCGGCTTGAATGATGGAAGCGTACTTTCCCACCTGCGGATCAGTGGTGCTGGTGGCACTGATCAATTGCGCGACGAACGGCGCGGCCACCAGCGTGTAAAGGTGCATGTCCAGCCCGTCAAACATCCAGCCGAGCCACGCGGCAATGCCGGATTTCCATTGGCGGGCGTTCAACGGGTGGTTCATGTGCGGGGATTAGACGAAATTTTTCCAACAGCGCAAGAATTGTCGGGCCAAGTGCAAAGCGACGAACAAAAGAATCGCCCGGCAGCTAAATGCCGGGCGATGTTCGTGTGCCCGAAAATCTAATCCGCCAACATAAGCGGGTCGGCCATTGATCCAAGCTCCAAACTTACTTCTTCGCGAAAATCTTGTTCGCCTCTTCCAGTGTTTCCTTGGAACCGATGTCGTACCAGATGCCGGGAACTTTCCACGTGTAAACCGGCGTGCGCGGGTAGAGCCATTGGATGAGCCGTCCCGGCTGGTCGGGGTTGTTGCCTTCGGCAATGTATTGGCGGATCAGCGGAATCGTGGACTTGGGATAATAGTAGAGCGCGATGCCGGTCATGGTGCTGGTCGGATTCTTCGGCTTCTCCTCGAAAAAGGTGATTTTACCGGCGGCGTCCATCGTGACGGAATTGTATTTCTTGATCTCCTCCAGATTGCCCACGTCATAAAGCGCCAGCACGGGCGCGTTTTTCTCGCGGCAGAACTGGCCGAAACCCTCCAGCTTTTGGCTGAACAAATTGTCGCCCGCCACAACCATGATGTCATCGTCCACGTTCTGCGTTTTCAGGACGTAGTGGATGTCGCCGATGGCGCCGAGCTTGTTGGTGTCGTCGGTTGAGCCGTCGTTGACAATGGTGAAATTGAGTTTTGATTTCGTCGCGCGATAATTGTCCGACCATTTCTGGAAATGGCCGGCGAACTTGTTGTTGGTGACGACGTAGATGCGGTCAATCCCACCGATGGGCGCGAGGTTGTCGAGGACGTATTCCACCATCGGCTGGCCGGCGACGGGCAGCAGCGGCTTGGGCTGGGTGAGCGTCAGCGGATAAAGGCGGGTGGCGTAACCGGCGGCGAGGATGATGACTTTCATAGTTTGGTTTCCAGTTGGTTCGGTCGGATGCCGACCAATTAATCAGGGCCGACAGCAAATGACAAAAGGAAACTGCGCCGGATGCAAAATCGTCAAGGGAACGACGGGCCAAGGAATGCAGCCGTGGGGCGGAAATTTACTTCTCAAACAAGCTCGGCGCACACGCGCGGGCCAGTTCCTGGCAGCGGGCCAGAATTTCCGAGGCGGACTCGCACTTCAAAGCAAACTCGGCCAGCGCGGCGGTCTCGGAAGTTTTCAGGCGGCGCACCATGTACTTGATCTGCGGCACGACGGACGGGGCGGCGCTCAAGTCGTCCACGCCGAGGCCCAGCAGCAACGGGGTCAGCACCGGATCACCGGCCATTTCGCCGCAGACACTGACCCAGTTTTGATGGCGGCGGGCGGCGTCCACCGTCGCCTTGATCAGCAGCACAATCGCCGGGTGCGTCGGCTCGTAGAGGTGCGCAATCCGTTCGTTCATCCGATCCACCGCCAGCGTGTATTGGATCAAATCGTTGGTGCCGAGACTGAAAAACTTCGTCCGCTTGGCCAGCGAGTCGGCGATGAGCGCGGCAGAAGGGATTTCAATCATGGCGCCGATTTCCATGTGCTCGTCGAAAGGAATCCCCTCCCGGCGCAGCTCGCCTTTGTATTCCTCGACAAGGGCGTTGGCCTGGTTCAATTCATGCAGGCCAGAGATCATCGGATACATCATCTTGACGTTCCCGTGGGCGCTGGCGCGGAGAATGGCGCGGAGCTGGTTGCGGAAAATATCCTTTTGCTGGAGGCAGTAGCGGATGGCGCGCCAGCCGAGGAAGGGATTCATCTCCGCCGGCACCTGGAGGTGCGACAGGAATTTGTCGCCGCCCAGATCCAACGTGCGGATCACCACTGCCTGCGGCTTGAGCGCCTCGGCGATGCGCGAGTATTCTTGAAACTGCTGTTCCTCACTGGGAAGTTCGTTGCGGCTGATAAATAAATATTCCGTGCGAAACAAGCCCACACCTTCCGCGCCGCTGGCTTTGACAGCCACGGCGTCGTCCGCCTGCTCAATGTTGGCAGAGAGCACAATTTGCCGACCATCCAGTGTCACGGCGGGCTGAAACACGACATCGCGAAGTTTTTCCTCCAGCGAAACCTGTTTGCGGATCAGTTGGCCGTATTCAAACAGCGTCTGGTCGGTAGGATTCAGGATGACCGTTCCGTTGTAGCCATCCAGCAACACGTATTGTCCGGTCTGCAGGGCCTCGCTGACATTATTCAGACCGACGACACCGGGGATGCGCAACGAACGGGCCATGATGGCGGTGTGCGAAGTCTTGCTGCCCACGTCCGTGGCGAAGCCAAGCACTTTGGAACGATCCATCTGCGCGGTGCTCGACGGCGTGAGGTCGTGGCTGACAACAATGACCGGCTCCGTGAGATCCCGCAGGTCGAAATTTTCCGCCTTGCCGAGCAGGTTGTTCAGCACCCGGGAGGCAACATCGCGCATGTCGCCGGCCCGTTCGCGCAAGTATTCGTCTGCAATTGCTGCCAGCGTGGCGGCGTAACGTTCCGCCACGGTGTGAAAGGCGTATTCGGCGTTGGTGTGTTGTTCCTGAATCAGCCGGACGACTTCGTCTATCAGCGTGCGATCCTCTAGCACGAGGAGATGCGCGTCAAAAATGCTACCCTCGGAAGCACCCATGGCCGCCGTGACTTTGCGCTGGACTTCAAGGATTTCGTGGCGTGTCTGGAGGAGCGCCTTTTGCAGCCGGTTAACTTCCTCGGCAAGCTCGGTCTCGGCAAGGGCTTGTTTGGAAATGGTATGCCGGGATTTTCCTAGAACGAGAATTTTCCCGCGCGCGACGCCGACGGAGACGGGAATTCCCCGATAAACCGTTTCTCCTTTATGCATCGGCTCGGGCATGCAAAAATCTTAGCGTTAAACTCTTGGGTGGAAAGAAATTTATTTGCTGAATCGTTGAAAGCAAAGGCCCGCGCGAGGCGGGCCAGGCAATCCCAAACGGCAAGTTTGAGAAAAAAACAGAAGCACTCAGGCCCGTTCCATATATTTGCCGGTGCGCGTATCCACCTTGATCTTTTCCCCGGTCTTAATAAACAGTGGGGCCTGGCAGTGAATGCCGGTTTCGAGGATGATTGTCTTTTGAACGTTGTTGGCGGAATCGCCACGAATCCCATCGGGCGCGTCGGACACAGTCAGAATCACCGAGGATGGCAGTTCAATAGAGACGGCCTTTTCCTCCACAAAAGTCACGGT